>DATMSM010000097.1:0-24728 GCA_035565355.1 Rhodocyclaceae bacterium
GCAAATGATCGAACTCGGCACCGCCGCCGCCAAGTCCGAGGGCTTCGCCAAGCAGGGCGACCAGGTCGTCATCATCGCCGGCCTCCCCTTCGGTCAGTCCGGTACCACTAACCTCCTACATATCGCTAAGGTCGAGTGATCCTGCTGAGGCAGCAAGCAAAAAGCCGCTGGTTTTACCCAGCGGCTTTTTTGTGTCCTTGCGTTGTTGCCAAGCCGCCGCAAGCGGGACTGGGCTAGCGCAAAACTATTCCGGCTTTACCGCCAGCACGATCTTTCCGACGTGCTCTGCCGCCTCCATCATGCGGTGGGCATCGGCAACCTGTTCCAGGGGCAGGACTGCATGCGTGTGCGTGCGCAGCGTGCCGAGCGCAAATGCCGGCCAGAGCTGGTGCAGCAGTTCGTCGCGGATAGCGGTTTTCTCTTCATTCGAGCGCGAGCGCAGCGTGGAACCGGCGATAGTGAGGCGGCGCGTCAGCACCGGCATCATATCGATCTCAACCTTGGCGCCCTGATTGAAGGCGATCACCAGCAGGCGGCCGCCGCGACGCAACAGGTGCAGGCTCTTGTGCAGGCTGGCGCCGCCGATGATCTCCAGCACGATATCCAGGCCGCGCTTGCCGATCTCGGCCTTGACGGCCTCGCTGAAGTCCTGTTCCTTGGCATTAATGACCACGTCAGCGCCCATTTCGCGGCAGATCTGCAACTTGGCTTCGCTCGTGTCCGTGGCGAACACGCGCGCACCGCAGTGCTTGGCGAGCTGGATCGCTGCGCAGCCGACACCGCCGGCGCCGCCGTGGATCAGCACATGGTCGCCGCTGCGGATATGCCCCATCTCCACCAGATTGGCCCAGGCGGTGAACCAGACCTCGGGCAAGCCGGCCGCATCGGCCAGGCTCATGCCGGGCGGAACCGGCAAAACATGGCTGGCCGGCACGGTGCAGAACTCCGCATAGCCGCTGCCCGGCACCAGGGCGCAGACCTGATCGCCTACCGACCATTCGCTGACGCCCTCGCCCAGGGCGGCGATTCGCCCCGAGACCTCCAGGCCGAGAATCGGCGAGGCGTCGGGCGGCGGCGGATAAAGCCCCTTGCGCTGGACGATGTCCGGGCCGTTGACGCCGGCGTAGTGCACCTCGATGAGGACCTCGCCGGGCTTGGGGGTGGGCGCTTCGGACGTGACGATGCGCAGGCTCTCAGGGCTGCCGTCAGGGCCGTAATCTGCGTGCTTCATCGTATTCGCGCTTCCATTGTTGCAAGGGGCATCATTCTAAGCGCTAAGCGCCCCTGTGTCTGACTGCCAACCCTTAAGCGCTTGTCCTTGCAGGCTTTAGCCCGGAAAGACCCTGCTGCCGGGCTGGGCAAGGAGGGGGTTCTGTGGTATAAAAGTGGGCCAAATATTTCAACCCTTTTTCCAATCCCGTTGCCGTTTTCGGGCGCAGACAGCACTGTTCGTGTCCGGCGCGGCTGCTTAACTTTTAAGGAGTTCCCATGAAGGTATGTATCTATGGCGCCGGTGCTATCGGCGGCTATATGGGCGTGCAACTGGCTCTTGCCGGCGCTGACGTCAGCCTGATCGCACGCGGTCCGCACCTTGAAGCCATGAAGAAGAATGGCGTCAAGCTGCGCATCAAGAATGCCGAAGGCGTTGAAGAAGAGCGCGTCGCCAATATCCGCGCCACCAATGATCCGAAGGAAGTCGGCGTCCAGGACGTCGTCATCATCGCCCTCAAGGGCAATGCCATCCCCAACATCATCGACGCCATGAAGCCGCTGCTCGGCCCGGACACGATGATCATCCCGGCGATCAACGGCATCCCCTACTGGTACTTCTACAAGCACGGCGGCAAGCTGGAAAACAGCATCCTCGAAACCATCGATCCGGAAGGTCGTCAGTGGAAGGAACTGGGCCCCGAGCGCGCCATCGGCTGTATCGTCTATCCGGCCGCTGAAGTGGTCGAACCGGGCGTGATCCAGCACATCTACGGCAACAAGTTCCCGCTGGGCGAGCCGTCTGATGAAGATACCCCGCGCCTGAAGGCCCTCAAGGAACTCTTCGTCAAGGCCGACCTCGACCCGTCGCTGCGCGAAGGCGTCGCCATTCGCGACGAACTGTGGCTGAAGCTGTGGGGCAACCTGTGCTTCAACCCGATCAGCGCACTGACCCACGCCACCCTCGACATCATCGGCACCAATCCCGGCACCCGTGCCGTGTCCAAGGCCATGATGCTGGAAGGCCAAGCCATCGGCGAAAAGCTGGGCGTCAAGTTCCACGTCGACGTCGAACGCCGCATCAACGGTGCCGTCAAGGTTGGCGCCCACAAGACCTCCATGCTGCAGGATCTGGAGCGCGGCCGTCCGATGGAAATCGACCCGCTGCTGACCGTGGTTCAGGAAATGGGCCGCTTGGCCGAAGTCCCGACCCCGACCATCGATGTCGTGCTGCCGCTGATCCAGCTGCGCCAGTACATGGCTGATCATCCTGCCAAGGATCACTAAGCCGAGGCTTCGGTAGCGCCAAATAAAAAGCCGCTGGTCCGCCAGCGGCTTTTTTTATGTGGCGCCGGCACCGACTCGCGCCAGAGCCCCGGCTCCGGTACGCCTGCCACGGCGATAGTCATGGCGTAATCCCAACTCCCGTTACCGCCGCTTCATCGATCCGGGCGTTGCTCATGCCCAAGAGGTGTCGAAAAACCTTACACGGCGCGGCGCGCTATACCGAGCTGTGTGCTTAAGCCCTTGAGCAAAATGGGCTTTAAATTACTGGCCTGTGGTTTGCTTTATCCCTTTCAGTTTATTCAGATAGAGCGTCCCCTCATGCAGATCAAATCCCTCCTTGTTGCCGCCGCACTTGCCCTGTCCGCGGGTGTCGCCGCCGCTTCGAGCATCACTTACGACGTTCGCGATATCAGCACTCCGAGCTTTGCCGACTACCAGGCCGGCTGGAATGCCCAGTCGTCGGCCATCGCCTCGAGCACCCCCGCCGCCTTTACCAATCTGTTGGGCCTCAACAACGGCTACAACCACCTGTCGGTGAGCTTTGATATCGGCTCGGTCGTTGCCGGCAACTCGCTGCAGTTCCAGTTCGCGCCCGATGCGGGCTATGGCGGCGCCCTGTATATCGATGGCGTGCTGTCCTCCTTCGCACCCACCGATCTGTGGTGGGGCTACAGCTGGAGCAACAGCGCAGAGCTGCTGAACGCCAGCTTTGCCAACATCGCCCAGGGCAGCTATACCATCGACCTGTACTGGGCCGAGGGCTGCTGTAACGGCGGCCAAAGCGCCCGTTTCTCCGTCGGTGGTGGCGATTGGCAGGAACTCAGCGTTGCCAATCTGGATGCGCTGGCCGTTCCGGAACCGGCCTCGCTGGCCCTGCTGGGCCTCGCCCTCAGCGGCCTGGCACTGAGCCGCCGCAAGCAGCGCTGAGTCCGGGCTTTACATTTGCAGTACTCAAGGCGGCTTCGGTCGCCTTTTTTTATTGCAGCCCAGAGTCCGCGCCAGCGCGCAGGCCGGGTCAATCGGCGGGCCGTACCTGCAACGGCTGTGCTGGCTCAGGCGCCAGATATCACGCGATTGCGGCCGGCGCTCTTGGCCGCGTAGAGATACTGATCCGCTCGGGTAATGGCCTGATCGATCGTGGCATAGCCGACCGTCCAGCCGACTACGCCAAAGCTCGCCGTCACATGCAGGAGGCCGCCCTGGGGCAGGACGATGGCCAGCTTCTGGATGGACTGGCGCAAGGTCTCCATCTTGGCGATGCCCTGTTCCAGATCGCAGTAAGGCATCCACAGCAGGAACTCTTCGCCACCAAAACGGGCGGCCACATCGCCTCGACGCAAGGTCGCTTGGCAAAGTGCCGCAATCTCGACCAGCACCGCATCACCCACCGCATGGCCGTGCTGGTCGTTCACCTTCTTGAAGTGGTCAACGTCGAAAATCGCCAGCGTCAGGGCAAAGTTGTGGCGTTGCCAATTCGACAGGTCATGCTCGGCCAGCGCATAGAAGCCGCGCCGATTGGACAGGCCCGTCAGGTAGTCGGTGTTCGACTGCGCACGCAATTGCTCGATCAGCTGCGTGCGCTCCTTTTCCAGCGCCAGGCGGGCACGGCTGTTATCGCGCAGTACGCCGATGGCGTCGAACAGTTCCTTGACCTCATCCTCGAACGGTGAGCCGGGTATCGACTGACCCAGCCGACCCTGCGCAATCGCAACGATCAGTTCGGTGCCCTGGGTCAGCGGCATGATCACGCGCGCATGCAACAGCCACAAGGTGCAGCCGAGAACGGTAAGCATCAGCAGGCCGACACCGACCATGCGCACCGCTTCATCCTTGCGCTGATCCAGTGCGGACTGGGAGTCCGCCCATGCCTGCTGGATCAGCTCATCACGCAGCTTCAGAATGGAGTCCATCTCCGGCACATAGGCAGCAGCAAAACCTGCCGCATCGAGCGGATAGGGGCGGCGGTTCAGGCTGGCGGCCTCGATGCTGCGTGTGAAGGGAAGCGCCGTCGCGAAGTAACGCTGCAACATGGTGTCGCGCGCCTCGCGTATCGAGGGCTGGTCGGACAGCCCGCTGATCCGCCATAACAGCACCTCGCGCAGTTGCTCGATGCGGCCCCGCAACTGCTGGATATCGTCATGTTCCTGAGCGCGGATCGGTTGCCGCGTCGTCAGCGCCACCGTGAACTGCGAGCCCAGCTTGCCTGCATTCTCGCGCAGCCGCGCCGCGATAACAGCCCCCTGAACGGCGTCGGCATAGGCGGCGGTGGCACCGCGCGCCTCGTTCGACATGAGTAGGATGCCCGGCTCCAGCGTGCCGATCACCGCAAACATTTTCTGGATTGCTGCACGAATCTGATCCGCATCACGGCTGCCCAAGGCGGCGTCAATCGCCGCGCGCCCTGCCTGCAGGCGGACCAGCGCCTCCACATAGGCCGCATGCGTGCGGCTTTCGCGGCCTTCCAGGCCTACCACCCTGTCGCGCAATGCGGAAAAGGCCGCATCGGTCCTGGCACGCGCGGCCTGAAGGTTTTCCTTGCGCAGCGGATACTCAGATGGCATGGAACCCAGCAAGGCATTCGCGGGGCCGCGCTCACGGGAAGCCATCTCCACCGCCACCAGCATGTCCTGCAGCAGCAACACGGCTTCCATACCCTGGCCGGCCTTGCGCACATCCTTCCATGCCTGCACCAGGCGGTCGGCCATCATGGTGAGCATTGCGAGCGCAAGCAGGATGCTGAGGACGAGGAAGGTCCGTTTTAGTTTCATGGAAGCGGGAGAAAGGCGACCCTCGAAATTACCACACCAGGCCGGCATCCGGTTCCGTGCGGAGGTGCGTATGTCACAAACGCGGCCGCCGTTTCGTCATGACGGTAATATCTCCGTCAACCAGCCAAAGCCTGCCATGACATCACTCTCCGCCGTCCAGACCGAACGCGCCCGCCGCTACGATGCCGAACATGCGCGTCGCCTACGGGCCTTGGCCTACCGCATGCTTGGTTCGCGCGCCGAAGCCGAGGACATCGTGCAGGAAACATGGCTGCGCTGGGCCGAAGTCGACGAAAGCCAGATCGCGAATGTTGCCGCCTACCTGGGCCGGCTGTGCACCAATCTCTGTCTCGACAAGCTGGGCTCGGCGGCAACTCGGCGCGAACAGTATGTGGGCGTGTGGCTGCCCGATCCGCTGCTGGAGGACGAAATCCTGTTCGGCTGGGCGCCCAGCCCGGAGCGCCAGGCCGAATACGCCGAGGATGTGTCGGTCGCCTTCATGCTGGCGCTGGAACGCCTATCGCCACTGGAGCGCGCCGCCTTTCTGCTGCACGACGTCTTCGATCTCGAATACACCGAAATCGCCGGACACCTCGACCGCAGCGACGCCAGTTGCCGCCAACTGGTCAGCCGAGCACGCCGCAACGTCAAGGCCGACTATGCACGCCGCGAAGTCGCCGAGGAGGAGCGACAGCGCCTGGTCGCCGCCTTCACGGAGGCCATCCGCACGCATGACATCCAGGCACTGGCACAAGTGCTGGCCGAAGATGCGGTCCTGCTGACCGACGGTGGCGGCAAGGTGCATGCGGTTTCCCGCCCCCTGCTGGGCAGCCTGCCGATTGCCAAGGCAGTGGTCGGCTTTGCAAAGCTCGAGGTCAGCAAAGGCTGGCGTCTGGTGCCGGCCGTGGTGAACGGCCTGCCGGGCTACCTGGTCTTCGACGACGACAAGGGCGGAGCACTGGTGCAGACGGTGGCGCTGGCACCGGCCGATACACCGGGCCATGTCGGCGGCGTCTATATCCAGCGCAATCCGGACAAGCTCACCGGCATTGCACGCCTGCTCGGCATCGACATCGCCCACTGAAAAATATCGCGGCCCCTGTCACACGGGCAGCCGCTGCGTCGTCTTGTCTGTGTCCTCGCACTTTTCGCGAGTCTCTACACCCAGACAAGGAATCCGCCATGAACGCACCACAGCAAGCCCACGGCCCGCGCCTCGACTACATGAGCCTCTCCGCCGATCTGTTCAAGAAGTATCTGGCCTTCAGCATGGCCAACAAGATGGATCAGCAGCTTGCCCATCTGGTCGATATTCGCGCCTCGCAACTCAACGGCTGCGCCTTCTGCGTGGACATGCACATCAAGGAAGCCCGCATGCACGGCGAGCGTGAACTACGCCTGCATCACCTCGCCATCTGGCGCGAATCGAATCTATTCACCGCGCAGGAACGCGCTGCCTTTGAATGGACCGAAGCGCTCACCCAGAGCGGCGACCACGGCCAACTGCACGTCAGTGACGCACTCTACGAGTCCATGCTCGACCACTTCAGCGAGACCGAGCTCTCCGATCTCACCTTCCGCGTCGCCGCCATCAACGGCTGGAACCGCATGAGCATTGCCTTCCGCAACCCGCCCGGCTCGAAGGACAAGATGTTCGGGCTGGACAAGGCCGGCCTGAGCTAAGGCGGACAAGAGGCTCAAGCGGCGATTGCGCAACGCAGCGCCGCCGCCAGCGAAGCATGCACGGCGTCGGCGCCCAGCAGTTCGGTGAGGCCGGCGTTGTGCAGCTTGCCGCTGACGCGCAGATTGGCTTCGCTGAGCATCACCCGCACGCCGCGCTTCTGCAGCGTGGTGGCGACCTCTTCCAGCGCATTGAGCGCGGTGACGTCCATGAAGGGCACACGGCTGAGGCGGATGATCAATACCCGCGGCAAGGTGTGACTGGAAACCAGCGCATGTTCAAGATTGCTTGCGCCGCCGAAGAAAAGCGGACCGTCGATGCCATACACCACCACGTCGTTCGGCAGCTGTTCCAGCCCAGCGGCGTGCAGCTCGGATTCCAGATCGGCATGCTGATGCACACGCACCTCGACCGCACTCGCCATGCGCTGCAGGAACACCAGCGAGGCGAGGATCACGCCGATATTCACCGCCACCACCAGGTCGACGAAGACTGTCAGCACGTAGGTGACGAGCAGGATGCCGACGTCGTAGTGCGGCGCCCGCTTCAGCATGCGCACGAAGCGCGGCAGCTCGCTCATATTCCAGGCGACGACGAAGAGAATTGCCGCCAGCGCGCACAGCGGAATATGCACTGCCAGCGGCGCCAGAGCGACGATCACGGCCAGCAGCACCGCGCTGTGGGCAATACCGGCAATCGGACTGTTGCCGCCGTTGCGGATATTGGTCGCCGTGCGCGCGATGGCGCCGGTGGCGGCAAAGCCGCCGAACAAAGGCGTCAGCACATTGGCCAGCCCCTGGCCGACCAGCTCCTGATTGGAATTGTGGCGCGTGCCGGCCATGCCGTCGGCGACCACGGCCGACAACAAGGACTCGATCGCGCCGAGCATGGCAATGGTGAAGGCCGGGCCGATCAGCTCGAGCATGCGCGGCAGGGACAGATCGGGCAGCCCCAGGCCAGGCAGGGTTTGCGGAATGCCGCCAAAGGCGCTGCCTATGGTCGCCACCCCCTCGGGCCGCCAGATCGCCACGATCAGCGTCGCTGCCACCATGGCCACCAGCGGCGCGGGCACGCGGCGCAGCCCGGGCAGGCGCGGCGTGACGATGAGCAGCAATAGCGCAAACGCAGCCAGCAAAGCCGTAGTCGGGTGCAGTTGCGGAAAAGCCTGCAGCAGATTCAGCAGCTTCTCGTGGAAATGCTCGCCTCCCACCGCAGGCAGGCCGAAGAAGTCACGCCACTGCGTGACCCAGATCAGCGTCGCAATGCCGGTGGTGAAACCGATGATGACCGGGTCCGGGATGTAGCGAATCACACTGCCCAGGCGTGCCCAGCCCATCAACACCAGGATCACGCCAGCCATCAGCGTGGCCGTCTGCAAACCCTCGATGCCGTACTTGGCGGTGATGCTGGCGAGGATGACGATAAAGGCGCCGGTGGGCCCGGCGATCTGCACGCGGCTGCCACCGAATAGCGACACCACCACCCCGGCGACGATGGCTGTGTACAAACCCTGCTCGGGCTTGGCGCCGCTCGCAATCGCAAAGGCCATCGCCAGGGGCAGCGCGACGATACCCACGATCAGCCCTGCCACCAGATTGGGCAGCCAGTTGGCGGGCTGCAATAAACCGGCCCGCTTTGCCTCCAGCAACGCGATCATGAATATCTCCCTTCATGACAAGTGCACACGGCATTCTATGCCCATGCCGATTGCATGATCTGGCCTGGCGCCAAAGCCGTCAGCGCCCGCCAGACGACAATGCTGTCAGCGACGCTACGAGAGCGCCACCTCGCCGCCCGCCGCCGAACGGCTGCGGGCTAGCGGCAGGTTGCTGGCGCCGCGGTAGGCGAATGCGACCGACATCTTCACCTCATCCTGCCGGTTCGGGCCGGCCGCGTGGAACAGACCGCTGTGGAAGAGCAGCACATCGCCGGCCTGCAGCTCCACCGCAATCCCTTGCGCAAACAGCGCCGCGTTCTCCGGTGCATCGGGCCGCAGGAAGTCGAGCGCGTCGAGTTGTTCGGGCTTGATATCGAAGCGGTGCGAGCCCGGAATGACACGCAGCGCGCCGTTCTCGACACGCTCATCGCCCAGCGCCAGCCACACCGTGACCAGCTCGTTGCGGGCAAAGCGCCAGTAGCGAATATCGCGATGCCAGCCGGTCGCGGTGCCATAACGAGGATGTTTGGTCATCACGCAGTTGTGATGCGCCAGCGTCAACACCACGGGCTCCTCCATGAGCTGCGCCATGCTGGCCACGATGCGCCCATCTTCGGCCCAGGCACGCAAGCTCGTGTCGCGCTGATAGGCATCCTTCAAGCGCCGCACGGTGCCTCCGCCCGGCGCATCGAGCGAGCTGGGCGCACCCGGGTAACCAACCTCGGCCTCATATTCGAGCGGCGCCACGGCATCGCGCAGATGCGCCTGCACCAGCGCGCGGATGCGCGCACAGGCATCGGGGGCGAGCATGTCGGGCAAGACCAGATAGCCGTCCTGGCGGAACTGGCGCAACTGCGCCGCAGAGAGAAAGTCGGGCATACGGGAAGGCAATTTAAAGTAGACCGGGATTGCCCTGCCACACCGCAAAGGTCAGTGCCGTGGCGAAGCTGACCCAGAGCCAGTAGGGCAGAAGCATCAAGGCCGCCAGCCGGCTGCTGCGCCAGAAGGCACAGATCGTTGCCAGGATCAGCAGCCATAGCAGCAGCACGTCGGCAAACGCCAGCGCGCCCTGCTGCCAGGCAAAGAACAGCCATGACCACAGCGCATTCACGGCCAACTGCAGGCCGAACAGGATCAGCGCCTTGCGCTCGACCTGCGGCCGGCGCCATATCAGCCAGACCGCCACGCCCATCATGCAGTACAACAGCGTCCATACCGGCCCGAACCAGCCGGCCGGGGGCGCCCAGTCAGGCTTGTTCAATTGCGCATAGAAAGCCGGCGCATCCGCCGAGGCCAGCGCCCCCAGCGCCGCCGTACCGAACACGGCCAGCAGCCAGAGACACAGGCCGAGATAAGACGACGAGGTAGCAGAGCGGGGCATACGATGCACTCCTGTTTGTGGGCGCCAGGATGGCGGCTAGCCGTCATCATAGCCAAGCTTTGCGGTTTGGCGTCTCGCGGCGGCAGATTGTCCGGCATATCCGGGCGCGGGCATCCGGATTGCGGACAGAGGCGCATAGCGAACGCGATGGAGGCGGCAATGAATCTTTTCAACACACTACCGGGCTTTGTGCGCAGCCCGCCGGGCCTGGAGCGCATTGTCCTGCGCCACCTGCTGCCCGCAGCCGCATGGGGAACGCTGATGCTGTCCCTGGCCCTGCTCGTCGTGGCCCTGCTCAAGCGGCCGGGCGCGCTCAGTATGGCCGAGATCTATCTCATGGGCCTGTTCCCTCTCTACTGGAGCAGTCTCCTGTGCGCCGGCATTGCCGCCTTTATCGTCATGGTGATGAAAGGCCCCGCCTACGTCGCGGATGCCTATCCGTTACCGGACCTGATGCGCCCTGACGGCGGTCAGCGCCACCGGCGGCACTCTCAGACCCGTACCGACAGAAGCCGCAGGTGCCAGGCTAAATCAAGCTGATTCGGCGCGACGTTTGCATCAGCGCCAGGTGCACATACAGACGGGATCATCACGCCGCCGCCACAGGCTGGGCTGCCCCTTTCCGCCGCCACCCGCATTACACTCTGCGCCATGCATGCCTCGGACATCCTCGACTTCTGGTTCCGCGAAACCACACCGACTCAATGGTGGAACGCCGACCCTGAGTTTGACCGCCTGATCGAAACGCGCTTCCTCGCAGTTCTGCAGCAGGCCGCAGCGGGGGAACTGTATGCCTGGCGCGAAGCCCTGCCGGGACGGCTGGCCGAGATCATCGTGCTCGACCAGTTCTCACGCAATGTGTGGCGCGGTACGCCACGCGCCTTCTCGCAGGATGGCATGGCCCTGGCGCTATCGCAGGAAGCGATACATAACGGCGCATTGGAGGCGCTTGGCCCCGACGAGTGCGCCTTCCTGCTGATGCCCTGGATGCATAGCGAGTCCAAAGCCATACACGCCGAAGCCGAGCACCTCTTCCTGGCACACACCGCGACCACAAATTACGACTTCGAACTCAAGCACAAGCGCATCATCGACCGCTTCGGCCGCTACCCCCACCGCAACACCCTACTCGGCCGCACATCGGTGCCGGAAGAGCTTGAGTTTCTGAAGCAGCCCGATTCAAGCTTCTAGCGGGCGAGATTGCACTGAGTACAGCCAACAAAAAGCCGCTGCTGGTGCAGCGGCTTTTTTTGGCCTTGTCTGGTTCAGAATGCATTCTTGGCAGTACCGCCATCCACGCGCAGCGCAGCGCCGGTGGTGGCCGAGGCGAGCGGACTGGCGATATAAGCGACCAACGAGGCGACTTCCTCGGGCGTGCCGAAACGCTTGATCAGCGAGGTCGGGCGCACCTTCTCGAAGAATTCCTTTTCAAACTGCTCCGCCGTTTTGCCTTCGGCCTTGGCCAGCTCGGCCACGAAATCGCCGACGCCACGCGAACGGGTCGGGCCGGGCAGCACGCTGTTCACCGTGATGTTGGTGCCAGCCAGCGATTCGGCCAGCCCACGCGCCACCGCAATCTGCGCGGTCTTGCTCATGCCGTAGTGAATCATCTCGGCCGGAATCTGCAGCGCGCTCTCGCTGGAGATAAAGATGATGCGACCCCAGTTGGCCTGCTTCATCGCCGGCAGCACCAGACGCGAAAGGCGCACGCCGCTCAGCACATTCACATCGAAGAAGCGCAGCCAGTCCTCGTCCGGGATATCCTCGAAATCCTTGGGTTCGAAGATGCCGAGGTTGTTCACCAGAATCTCGATGCCCGGATGCTGCTTGACCAGCGCTTCGGCCACATCGGCCTTGGAGAGGTCGCCGGCAAAGCCAATCACATTGCTGCGGCCTTCCGCCTTCAACGAAGCCAGCGCCTTGTCTACGCCCTCCTGCGTGCGGCCATTGACGATGACCCGGGCGCCTTCGGCCGCGAGTGCGGAGGCGATGGCATAACCGATGCCGGCGGTGCTGCCGGAGACGAGGGCGAGTTTGTTCGTGAGCTTGAGGTCCATGGTGTAGTCCTTGTGTGATTGAGCAATCGCTAAGTGTTAGCGGTTCGCTGCTGAACATGGAGGGAAACAGAAGCAATTCAAGCACGCATCAAAGATTAGTGCTTTGAAAAGACTGTTCGGGCTCGCCAAATTAAGGCCAGCCCGATATCAAACTTGCCGCAATTTACTATTTGCTGAATTTACTCCCGTGCACATAGCCATATCCCATGGTGATCCATTCCGGCAGCTTGTCACGCTTGCCCGCGTGGTAGTCCAGCCAAGCGCGGTTCCAGGCGATGCTAACGTCGTATTGGCCCGATGCTAGGTTCTCCGGGCGGCTGTGAGACCAAGTCTGGAAATAGTATTCGCTCTTGCACTCCATAGCCTCAATCCTGTTTCCGTCCGGGCCAATCGGACACCACTGCGTTGGGTTTAGTAGGGCCACCCAAGCAACACCATTCCTGAAGCAGGACAAAGCGGGGTACTTCGGCTCGATGACGGTCTTGCCGTCGCTGTCCTGCAGGCCCCACAGGTCGCCCTTCTGGAAAAAGCGTAATCCCCCCCCGCAGGCCAGTGAGCGTTTCGGTGGCGGTGGGCCCCACTCCTTGGTGGGCTTAGCTACACGCTCACCCGCCGCATCGATCCAGTAGGTGTCACCTCCCTCATTCACAGCATATGTGTCTTCTGGCGTCATTCGCATCGAAGCAAATCTCGGCTTGACGGTGAAAGTGCCAGAGCGGTCGATGACTCCCCATTTCCCCCCGACTTTGACACCCCAGTGGTTTCCAAAGGATGCAGACAGGTCCTCGTACCCATTCTCGCCGCCGATAACAGTCCCTCCCTCGAGAACGACAAACCATTTCCTATTTCGGGTGGCAGCAATTCCCTTGTGGCAGTCGCTCGCCTGAAAATATCCCTTATCAAACGCGCCGATCACCGGTCCTTCCTTGGACTTGCGAAACTCGACGCTCTCGCCACGTTGGACGACAGTCAGGCCGCCTGGGCATGCGAACAGCAGCTTTTCCGTATCGGGTTTCTCCGCAGCCAGCTGTTCGGTGGGCGCGACATCGGCTTTGAGCGGCTGGGCATACATCGCACGCCCGGCCTCATCCAGCGCGGCGCGCGGCGAGTAGAACGCCAGGGGAACAATCAATTTTCCATCGTGATCAACCGCGCCCCAGCGCTGGACTTGACGGCGCTGGGGCATAGGCAATGCAAGGTCAGGGAAGGACTGAACCGCTGCGTGCCCGTTTCTCAACTGATGCACATCATCGTAGCTCGGCTTAACCTGCCAGCTTCCGTCGGCACGCAACAGGCCCCATGTCTTGTTGTAGGTGCTGCTCCGGTTATCGGCCCAGATCAATCCGCGCTCCGGCTTGTCGAAGAGCTTGAAGTGCAGGTTCTGCGCAGACAGCCAGCCCTTTTTGACATGGTAAAGACCGGAGTCGTTATAGGTCGACAAGGACAAGGGATCCGTAATCGACTCCAGTGGCCGGTCGTTGCGTAAGACCTCCCGCGGATAGCCGGCAACATGCACAAAGGGCTTGGCGATGAAGACATCCTCTGTGAAAGGAATGATCCGCCTGAATTGCGGCGCGACCACGATCTTTCCTGAACGATTGACGATGCCTGTCGAACCATCGAGCCGGACTTCCGCATACTCACCGGCAAAGGGCCCCGCGTTCTGGAAGCGCGGCGCAATCACCATCGTCCCGGCGGCATTGATAAAGCCATACAGGCCGTTAACACGCACCGCAGCCAGGCCATCGCTGAACGGCTGGGCCACTTCGAATCGCCGGGGGATGCGTTCCTCACGCGTCGCCTTGTCGACATAGCCACACAGCGCGAAAGGGCCACCACAGCGCGGCACCAGCTCAGCGGCATCTTCTGCTTGAGCGGGCAAGACCGCTAAGAAGGCTAGAGGAATGATCGTGCATAAGCGCGACATAGGTCTCTCCGCGTTGTTGAGATTGTGCGGCGCTAGCGTACAGACAAGGCGTTGTTGTTACCGACAGAAGTTAGGTGGGCGTTTGCCTTAATTGTGATTTTTACCGATTTCACTCCGGCTGTTTCCAGCCCCGTAAGCAGCAAAAAAGCCGCTGGGTTTCCTCAGCGGCTTTTTTACGAACGCTAAAGCTGATCAGGCCTTGGCGACTTCGTGGTTGCCCATGATTTCCAGAGCACGCACCATGGCGCTGTGGTCCCATGCCTTGCCGCCGTGAGCGGAGCAGGTGTTGAACAGCTCTTGCGCGGTGGCGGTGTTGGGCAGCGAAAGGCCGATGGACTTGGCGGTTTGCAGGGCCAGGTTCAGGTCCTTCTGGTGCAGCTCGATGCGGAAGCCCGGGTTGAAGGTGCGCTTGATCATGCGCTCGCCGTGCACTTCGAGGATCTTGGAGGAAGCGAAGCCGCCCATCAGTGCGTTGCGCACCTTGGCCGGATCGGCGCCCATCTTGGAGGCGAACAGCAGGGCTTCGCCGACGGCTTCGATGTTCAGTGCGACGATGATCTGGTTGGCGACCTTGCAGGTCTGACCGTCGCCGTTACCGCCGACGAGGTTGATGTTCTTGCCCATCAGGTCGAGGATAGGCTTGACCTTGTCGAAGGTGGCTTGCGAGCCGCCGCACATGATGGTCAGGGTTGCAGCCTTGGCGCCGACTTCGCCGCCGGACACCGGAGCGTCCAGGTATTCGCAGCCGAGGGCGTTGATCTTCTTGGCGAACTCCTTGGTATCAACCGGGGAGATCGAGGACATGTCGATCACGGTCTTGCCGGCCGACAGGCCTTCGGCCACGCCGTTGGCGCCGAACAGGGCGGCAGCCACGTGCGGGGTATCCGGAACCATGGTGATGATGATGTCGGCCTTCTGGGCGACTTCCTTGCCGCTGGCGCAAACGACGGCGCCGGCGTTGGTCAGTTCAGCCGAGATCGGGGCGATGTCAAAGACGAAGAGTTCGTTGCCGCCGGCCTTGATGTGGCCCGCCATCGGGGCGCCCATGATGCCAGTGCCGATAAAACCTACTTTAGCCATTGTGTACTCCTTGATGATTAAGCATTGAAGTGCGGAGCCACAGTGCGGCCCCGCAATGGAACTTGATTATCCCGAGAAGGGATTCCCTTCGGTCACAGCAGACCCTTGGCCCAGCCCAGACCTTCGCTGGTGCCCTTGGCGGGCTTGTACTCGCAGCCGATCCAGCCATCGTAGCCGAGACCGTCGATGTACTTGAACAGGAAGTCGTAGTTGATTTCGCCGGTGCCCGGCTCGTTGCGGCCCGGGTTGTCGGCGAGCTGCATGTGAGCGATGCGCGGCAGGTTGGCCTTGATGGTGTTGGCCAGTTCGCCTTCCATGCGCTGCATGTGATAGATATCGTACTGGATGTACAGGTTGTCGGAACCGACCGCCTTGAACACGTCCAGCACCTGGGCGGTACGGTTCAGGTAGAAGCCCGGGATGTCGTAAGTGTTGATGTGCTCGGCCAGCAGCTTGATGCCGGCGGCCTTGAGCTTGTCGGCAGCGAACTTCAGGTTGTCGACGACGGTCTGGGTGACCTTGTCGGCATCCACGCCCTTGGGGGCGATACCGGTCAGGCAGTTCACTTGCTTGCAGCCCAGCGCGGTGGCGTATTCGATGGCCTTGCCGACGCCGTCCTGGAATTCGCTGACGCGATCCGGCAGGCAGGCGATGCCGCGCTCGCCGCCAGCCCAGTCGCCGGCCGGCAGGTTGTGCAGCACTTGGGTGAGACCGTTGCTCTTCAGCTTGTCGGCCAGTTCGTTCTTGTCGTAGGCGTAGGGAAACAGGTACTCAACGCCCTTGAAGCCGTCCTTGGCAGCCGCTGCGAAGCGGTCCATGAAGTCGACTTCGTTGTAGAGCATCGTCAGGTTGGCAGCGAGTTTAGGCATGCTGATATCTCCGGATGATGAATAAAAATTGTGAGTTGTTAAGCAAACAGGCGGCCATTTTAGCCGCCTGTCTGTTTCGTTTCTACTACGCTTACTTCGCGTCGACCGGCGTCAGGTCGATGGTGGCGGGCAGGTCGATGACTTCTTCGAATTCATTGACGCCGCTGATTTCCAGGCCCATGGCGATGTTGGTGACGCGCTCGAGGATGACTTCAACCACGACCGGCACGGAGAACTCGTCGCGCAGGCGCTTGGCTTCGGCCAGGCCGGCAGCCAGGTCTTCCGGCTTGGTGATGCGCACGGCCTTACAACCCAGACCTTCGGCAACCTTGACGTGATCAACACCGTACACGCCCAGTTCCGGCGAGTTGATGTTTTCGAAGGACAGCTGCACGCAGTAGTCGATTTCGAAGTTGCGTTGAGCTTGGCGGATCAGACCCAGGTAGGCGTTGTTCACCAGGATGTGGATGTACGGGGTCTTGAACTGGGCGCCGACAGCGAGTTCTTCGATCATGAACTGGAAGTCGAAGTCGCCGGAGATGGCAACCACTTCCTTGGTCGGTTCAGCCGTGGCAACACCGATGGCAGCCGGGATGGTCCAGCCCAGCGGGCCGGCCTGGCCGCAGTTGATCCAGTGACGCGGATGGTTCACGGTCAGGAACTGAGCGGCAGCGATCTGCGACAGGCCGATGGTGGCGACGTAGCAGACGTCTTCGCCGAAGGCCTTGTTCATTTCGTGGTACACGCGTTGCGGCTTGATCGGGGCGTTGTCGAAATCGCTCTTGCGCAGCATGGTGCGCTTGCGTTCTTGACACTGGGCAACCCAGGTGCCGTAGTTCTTGAGCTTGCCGGCAGCCTTGCGTTCCTTGGCCACTTCGATCATCAATTCAAGCGCGATCTTGGCGTCGGACACGATGCCCAGGTCCGGACCGAAGACGCGACCGATCTGGGTCGGCTCGATGTCGATGTGCACGAACTTGCGATCCTTGGTGTAGACCTCGACCGAACCGGTGTGACGGTTGGCCCAGCGGTTGCCCACGCCCATGACAAAGTCGGAAGCCAGCAGCGAAGCATTGCCGTAGCGGTGGGCGGTCTGCAGACCGACCATGCCGATCATCAGCGGGTGCTTGTCGGCGATGGTGCCCCAGCCCATCAGGGTCGGGACGACCGGCACGTTCAGCAGCTCGGCCAGTTCGACCAGTTGCTTTTCGCCACCGGCGTTGATGACGCCGCCACCGGTCACGATGATCGGGCGATGCGAAGCCAGCAGCATGTCGATGGCCTTCTCGGCTTGCTTGCGCGAAGCAGCAGGCTTGTAGACCGGCAGGGGCTGATAGGTGTCCGGATCGAATTCGATTTCGGTCATCTGCACGTCGAAGGGTAGGTCGATCAGGACCGGGCCCGGACGGCCGGAGCGCATCAGGTGGAAAGCTTGCTGGAACACTTGCGGCACCAGAGCGGCTTCGCGCACCATGACCGACCACTTGGTGACCGGCTTGGAGATGGCTTCGATATCGACAGCCTGGAAGTCTTCCTTGTACATGCGGGCACGCGGTGCTTGACCGGTGATACACAGGATCGGGGTCGAGTCGGCGATGGCGGAGTACAGACCGGTGATCATGTCGGTACCGGCCGGGCCGGAGGTGCCGATACACACGCCGATGTTGCCGCGGGTGGCGCGGGTGTAGCCTTCGGCCATGTGCGATGCGCCTTCCATGTGGCGGGCCAGCACGTGCTTCAAGGTACCGCGGCTCTTCATGGCCGAGTACAGCGGGTTGATGGCGGCGCCGGGGATGCCGAAGGTCTGGGTAATGCCTTCGAGCTCCATCACGCGGACGGCGGCTTCACAAGCTCTCATCTTCATAACAACACTCCTGATTCAATTGCAAAACTGTTTCCCCGAAAGGCGGGGATAAACAAGGGGCTCATTTGCAATAAGCCGCCCTTGTTGCTGATTTTCCAAAAAAACAAAACCGCCCCCGACACTTTTCTGCCGGGGGCGGTGGATACTTCAGGCGGCGATCAAACCTTGCCGAAGGCGCCGGCGGCGCGCTTGGCAGCGATTTGTTCGTCGGTGTAGCCGAGCACTTGCTTCAGCACTTCGTCGGTGTGCTCACCCAGCAGCGGTGCCGGGGTGATGACAGTCGGCGAGGCCGACAGCTTGATCGGCATGCCGACGTTGAAATGCTTGCCACGCTTCTTGTGATCCACTTCGACGTACATCTCGCGAATCTTGATGTGCTCGTCGTTGGCCAGGTCTTCGGTGCTGAGCACCGGGCCGCAGGGAACGTCGATCTCGTTGAAGATCGCCATCAGTTCCTGTTTGGTGTGGTGGGAAGCAAACTCGTTGAGGATGCGCCACATGGCCTTCTGGTTGACGCGACGATCGCCGATCTTGGCGAAGCGCGGATCGTGGGCGAGCTTTTCACCGCCGACCAGGTTGGCCAGTGCCGGCCACACGACTTCCTGCACGACCACGTAGAGGTAGTCGTTGATGCCGCCGCCCTTGCACTTGATGGCGTTGCCGAGCTGGCCGCCGCCGGAGTCATTGCCGCCGCGCGGCACTTCGGTCAAACCTTCGGTCGGCACCGAGAACTCGATCAGCGGACCGTGTTGCAGACGCTGGTGATCGCGCATCTTGACGCGGCACAGGTTCAGCACGGAGTCCTGCATGGCGACTTCAACGTACTGGCCTTCGCCGGAGTGGGTGCGGTGATACAGCGCACCGAGGATGCCGATGACGAAGTGCAGGCCGGTACCGGAGTCACCGATCTGGGCGCCGGTGACGGACGGAGGACCATCATTGAAGCCGGTGGTCGACATGGCGCCGCCCATGGCTTGCGCGACGTTTTCGTAGGCCTTGAAGTCGGAATAGGGACCGGTGGAGCCGAAGCCCTTGACCGATGCCATGATGATGCGGGGGTTCAGCTTGTGAACTTCTTCCCAGGTAAAACCGAAACGGTCGAGCACGCCCGGACCGAAGTTTTCCATGAGGATGTCGGACTCTTTGAGCAGTTCGACGAAAATGGCCTTGCCCTCTTCGCTCTTCATGTTCACGGTGATCGAACGCTTGTTGCAGTTCAGCATCGTGAAATAGAGGCTATCGACGTCCGGGATGTCGCGCAGTTGGGTGCGCGTGATGTCGCCGGTCGGCGGTTCGAGTTTGATGACGTCGGCGCCCATCCATGCCAGCAGTTGCGAGGCGGTCGGGCCGGCCTGAACGTGGGTCATGTCGAGAATGCGCACGCCTGCAAGCGCTTTACTCATACTTCTTTCCTCAAAAAATCTTCGTTAATGTCGAAGTACGCGCCCGATGAAAAGGCACGCACGAGTAATTACGTGATTTCCGTGACGGGGGGTGTGACGCGGAAAGAAACGACGCAGCGGCGCGTGAAGGTCGGGGAAGCCCCGGGCGGGTAAAAACCCTTCAGGCGCAGAAAAGCGGCGGATCATTGTGCGATCCGCCGCGTTCCGAGGCCGTTAGTTTATGCCAAAGCTTCGATTTCGGCTAGTGCCTGGCCACCACCGTAGCTGGAGATCGGATCCAGCGAACCACCCTTAGTGATCTTGATGGCACAGTACTTGAACTCCGGAATCTTGGCGAAGGGGTCAAGTGCAGCGTTGGTCAGCTTGTTGGCAGCCGCTTCGTAGTAAGCGAAGGGGATGAACACCGAACCCGGCGGGGTACCTGCATCGGCACGGGCGGTCACACCGATCTTGCCGCGACGCGACTCGAGGGTGATGGTGTCGCCGAGCTTGGCGCCGATCTTGTCCAGGTCCAGCGGGTTGATCAGCACGGTACAGGTCGGTTCGATGGCATCGAGCACGGAGGCGCGACGGGTCATCGAGCCGGTGTGCCAGTGCTCGAGCTGACGGCCGGTGATGAGAACAAACGGGAACTCTGCATCGGGACGCTCGGCCGGCGGAATGATGTCGGCCGGAACCAGCTTGGCGCGACCCGTCTCGGTCGGGAAGTCCTCGATGAAGATGACCGGGCTGCCCGGATCGCCTTCCTTTTCGCACGGATAGGTGATGACGTGCTCGCGCTCCAGGCGCTCCCAGGTCATACCGGCGATGGACGGCATGGCTTGACGCATTTCGTTGAAGACGTCGGAGACATGCTTGTAGTTCCAGCCACAGCCGAGGCCGTTGGCGAGGTCCTGGATGATCCACAGATCCTGACGCGCTTCGCCCGGCGGGTTCAGGGCTTGACGGCCCATCTGCACCATGCGGTCGGAGTTCGAGAAGGTACCGGTCTTTTCCGGGAAGGCCGAGGTCGGCAGGACCACGTCAGCCAGGTAGGCGGTTTCGGTCAGGAAGATGTCCTGAACCACCAGGCACTCCAGCTTGGCCATGGCTTCGCGGGCGTGGTTGGCGTCCGGGTCGGACATCGCGGGGTTTTCACCCATGATGTAGAGGCCCTTGATTTCCTTCTTGTACATGGCTTCGACGATTTCGACCACGGTCAGGCCGGGCTTGCTGTCGAGCTTGGTGCCCCACAGCTTTTCGAAGAAGGCTTGCACTTCGGGATTATCGACGCGCTGGTAGTCCGGGTAGACCATCGGGATCAGGCCGGCGTCGGAAGCACCTTGCACGTTGTTCTGGCCACGCAGCGGGTGCAGGCCGGTGCCCGGACGACCGATCTGGCCGGTGAGCATGGTCAGGGCGATCAGGCAGCGCGAGTTGTCGGTGCCATGCACGTGTTGCGACACGCCCATGCCCCACAGAATCATGGAAGCCTTGGACTTGGCGAAATCACGGGCGGCAGCGCGCAGGGTGGGCGCATCGATACCGCAGATGGCCTCCATCGCCTCGGGGCTGTAGCCCTTGAGGTTTTCCTTGAGCGCGTCGAAGCCGCTGGTGCGGTTGTTGATGAAGTCCTGATCGGCCAGACCTTCTTCCACGATGGTGTACATCATCGCGTTCAGCATGGCGACGTCGGTGCCCGGCTTGAAGTTGAGGTTGTAGGTGGCGTGACGGGCGATGTCGGTGCGACGCGGGTCGGCCAGGATGATCTTGGTGCCGGCCTTGGCGGCGTTCTTCATCCAGGTGGCGCCGACCGGGTGGTTCACGGTCGGGTTGGAGCCGATGATCATGATGACTTCGGACTCGGTCACGTCCTTCATCGGGTTCGACACAGCACCGGAACCGATACCTTCCAGCAGTGCGATCACGGACGAGGCGTGGCACAGGCGGGTGCAGTGGTCGATGTTGTTGCTACCGAAGCCGGTGCGAACCAGCTTCTGGAACAGGTAGGCTTCTTCGTTCGAGCCCTTGGCCGAACCGAAGCCGGCCAGCGCGTACTTGCCGTCACGGTCGCGGATGGTCTTGAGACCGGTGATGGCGACTTCCAGTGCTTCTTCCCAGCTGGCTTCGCGGAACACATCCAGGTAGTTGGACGGATCCAGTTCGAAGTCGGCGACCTTGGGCGCATCGGCGCGGCGGATCAGCGGCTTGGTCAGACGATGCTTGTGATGCACATAGTCGAAACCGAAGCGGCCCTTGACGCACAGGCGCGATTCGTTGGCGGGACCGTCACGGCCTTCGACGTAGAGGATCTTGTTGTCCTTGACGTTGTAGGTCAGCTGGCAACCGACGCCGCAGTACGGGCAGACGGATTCGACCTTCTTGTCCGGAGCGATCATGGCGACGCCGCGGGCCGGGGCCAGGGCGCCGGTCGGGCAGGCTTGCACGCATTCGCCGCAACCCACGCAGGTGGATTCGCCCATGGGGTCGTCCAGGTCGAACACGATCTTGGAGCTGGAGCCACGGAAAGCATAGCCGATCACGTCGTTCACTTGCTCTTCGCGGCAGGCGCGGACGCAGCGGTTGCACTGGATACAGGCATCCAGGTTCACGGCCATGGCCGGGTGGGAGATGTCCTCGGCCGGCTGTTCGCGACGGTCGAAGCGCGGTGCGCCCACTTCCATCTTGTTGAACCAGTAGGTCAGCTCGTTATCCAGAATGTACTGCTCTTCCGGCACGTCGGACTTGAGCAGTTCCAGCACCATCTTCTGCGAGTGCACGGCGCGCTCGGAGTCGGTGGTGACGTTCATGCCATTGGTCGGGAAGCGGCAGCAGGACGGGGCCAGGACGCGCTCGCCCTTGATCTCGACCACGCAGGCGCGACAGTTGCCGTCCGGGCGCAGGCCTTCCTTGTAGCAAAGGTGCGGGATCTCGATCCCTTCCTTCTTGGCGGCCTGGATGATGGTTTCGTCGGCGCGGGCGGTAATGGTCTTGCCGTTGAGGGTGAACTCAACTTGTGCCGGGACGATTTGTTCGTTGATTGCATTCATCGCGTTTAACCTCTCACTTGCTCAGTTCGTGCGGGAAATACTTGATCACGCACTGGATGACGTTCGGGGCAGCTTGACCCAGACCGCAGATGGACGCATCGCCCATCGCACGTGCCAGTTCGTCAAGCAAAGGCTGATCCCACTTGTCGGTGCCCATCAGGCCGGCGGCCTTGCTGGTGCCGACGCGGCACGGGGTACATTGGCCGCAGGACTCATCGGCGAAGAAGCGCATGGCATTGGCAGCCATAGCGCGCGCGGTGTCCTTGTTGGACAGTACGACCACAGCGGCGGAACCGATGAAGCAGCCGTACTGGTTGAGGGTGTCGAAGTCCATCGGGATGTCGCCCATCGAAGCCGGCAGGATGCCGCCCGAAGGACCACCCGGCATGTAGCCGTAGAACTCGTGACCGTCGAGCATGCCACCGCAGTACTCGTCGATCAGTTCCTTCATGGTGATACCGGCCGGAGCCAGATGCACGCCCGGCTTCTTGACGCGGCCGGAGATGGAGAAGGAACGCAGACCCTTGCGCTCGTTGCGACCGAAGCTGGTGAACCAGTCGGCACCCTTTTCGAGGATGTCGCGGACCCAGAACACGGTTTCCATGTTGTGCTCGAGGGTCGGACGGCCGAACAGACCGACTTGCGCCACATACGGCGGGCGCAGACGCGGCATGCCGCGCTTGCCTTCGATCGATTCGATCATCGCGGATTCTTCACCGCAGATGTAGGCGCCAGCACCGCGGCGCAGATAGATCGGCGGCAGTGCGACCGGCGCATTGGCTTGCAGGGCGGCGATTTCCTTTTCCAGGATTTCGCGCACGTGAGCGTATTCGTCACGCAGGTAGATGTAGATGGATTCGATACCGACAGCCCAGGCGGCGATCAGCATGCCGTCGAGGAAGCGATGCGGATCGCGTTCGAGGTAGTAGCGGTCCTTGAAGGTGCCAGGTTCGCCTTCGTCGATGTTCACAGCCATCAGACGCGGGCCTTGCTCGGCGCGGACGATGCGCCACTTGCGACCGGACGGGAAGCCTGCGCCGCCCAGACCGCGCAGACCGGAGTTTTCCATGGTCTTCAGCACGGACTCGACGTCGATCTTGCCGCTCATGCAGTCGGCCAGGGTCTTGTAACCGCCTTCAGCCTTATATTGCTCGAAGCCGACATACTCGGTCAGCTTGGCCTTGATGTCCTTGTTGGCAACAGCGGTCTTGACGCTGTCGACGGTGGCGTTGTCGATCGGGTTCTGACCGACGACCACGACCGGAGCCGATTCGCAACGGCCGACGCAGGGAGCGTGCAGCACGCGCACCTTGGCGCCGAGGATGGCGGGCAGCTTGTCCAGCAGCTCGTTGGCACCGGCCAGTTCGCACGACATCGAGTCGCAGACGCGCACGGTCAGCTCTTCCGGAGCGGTTTCGCCCAGGTTGGTGCGGACCACGTCGAAGTGGTGGTAGAAGGTGGCGACTTCGTAAACTTCAGTCATCGCCATACCCATTTCGGCAGCCAGGGCGACAACATGGTTATCCGAGATGTGACCGTAGGTGTCCTGGATCTTGTGCAGGTGTTCGATCAGCAGATCGCGGCGGCGCGGCTCGTCCTTGAGCAGTGCGCGGATTTCCTCTGCTGCCTTGGGGTCGACCGGGCGGCCCTTGGGGGTCGCACGCGCCTTGCGCATACGGCCTGCGTCAGCAATCGGGATAACGGTGGTACTCATCGCAAATAACCTCGATTCGTTAGGGGTACTTTTTTTGATTAAAGCATCGACCGCCGGGATCGCCCCGAGAAACATGGGGCCGTTCATCCTTGCGACAACCCTGGTCGCCCGGAATTCCCGCGATCGTACTCAACGATGGCCACCCCAAGTCCTTGATTTCGCTGCATCGTCAGAACCGCAAAAACGATAAAGGAATCCAGATATGAAATCAGCCACCAAACCGGGCCATGGTATATGAAATAGACTTCCACTGTCAATTTGGCGGCCGGGCGAAAATCCCGTCGCAGCGGGGGTTTACGTGAGTTTTTTGAAAACCAGCTAATTGGTCCAGAAAAATAAGTTATGGACGGACACACAAACAGACCTGGAGCAGCGCGTTTCATCTTTTTTTCGGCCAGTTTTCATGGGCGTCTACAGAGAGCCGAAGGCCAACTGGGAACCGTTCGCATCTAGTGACAGAGCGGCTTTTTGGTAAGGCAGGTGTATCGTTTGATAAACAACACAAATCAAAAAACCCCGCCGAAGCGGGGCTTTTCTTATCCGGCCGATCGGCCAGGCAGCAAACCAAGCAGGAACAAAAGGCACGCAATGGTCGCGCCCTTCCCTTTCCCGGGATCCCGCCAGGGCACCCCACTCACGCGGGGCTGGCGGCAGTTCGGGCGATCACTCGACCTTAGCGATATGTAGGAGGTTAGTGGTACCGGACTGACCGAAGGGGAGGCCGGCGATGATGACGACCTGGTCGCCCTGCTTGGCGAAGCCCTCGGACTTGGCGGCGGCGGTGCCGAGTTCGATCATTTGC
>DATMSM010000098.1:0-24438 GCA_035565355.1 Rhodocyclaceae bacterium
ACTCAATAGAGCCTTCAAAACGACGTGAACTCCCCGCCCCTTCGGATGAAGTTGCAGCTTAAGGGTAAGCGCTAGTGGGAAATAGCGAAATATGGCGTCTCCATCGTTACCCTATATGAGGCGCCCACATTTCTAAGTGTCTGATGTCCCTAGCTGCAGGCTAGCGACTTATGAAGTGCGCCCACAAACGGCCCGCTACGCGGGCCGTTGTTGCGGTGGTACTGGGGGTGGATCAAAGGTTGCCCAAGTCCTGAATGGCATCCACGACCATGCTGGTGCCGATGGTGATCAGCAGGATGTCGGAAGCCACACGCACATACTTGTGGCCGGCCGGCGGCGGGCCGAGGCGGGTGACGAGTGCCGCGGGGACGGCGTAGTAGCGCAAGTCGCCGGGAAGGGGCTGGCCCATTGCCCATTTCTTGGCTTGCCCGGGTGGCATGCAGCCGTTGTTCTTCTTGGCCAGCCCCGGCGGGCAGTGGCCGGCGCGTACATCCGGGCCATAGTAGTCATACACGGCCTGGCGCTGCGTGCCGCCGAAATAGGCGCCGATGCTGATGTTGACGTTGCCATCGTGGCGGTCATGACGATCGTGGCGATCATCGTGCCTGCCGCCGCTCGTGCGCTCATGCTTGTTGCCTTTGCCGTGATCGTCGCGCTCGCTGTAGTCATTGCCGCCCTTGCCGCTGCCTGCCCAGGCGGGTTTGTCGGCGAAGGCGGGGTTGACGGCGGCGAGGCTGAGCGCGGCTGCGGCCAGCAGGGCGCGGGACAGTGGGGTGTTCATGGAGCGTCTCCTTATTGTTGTGCGACGAAAATAATCTACTCCGAATAACGCATTGGTCTGTGCTTGTGTTGGCCGATATTTGTCTCAGTTTGTTGTATTCCTGCGCCAGGGGAATACAGTACACATTTACTGCGCACGGAGCCCCTTATGAGAAAACTGACTGTACTGATACGCGCCGAGCTCGATGTGCCGGATGACTGGGAGTTTGTCGAGCATCCTTCCGGCATACAGGTGCTGAAGATAGGCGACAACTTCGTCGATTTCGACATCGCTCCCTTGAGCACGACCTCGGAAGATGAAGAGGCGACCTGGTCCGATACGGATGTGGATCTGGTCGAGGAAGTCCTGTCCTGCGTCAGCGGCCTGGATACCGA
Organism: Rhodocyclaceae bacterium; assembly: GCA_035565355.1. Lineage (GTDB taxonomy): Bacteria > Pseudomonadota > Gammaproteobacteria > Burkholderiales > Rhodocyclaceae. Next base: position 1,156 of record DATMSM010000098.1, read on the forward strand.
ACTTGAGCTTAGTTACACGCAGTAACTTCAGGCCGACGGTTTGCGCAGCAGCACATTGAGCTGGTCGACGACGGGCGCCCAGTCCGCGTCTTCGTGCAGGGCCTCGCAGAGGAACTGCGCCTGCTGCGGGCTCCAGAAAGGTGCCTGAGCCAGCTTCACCGCTTCGTCCAGCGGCGCATGTCGTCCGATGAAGCCCTCGATGGAGCGTGCGTCGCTATCTAGTCCGAGCTGGCTGAACAGTTCGCGCAGGGGATGAACAGGGTCTTCCATGGCATTCTCCTTTTCCTCTTCAGCATAGCCGATACGGGCGACGCTGAGCTGAGCGCGGTCGCAGACTGAACTTTGAGTGCAGCCAATTGCCATTGCCGGAAGCACAGTTAAGTGATGCCCTGGATGTGAGCTGTACGCACGAGCGGTGGCCTGCTATTGGTCTGTGCCACATCGAGCCCGCGGGGCGCGGGCACTGACCTTCGAACAAAGCGAGCGCAACCTCATGCACCGCCCGGCGCTGCTCTGGCGGATGAGTTTCAGGCAATAAAAAAGGGCTGATTCCGTGAGGAGTCAGCCCTTTTCCGAATCTGGCGCGCCCGAGACGATTCGAACGTCCGACCCTTGCCTTCGGAGGGCAATACTCTATCCAGCTGAGCTACGGGCGCGTGGGGCTGAAGAATAACGGTTTTGTGGCATGGAGTCCAACACGCTTTGATCCGGATCAAGCAGGGGCTTGTTAATTCAGGCAGTTTATGTGGAACTCGATATAATCTTTGGGCCTTATCCCCAACATGCTGCCCCAATATCAATTCGAACCCCAACCGATTTCAAGGAACGTACCCCCATGTCAGCTCCACAAGAATCGAAAGAAGGTCTGAGCAGTCTGCAAATCGTTTTTCTGGTGATTGCCGGTTTTCTGTTGCTGGTGGCGATCGCCGTTGGCTTCTCCAAAAGTACGCCGCAGGGCGAGGACGCGGCTGCCGATGAGCGCATTGCACCTGTCGCCACGGTCTCCATGACGGCAGCGCCGGTTGTGGCGGCAAACGCCGGCAAGCGTACGGGCGAGGAACTTTATACTGCGGCCTGCGCAGCCTGTCACAGCAGTGGCGTCATGGGCGCCCCCAAGGCGCATGACAAGGCCGCGTGGAGTGCACGTCTCGGCGGCAACCTGAAGTCCTTGGTCGAGAGCGCCATCAAGGGCAAGGGCGCCATGCCGCCCAAGGGCGGTGCCGGCGATGCGACCGACGAGGAAATCATGAAGGCGGTCGAGTTCATGATGAAGTAAGCGGATTTACCGCCAACAAAAAAGCCGACGCTTGCGTCGGCTTTTTTGTTGGGATCACGGACACGGTCGAGTCACCCCTTCGAGGCCAGCATTTCCTTGAAGCGCGCCAGACGGGCCTTGCCCTCTTCGGCGCCGACGGTGGTGGCGGTGCGCGGATTATTGAGTTTGATGTCGCTGCCCATTTCGCCGATGAAACGCGAGGGCTCGCAGTCGCGCCATTCCTTGCCCTGCTTGCGCTTCTCGCAATGGGTCAGCGTCAGGCTGTTGCGCGCACGCGTGATGCCGACGTACATGAGGCGGCGTTCCTCTTCCAGCTTGACCGGGTCGAGCGACTCGCGATGCGGCAGCATGCCTTCCTCGATGCCGACGAGGAAGACGTGGTGGAACTCCAGCCCCTTGGAAGCGTGCAGGGTGGCGAGCTGGACCGCATCCTGATCCTGGTCCTGTTTGTCGAGCATGGTGATGAGCGCGATGGTCTGCGTGAGCTCGATCAGAGTCTTGCCTTCCTCGTCGCCCTTCTTGCCCAGCCAGCCGACAAAGTCCTGCACATTGGCCCACTTGTTCTCGGCCTCCTTGGGCTCGGCGTTTTCGAACAGCCAGGTTTCGTAGCCGATGGCGCGCAGCAGGTCGTTGAGCACAACCGAGGCCGGCTCTTTCTGCGCGCGCCATTCCATGCGGTTGATGAAGTCGCAGAATTCGCGCACCGAGCCCAGCGCCTTGGCGTTCACATGCTGCTCGGCGCCGGCTTCGCAGGCGGCGGCGAATAGGCTGATATGGCGTTGGCCGGCATAGGTGCCGAGCGCTTCCAGCGTGGCGCCGCCGATGCCGCGTCGCGGTGTGGTGATGGAACGGATGAAGGCCGGATCTTCGTCACTGTTGGCGAGCAGGCGCAGGTAGCTGATCACGTCCTTGATCTCGCTGCGCTCGAAAAAGGATTGACCGCCGGAGATCTGGTAGGGCACGCGCTGGTTGCGCAAGGCCGACTCGAAGGCGCGCGCCTGGTGATTGCCGCGGTAGAGGATGGCGTAATTGCTCCACTTGCCGCGATGCTCGAACTTGTGCGTGAGCAGACGCGTGACCACCCATTCTGCTTCCTGCTCGCCGTCGCGGCAGACATTCACACTGATCTCGGCGCCGTGGCCGTTGTCCGACCACAGGCGCTTGTCGAAGACCTTGGGATTGTGTGCGATCAGGCTATTGGCGGCCTGCAGGATACGCGTGGTCGAGCGGTAGTTCTGCTCCAGCTTGATGACCTTGAGCGCGGGATAGTCGGTCTGCAGCGCACGAATGTTCTCGATGTCGGCACCGCGCCAGGCATAGATGGACTGGTCGTCGTCGCCGACCGCCGTGAAGGAGGCGCGCGGGCCGGCCAGCAGCTTCAGCAGCCGGTACTGGCAGGTGTTGGTGTCCTGGTATTCATCGACAAGCAGATGGCGCAGGCGGTTCTGCCAGCGCGACAGCACCTCCGGGCTCTGTTCGAACAAGAGCACCGGCATGCGGATCAGGTCATCGAAATCCACGGCTTGATAGGCCTGCAGGGTGCGCTGGTATTCGGTATAGCACTTGGCGGCGCCGTGTTCGAGTTCATCCTGGGCGGCCTTGGCGGCAGCCTCCGGATCGAGCAGGGCGTTCTTCCACAGCGAGATGCGCGTCTGCACGGCGCGCACATGACCCTTGTCGGCGGTGCTGCCGAGGATGTCCTGGAACAAGGCCGTGGTGTCGGCGGCGTCGAGAATGGAAAAGCCGGGCTTGAGGCCGATGTGCTTGGCCTCCTGGCGCAGCAGTCGTGCACCCAGTGAGTGGAAGGTGCTGACCGTCAGGCCGTTGGCGGCATTGCTGCCGAGCAGCTTCTCGACGCGCTCGTGCATCTCGCGCGCGGCCTTGTTGGTGAAGGTGATGGCGGCGATGTTCTGCGCAGCAATGTTGCACTCGCGCACCAAGTAAGCGATCTTGTGAGTGATGACGCCGGTCTTGCCGCTCCCTGCGCCTGCCAGCACAAGGAGGGGCGTATCAAGATGACGAACGGCTTCGCGTTGCTGGGGGTTTAACTCGCGCACTGAACCAGACCGGGCGCGCTGCGCCCCCACCTTCCTCTAATCAACAACTTACTTGAGCTTGCCGCGTACCGGGTTGACCTTGTCGGTCTCCTTGACGATGGCGGTGCCGCCATTGCCGCTGAGATTGCCGCAGTCGCAGGCGGACGGGATGCGCGGCACGGAACTGATGACGCCGTTGCAGATCGTACACTCGTAGTAGATATCGCCGCCATTCGGCAAGGGGGCGCCGGCGGTATGCTCCAACGGCGTAAAGCGATAGATTTTGCGCAGGTCGATCTTCACAGCCTCTCCTCTGTTGACGGGTGACAGCGCTGGCCAAATCCCGCAGAATCCGGGATGCCTCATCTTCCATCCACTCACGCGTGTTTTACATGAACGGAAAATCCAAGGCGGCACTGGGCGTATTCCTTGGCGTGATCGCCCTTTGCGCGTATTTCATTGTCGCACAAAAGTCATCGGCGCCTTCAATTTCCCTGACCACCCTGACGGGGGAAAAGCTGGAAATGAACGCCTTGCGCGGCAAGGTGGTGTTGGTGAACTTTTGGGCCACCAGCTGCACCACCTGCATCAAGGAAATGCCGGCGCTGATCGAGACCCATCACAAGTACGCGCCACAGGGGTACGAGACGCTAGCCGTGGCCATGGATTACGATCCACCGGGCTTTGTGAGCGCCTATGCGCTCAAGACCAATCTGCCCTTCAAGGTCGCGCATGATGCCGACGGCAGTGTCGCCAAGGCCTTTGGTGACATCCGCCTGACGCCGACGACCTTTCTGGTGGACAAACAGGGAAATATCGTCAAACGCTACCTGGGCGAACCCGACTTCGCCGCCCTGCATGCGGAAATCGAAGCCTTGCTGAAGGCGCCCGCCTAGGGCACCTTCAGCGCGTCGCACTAGTTGAAGCCCAGACCGAAGTCGGTGCCGGCCAGTACCAAAACGCCGAAGATGGCAAACAGGGCCGCGGCGAAAAAGCGCATCTTGCTCAGGGGAATGTAGCGCGCCAGGCGCTCGCCCAGCAGCACGGCCGGCACATTGGCCGCCATCATGCCCAGGGTGGTGCCGATCACGACGCTGGCCAGGCTTGCGTACTGGGCGCCCAGCGCCACCGTGGCGAACTGCGTCTTGTCGCCGATCTCGGCGATAAAGAAGGCGACCAGGGTGGTCAGGAAGGGGCCGTAGCGGCTGGGTTTGCCTTCATCCTCGAGCGTGTCCGGAATCAGCGCCCAGGCGGCAAAACCGAGAAAGGCCAGGCCCAGTACCCAGCGCATCACCTCCGCGCTGACATTGGCGGCCGCCCAGTCGCCGAGCCCGGCGGCGAAGAAGTGGTTGGCGATCGTGGCGCAGAAGATGCCGGCGATGATGGGCCAGTGCCGGCCCGGAAAGCGCGAGGCGAGCAGAAAGGACAGGAGCTGGGTTTTGTCACCCATTTCGGCAAGGGCGACCATGCCGAACGATGCGAAGAGTGCTTCCATGAGAGATCCCGGGGCTGGCGTAGACGACATTTGACCCGGCTATCCACGCCAGCCCCACGCTGACGGATATCCAGATCAAAGGTCTCGCTAAGCGAATGCTGCCGGCGCCATGGTCTTGCGACCAAGTCTGTTGACGTCCGGCTCCTCTTGCTGAGGCAGCTACTCCCCTAAGACGAGACGGATGCTACCACGAATATGCGCCGGTCGGTCCGCGCCGCCCCTCTGCCAGCGCTGGGCACCGGCCTGATGGGCGCTCACTTTGGGGTTGCGGATTCAATGCTTCGTGTCATAACGTTTTAGCTCTGCGCGAACCTTGGTCAGGACCGTCTTGACCCGCGTGCTGTTGTCCGCGCCCATACGCAGCATGATTTTCTGCCCGGCGGAGCGGTTTTCCATATCCGGGTCGGCAAAGCGGTACATCACCTTGGGTTGTACCAACATCACCGGGGCCTGCGCTTTGGGTGTCGCCAGCAGATCGTCGATGGCCTCGAACAGGCGGTCGTTGAAATTGCCTGCATAGCCCAACTCCTGATAGGCCTTCTGGAACAGCGCGTAATGGCTGGCGTAGAACTTCACCATGGCCGGGACGTCTATCGATTCGAGCGCGTTCACATAATGTTCGTAGCGGGCCTCGTTCTGTGGCGCGATGCTCAGGATGTCGCCCTGCTTGTCTGCCATGAACATGCCCGGTGCCGGCTTGACCGGGCGTATGCGGGCGGCGAGTTCTTTGCGTGGCAGGTTGTCTACCGTGGCCACGAAGCGGCGCAGCATGCGGTCCGGAAAGACGAAGTCAGGTAGCTGGCTGCCGCCGAACAGCGAAATGACAAAGCGGGTGAAGAGGTCGTCGCTGCTCTCGACCGTGGTATTCGCAACGACGGGCGCCTCTTCGGCGACGAGCGGATGCGCAGTTTCGGGCTTCGATACGGGCGGTGGTGGCTGCACGGGCGGAGGTGCAGGCGCTTCGATCTCTTCTGTATTGACGGGCATGCGCCAATACAGCCAGGCGATGTAAGCGCCCGTGAGCGCTGCCAGAAGCACCAGCAACGCGACTCCCCATTTCGCTATCTTGCGCATTTCAGCTTTGTCTTCTGCGGCGGCTATCCATGGATGGCAATCTACGGCAAAACGCCACGCTGCGCCGTAGGTTGATGCCTACGTCCGGGGATCGGCATGCCCGGTCTGGTGGTTAGGCTTTGTGCCTAAGCAGAAAAACGGAGCTTCAACATGGCCGGGCTTCAGAAATAGGAAAGCCGACATGCAGTCGGCTTTCCGGTCTCTCGATGAGGGCGAGTCTGATGGGATGACTATGCTTCGTAGATGCCTGCGTCATGCGCCTGCTGATCGGCGTGGTAGGAGGAGCGCACCATGGGGCCGCAGGCGGCGTGGGTGAAGCCCATCTCGGCGGCGAGCGCGGCGTAGTGATCGAAGATCTCGGGATGAACGTAGCGCACCACCGGCAGATGATGGCCGGAAGGCGCGAGGTACTGGCCTATGGTCAGCATGTCGACATCGTGGGCGCGCAGATCGCGCATGACTTCGATGATTTCCTCGTCGGTCTCGCCGATGCCGACCATGAGGCCGGACTTGGTCGGGACGTTCGGGTTCTTTACCTTGAAGTCCTTGAGCAGCTTCAGCGAGTGTGCGTAGTCGGCGCCGGGGCGCGCGGCCTTGTAGAGGCGCGGCACGGTTTCGAGATTGTGGTTCATCACATCCGGCGGCGCGGCGGTGAGGATGTCGATGGCGACATCCAGGCGGCCACGGAAGTCGGGCACCAGCACTTCGATGGTGGTGTGCGGCGACAGCGTCCGCGTCTCGGTGATGCAGTCCGCAAAGTGCTTGGCACCGCCGTCGCGTAGATCATCGCGATCGACGCTGGTGATGACGACGTACTTGAGCTTGAGCGCGGCGATGGTTTCGGCCAGGTGGCGCGGCTCGTCGGTATCGAGCGGCAGCGGCTTGCCGTGGCCGACGTCGCAGAAGGGGCAGCGCCGCGTGCACAGGTCGCCCATGATCATGAAGGTGGCCGTGCCCTTGCCGAAGCATTCGCTGATGTTCGGGCAGGAGGCTTCCTCGCAGACGGTATGCAGCTTCTGCTCGCGCAGGATGGCCTTCACTTCGCTGAAGTGACTGCTGGCCGGCGCCAGCTTGACGCGAATCCAGTCGGGCTTCTTGAGGGCTTCCTCAAGCGGCACGATCTTGATCGGGATGCGCGCCGTCTTGGCCGCGCCGCGCTGTTTTTCGCGCGGGGTATCGGGTTGGCTCATTGCAATGCTTCAGTCAGGTGCCGGCGCAGGGCTGCGCGGACGGCCTCCATTTTAACCTCCGGGGCCAGATCGCGCAGTTGCACGACCGGCATGCCCGGATAGCCGCAGGGATTGATGGCCTGCCAGGGGGCGAGATCCATATCCACGTTGATGGCGAGACCGTGATAGGTGCAGCCCTTCTGCACGCGCAGGCCGAGCGCGGCGACCTTGGCGCCATCGACGTAGACGCCGGGCGCGCCGGCGAGGCGTTCGCCCTTGAGGCCATAGTCGGCGAGCAGGGCGATGATGGCGTTCTCCATGCGCTCGACCAACTGGCGCACCTTGTAAGGGCGACGGCTGAGGTCGAGCAGCAGATAGGCGACGAGCTGACCGGGGCCGTGATAGGTGACCTGTCCGCCGCGGTCGATATTCACCACCGGAATGTCGGTGGGGACGATCAGGTGTTCGGGCTTGCCGGCCAGGCCCAGCGTGAATACCGGCGGGTGCTCCAGCAACCAGATTTCGTCCGGCGTGCCGGCATGGCGCTGCTGCGTGAAATCACGCATGGCCTGCAGCGTCGGCGCATAGGCGACCTGCCCGAGTTCCTTGAAAGCGATGTCGGGCAGTGCCGAGTTCAAAGCACGACCTTGACCATGGGGTGCGAGGACAGCGCGCGATACAGGTCGTCGAGCTGTGCCTGCGAGGTGGCGCGCACCGTGCAGGTCAGGCTCAGGTAATTGCCCTTGCTGGATTCGCGCAGCTCGATGCTGGCCTCGTCAAAGTCCGGCGCATGGATGATGACCACCGAGGCGATGGTGGAGGCCATTTCCGGATGGTTGTTGCCCATGATCTTGAGCGGAAAATCACAGGGGAATTCAAGCAGGGTTTGACGGGGTTCGTTCATTATCTCTTTCTCCTGAAAGGCCGTCAGCTTTGGACGGCGCTTTCCCTATCCTTCATATATGCAGGCGCTGGCCCGGATATCAAGCCTGGCCGTACATCACGGTACGCTTGAATTCCTGGTAGTGGGCCGCCAGCGCCTGCGTCAGCGCACCCGGTCGGCCCTGGCCGACAGGTCGGCCGTCGATCTCGACGATGGGCAGGACTTCGCGCGTCGAGGACGTCAGCAAGACCTCGTCAGCCTCCCGCACCTCGTCCGCGCTGATGTCGCGCACGCGATGCGGCAGGCGTTGTTGCGCGACGATTTCGAGGATCACGTCATAGGTGATGCCCGGCAGCATGAGGTGACTCTTCTGCGGTGCCAGCAGCACGCCGTCCTTGACGATGAAGATGTTGGCGGCGGCGCCCTCGGTGAGGATGCCGTCGCGGAACAGCACGGTCTCAGCGCAGCCCGCATCGACGGCGAGCTGGCGCAACAGGCAGTTGGCCAGCAGAGAGGTGGCCTTGATGTCGCAACGCAGCCAGCGAATGTCGTCGGCAGTCACCGCAGTGACGCCGCTGGTCAGCAGCTCCGGCGCCGGCGGCAGCAAGGGGTCGCTCATCACCAGCGCAGTCGGCGTTGTATCGGCGGGGAAAGCATGGTTGCGCAGCGGAGCTGCGCCGCGCGTCACCTGCAGATAGACCTGCTGGTCGGCGCTGCTGCTCGCGTCGATGATGCGGGCGACGATGCTGCTCCACTCGCTGTCGCTGTGTGGGTTGTCGATGCGAGTCGCCGCCAGGCTGTTCTTCAGCCGTTGCAGATGCTCGTGCAGACGGAAGGGCTGGCGCGCGTAGACCGGAATAACTTCATACACCCCGTCGCCGAACAGAAAGCCGCGATCCATCACCGAGACCCGGGTTTCGGCGAGTGGCTGGTATTTCCCGTTCAGGTAGGCGAGGGACATGGTGCGGAGAAAGAGATTCTTACCAGGAAGCAGCGAAGCTGCGAACCGATGTTACACCCGCCCCTCGGGGCGGGGGCTAGGGGGTGGGGCGGTGCGCTGGGGCGATTCTGTTGTTCTTCATTGGAAGAACAACAGAATCGCGTCCCAGATGCGACCAAAGAAGCCGGCGATGGAAATGTTCTCCAGTGCCTGCACGCCGTATTCGCCGAGCGGCTCGCCGTCGAGCGCAAGCTTGAGCGTACCGACGCGCTGGCCGGTCTGCAGCGGGGCGATCAGCGGTTGCAGGCTGACCAGTTCGACCTGGATGCGATCGGCGGCGCCCTTGGGCAGCGAGATAACGAAATCCTCGGTGAAGCCGGCCTTGAGCTTGCTGCTGCTGCCCTTGTAGACGCGCAGTTCGGACAGGGCTTGGTTCTTTGCGTACAGGCGCACGGCGTCAAAGTTCTGGAAGCCGTGGTTGAGCAGTTTCAAGGACTCCTGCGCGCGCGCATTGTCGGAGGCGGCGCCGACCACCACCGAAATCAGGCGGCGCGGGCCGCGTACGCTGGAAGCGACCAGGCAGTAGCCGGCGGCTTCGGTGTGGCCGGTCTTCATACCGTCCACGGTCGGATCCAGCCACAACAAGCGGTTGCGATTCTGCTGGGTGATGTTGTTGTAGCGGAACTCCTTCTGCGAGTAGAGCGCATAGAACTCCGGATAGTCGCGGATCAGGGCCGAGGAGAGGGTGGCGATATCGCGCACGGTGGCGTAGTGCTGCGCCTCGGTGAGGCCGGTGGCATTGGTGAAATGGGTGCCCTTGAGGCCTAGGCGCTGAGCTTCCCGGTTCATCAGTTCGACGAACTTTGCTTCCGAGCCGGCAATCGCCTCGGCCAGCGCGATGCAGGCATCGTTGCCAGACTGGGTGATCATGCCGTGGAGCAAATCTTCCACCGACACCTGGGTGCCGACCTTGATGAACATCTTGGAGCCGCCTGTGCGCCAGGCCGCTTCCGAGACCGGCACCATCTGCTCGCGCTTCAACTGCCCCTGCTTGATCGCGCCAAAGGCAACGTAGGCCGTCATCAGCTTGGTCAGGGAGGCGGGTTCGATGCGCGTGTCTTCGTCCTTGGCGGCCAGTATCTGGCCGCTGCCGTTATCGAGCAGCAACCAGGCCTTGGCCGCGAGCACCGGCGACGGAACAGACTGGCCCTGGGCCTTCGCCTGGGTGAAGGCAAGGGCCACGAACAGGAAAGCGAATACGGACAGGTAGCGAATACGGATGGAAGACATGAATGGCAACGGCTCGGCTGGGGTTGAAAGTATACCGTGATGAGATTTCAGCACCCCGGATTGGTTCAGCGCATTACGACAGTTGGCTTGATTCCGGTCGCGGCGCGGACGCGCTCGGCGTAGTCGTTGGCTTCGGCGCGATCACGGAAGGGGCCCGCCTGGACGCGCATGACGGTGCCGCCAGGGGCCAGTAGCAGGCGCTCGGTCGGCCAGTTGAGTTCGCGCGCCATGTGGCTGCGGAAGGCTTCGGCATTATCTGGATTGGCGAACGCGCCCAGCTGCAGATAGGCGCCCGGCGCCGGTGTCGAGGTTTCTTGAATGGGCGTGTCGGCAGCGTTTGCGAGCAGCGCCGGCGTGCCGACTGTCGCTGCAACCGGGATGACGGTCGGTGCGGATGGCGCCGCGGCCACTTGCGTGTCCTTGTCCGGATGCAGCAGCTCGACATGGACCCGGGTGCTGCCGTTACCGATATAGCCGAGCTTCCATGCCGCGACATAGGAGAGATCGATGACGCGGTTATGCAGGAAGGGGCCGCGATCGTTGACGCGGACTACGACACTCTTGCCGTTACTCGGGTTGGTGACGCGCGCATACGAAGGAATCGGCAGGGTCGGATGTGCCGCCGTCATCGCATACATGTCGTAGACCTCGCCGCTGGAAGTCTTCTGGCCGTGGAATTTCTTGCCGTACCAACTGGCGATGCCGGTGGTCTTGTAGCTGTCGCGCGTCTTCATCGGCGTGTAGTTCTTGCCGAGCACGGTGTAGGGCCGGTTGGCGAAACGGTGCAGCGGCTCGGCGCGCGGCACTGCGTCCGGCGTGGCGGCCAGCACCTCCGGTGCGGGCTCGTCGTCGCCGGGACCATCGTCCAGATAGTAGCCACCGCCGCGCTTGGTCACCGGCTTGGTCGGCGTTGTCGAGCCGTCGGACGATACGCCAGGCTGGTCCTCGACAGGGCGGGGCGGCTTGCTGCCGCAGGCAGCGAGCAGGACTGCGATGGAAGCGAGGGCGAGATACTTGTACATGATCACTTTTGGACCAGCATGCGATTGCGGTGGATGGACATCAGGATGCCTATGCCTATCGACAGGGTGACGAGGGCCGTTCCACCATAGCTGAGGAAAGGCAGCGGTACGCCGACCACGGGCAGCATGCCCGACACCATGCCCATGTTCACGAACACATAGGTAAAGAAGATCATGCTGATGGCGCCGGCCATCAGGCGCGAGAACAGCGTTGCGGCCTGGTCGGCAATCATCAGGCAGCGGCCGATGAGCAGGGCGTAGATCGCTAGCAGGCAGATGTTGCCGATCAGCCCGAACTCTTCCGAGATCACGGCGAAGATGAAGTCGGTATGGCGTTCCGGCAGAAACTCGAGCTGGGTCTGCGTGCCCTGGCCCCAGCCCTTGCCGAAGAAGCCGCCGGAGCCGATGGCAATAGTGGACTGGATGATATGGAAGCCCTTGCCGAGTGGATCCTGCTCAGGGTCGATGAGGGTCAGGATGCGGTGGCGCTGGTAGTCGTGCAGCAGCGTCCAGGCAACCGGCGCGCTGGCCAGTGCGGCGACGGCCATGCCGATGATGATCTTCCACGGCAGACCGGCAAAGAAGATGATGAAGAAGCCGGCGGCGAAGACCAGGATGCCGGTGCCGAGGTCGGGCTGGCGGGCGATCAAAAAGACCGGGATCATCAGCAGCGCGGCGGCGACGCCGAAGTTGCGCAGCTTGAGGTGCGCCTCGTGTTTCTGGAAGTAGTAGGCCAGCATCAGAGGCACGGCGATCTTCATCAGCTCGGAGGGCTGAATGCGCATGAAGCCGATGTTGAGCCAGCGTCGCGCACCCTTAGAAATATCGCCAAACAGCGCGACGCCGATCAGGAGCACCACGCCGATGATGAAGATGGGCGGCGCCAGATGCATCAGGCGTTGCGGTGAAATACCCGCCATCAGCCGCACCACCAGCAGCGCAATGGCGGTGTTCATTAGCTGATTGCCTACGCGTTCGGGCGAGGCGCTGGCCATGGCGATGAAGGCCAGCGTGAACAGCAGCAGGGTGAGCAGCATCAGCACCGGGTCCAACGGTGAGATCAGGCGGTGCAGCCACTGGCGTATCAGGTTCATCAGTCGGAGTCCTTCGCCGCGGGGTCGGCCGGCGCCGGCGCGTTCGGCACCTTGCCCAGCAGGTGGTAGTCGAGCACCTGGCGCACGATGGGGGCCGCGGCCTGGGCGCCGAAGCCGCCGTTTTCAACCAGGATGGCGATGGCGATGGTGGGGTTGTCGGCCGGCGCAAAAGCAATGAAGAGGGCGTGGTCGCGTAGTTCCTCTTTCAGTGTATGCGCCTTGTACTGCGCACCTCTCAGCGAGAAGGCCTGGGCCGTGCCGGTCTTGCCGGCGACGGTGTACTCGGCCTTGGCGAAGGCGCGTGCGCCGGTACCCTCGAGATTCACGCCTATCATGGCCTGGCGTATGGTCTCGATGTGTTGCGGCTTGAGCGGGATGGTCTTGAGCGGCTGCGGTTCAATCAGGCGCTTCTGGCCGCTGCGCGTCTCCGTCACGTGCTGGACCAGGTGCGGGCGGAACATGACGCCATTGTTGGCCAGCGTTGCCGTGGCCTGCGCCAGCTGCAACATGGTGTAGGCGTTGTAGCCCTGGCCGATGCCGACGGAGATGGTTTCGCCTGCATACCATTTCTGTTGCTCCGGCTTCTTGAAGCGCTCCTTCTTCCACTGCGGCGAAGGCAGCACGCCGCGCGCTTCGCCTTCGATGTCGATGCCGGTGCGGCTGCCGAAGCCGAACTGGCCCATGAAGTTGGCAATGTTCTCAATGCCCATGTCATTGGCCAGCTGGTAGTAGTAGGTGTTGCAGGACTGGACGATGGACTTGTACATGTCCACCATGCCGTGGCCGCCCTTCTTGTCGTCCATGAAGGTGTGGTTGCCGAAGCTGAAGTAGCCCGGATCGGCAATCGCCTGTTCGGCGCGGCGCTTGCCGGTTTCGAGGGCGGCCAGCGCCATGAAGGGCTTGAAGGTCGAGCCCGGCGGGTAGGCGCCGTTGATGGCGCGGTTGAGCAGGGGCTTGTCCGGCGAATCGTTGAGCTCGCGCCAGCTTTGCGTATCGATGCCGTCCACAAAGGCGTTCGGGTCGTAGTTGGGCATCGACACCAGCGCCAGCACGCCGCCACTGGAGGGCTCGATGGCGACCAGTGAGCCGCGCCGATCGCCGAAGGCCTGTTCGGCGATGCGCTGCAGGCGTGCGTCTATGGTCAGGGTTAGCTTGTTGCCGGCGATGGGTGCGGTGCGCGCCAGCGTGCGTACGGCGCGGCCGCCGGCGTCGACCTCGACCTGCTCGAAGCCAGACACGCCGTGCAGGTCGAACTCGTAATTCTGCTCAAGGCCGGTCTTGCCGAAGTGGTCGGTGCCGCGGTAATTGAGTTCCTGGTCGGCATCCTCGATCCGCTCGACGTCCCGGGCATTGATGCGGCCGATGTAACCCAGCAGGTGCGAGGCGAACTCGCCTTCCGGGTACTGCCGGAACAGGCGCGCCTTGATATCCACACCAGGGAAACGATAGCGGTTGGCGACGAAGCGGGCGACTTCCTCGTCGCTGAGGCGCGTACGGATCGGCAGCGACTCGAAGTTCTTGGACTCCTCCAGCAGCTTCTTGAAGCGGCGCCGGTCGCGTGGCTGGATGTCGACGATTTCGGAGAGCTGGTCTATGGTCGTGTCATAGTCGCCAATCTTACTCGGCGTGATTTCCAGTGTGTAGGCCGAGTAGTTGCGCGCCAGTACCACGCCGTTACGATCGACGATAAGGCCGCGATTCGGCGTGATCGGCACCAGCGCGATGCGATTGTCCTCGGCGCGCGTCTGGTAGTACTCGTGCTGGATGACCTGCAGCCAGATGAAGCGGGCCAGCAGGATGGCGAAGAAGAAAAGGACGAAGCCGCTGGCGAAGGTGAGCCGGCGGCGAAATTTGTCCAGACCTTCCTGCGGTTGTTTGAATTCCATCTAACTAATGCGTTCTTCTGCGCGTGGTACATCAACCCCGATAGCGGGGTGGGGAGCAAGCGAAGCTTGCTGGGCAGTAGCCCCTTTCCCCGGGAAAGGGGACGGGAGATAGGCCGTTCATTGGGACCAATATGAGCTGCAGGCTCATATTGGTCGGTTATCGTCTCTATCCACCGGCTGATACTGGGGGATCAGCAGCAGATAGGTCAGCGGATACCAGAGCGCGGTTGCGATCAGGGGCGCCACCAGATACATCACGCCTGGGAACTCTGCGCCACCGAGCATGCGCACCAGCAGCATGACCAGTTGCGCGCCGAACAGCAGCGGCAGGATGTGCAGCGCCTGCTGACCGAGCGGGAACCAGAGGATGCGGCGCGACAGGCCGGTGGCGGCGAAGGCGAGCAGCACATAGGCCAGCGCATGCTGCCCCATTAGGCTGGCGTCAGCGACGTCGGCAATCAGGCCCAGGGCAAAGGCGCTGGTCATGCCGACCTTGAGCGGTTCGCGCACGCACCAGAAAGCCAGCACCAGCGCCACCCAGTCGGGCACGCCATTGATGCGGCCGAGCGGCAGCAGGTTGAGGAAGAGGGCACCGAACAGCGTCAGCAGGATGAACCAGCCCTTGACCGGCAGCAGGATGCGACGCGAGGAGTGGGTGGGTTGCATGCTCAGTGTCCGCTGGTGGCGACGCCGCGCTTGATCTTGCGCCGGCCGGACTTGACGTCGGGGTTCAGCTCGGGCGGCGGCTCTGCCGGCATGACGCGCGAGGCCAGCACCAGCACCTGGCCGTTGCGCTCGACGCCGGCCAGCGGTTCGCACAGGATGCGGGCGAAGGTATAGGCGGCGTCGCGGTCGATTTTCTTGACCTTGGCGACCAGCAGGCCGGGCAGGTAGACCCCGTCCAGGCCCGAGGTGGTGAGCACGTCACCTTCCTCGACTTCCGCATTGGTAGCGAGAAAGCGCAGTTCCATCTGCCCGTTGCCGGCACCGCTGAGGACGGCGCGCAGGCCATTGCGCTGTATCTGTACGGGGATGGATTGGTTCTTGTCGGTCAGCAGGGTGACTTCGCTGATCAGCGGAAAGACGCGTGTGACCTGACCGACTACGCCGACATCATCCACCACGACCTGGCCGGTAGCGATGTCGTGCTGCATACCCTTGTCGAGAATGATGCGACGGGAGAAGGGATCGCGCGCCGCGTACAGGATATCGGCGACCTGCCCATGCGTCGGCTGACGGTCACGCATGTCGAGCAACTCGCGCAGGCGGCGGTTCTCGAGTTCAAGATGCTCCTGCCGCAGCAGGCGATTGGCCGTGGCCAGCTGACGCTCGCGCAGCTCGCTGTTCTCCGACTGTAAGGTGGTCAGGGAAGAGAAGTACTGCCCGGCCCCGCGCAGGAGGTCGACCGGCTGATAGGCCAGTTGTTGCAGCGGGTAGATGGCAGTGGCGATGGTGCCGCGCAGAATGTCCAGGGTATGGAAGCGCAGGTCAACGATGAGCAGCAGCACCGACAGCGAGGAGAAAATGGCGAGCCGCGCCAGCGGCGCGACGCCACGCTTGAAGAAGGGCGGAGGGGAATGGCCGACGACAGACATCACATTGGATGGCCCTTGAAACGCAAAAGCGGCGCAGGTTCTGCGCCGCTTTGCACCTTAACGGGCCTTAGCTTTACTCGTTAGCAAAAATACTGCCGAGTTTGTCCATCTTTTCTAGGGCGAGACCGGAGCCGCGCACCACGCAGGTCAGCGGATCGTCGCCGACCAGCACCGGCAGTCCGGTTTCTTCCATCAGCAGGCGGTCGAGATCGCGTAGCAGGGCGCCGCCACCGGTCAGGACCATGCCCTTCTCGGCGATGTCTGCGCCGAGTTCCGGCGGGGTGTGCTCAAGGGCGATCTTGACCGCGCCGACGATCTGGTTGAGCGGATCGGTCAGGGCTTCGAGGATCTCGTTGGACGAGATGGTGAAGCTGCGCGGAATGCCTTCGGCCAGGTTGCGGCCCTTGACTTCCATTTCCTTTACCTCGGAGCCTGGGAAGGCCGAGCCGATTTCCTTCTTGATCGCTTCGGCGGTAGTTTCGCCGATCAGCATGCCGTAGTTGCGGCGGATGTAATTGATGATGGCTTCGTCGAACTTGTCGCCGCCGACGCGCACCGAGCCGGCATAGACCATGCCGCCCAGGGAGATGACGCCCACCTCGGTGGTGCCGCCGCCGATATCGACGACCATGGAGCCGGTTGCATCTGCTACCGGCAGGCCGGCGCCGATGGCGGCCGCCATCGGTTCTTCGATCAGGTACACCTGCGAGGCACCTGCGCCTAGCGCGGATTCGCGGATTGCGCGGCGTTCCACCTGGGTCGAGCCGCAGGGCACGCAGATGATGATGCGCGGGGACGGCGAGAACAGGCGCGAGTCATGCACCTTCTTGATGAACTGCTTCAACATCTGCTCGGTGACGGTGAAGTCGGCGATCACGCCGTCCTTCATGGGGCGGATCGCGGTGATGTTGCCCGGGGTCTTGCCCAGCATCTGCTTGGCCGACGCACCCACCGCCTGAATCGTCTTCTTGGCGTTGGGGCCACCTTCGGTGCGGATGGCGACGACCGAGGGTTCATCGAGCACGATGCCCTTGCCGCGAACATAGATCAGGGTATTGGCAGTGCCGAGGTCGATGGCGAGGTCGTTCGAGAAATAGGAGCGTAGGGAATTGAACATCGGTCTTTTTTCGATCAGTTTGGCGTCAATTGATGGCGCGATGGCAGCAAAAATAGCGCAAGCCCACAGCGGCGGGTAAGGCGATTAGAGGCAGTTATGATACCCTATCGTGCTTCCCGCATACGTTTTGGCGCCCGTGTTTTTGGCGCATTCCCAGCATGTCTCTCGACCTAGAACAGGTGCAGCGGATTGCCCGCCTTGCCCGCATAGAAATATCTCCCGAAGAAGCGGCCACCGCCCGCGACCAGCTCAATGGCATCTTCGGTCTCATTGAATCCATGCAAGCCGTTGATACGTCTGGTGTTGCGCCCATGGCGCATGCCGTGGACGTGGTCCAGCGCCTGCGTGAGGACCTTGTGACCGAACAGAATCGCCGCGAGGCCTTCCAGGCCGTGGCGCCGGAGACTGAAGCCGGTCTGTATTTGGTGCCGAAGGTAATCGAATGAGTGACTTGATTAACGCCTCGCTGCGTGAATTGTCCGCAGCCCTGGATGCCAAGCAGGTTTCCAGCGTCGAACTGTCTACCGTGTTTCTCGACCGGATCGAGAAACTCAATCCGGAAATCAACGCCTTTGTAACGCTGGATCGCGCCAAGACGCTGGCCCAGGCAGCCGAGATGGATGCGCGCCGTGCCGGTGGCGAAAAGTCGCCGCTGCTGGGCATCCCGTTCGGCCACAAGGATATTTTCTGTACCGAAGGCTGGCTGACCACCTGCGGCTCGAAGATGCTGCACAACTTCGTCAGCCCCTACGACGCGACCGTCGTGACCAAGCTCAAGCAAGCCGGCGTGGTCACGCTGGGCAAGCTGAACATGGACGAGTTCGCCATGGGGTCGTCGAACGAGACTTCCTACTTCGGCCCCGTGAAGAATCCCTGGGACGTGAAGCGCGTGCCTGGCGGCTCCTCCGGCGGTTCGGCGGCAGCGATTGCTGCGCGTCTGGCGCCGGCCGTGACCGGCACCGACACCGGCGGCTCGATCCGCCAGCCGGCCTCGCTGTGCGGCCTCACGGGCTTGAAGCCGACCTACGGCGTGGTTTCGCGCTACGGCATGATCGCCTTTGCCTCCTCGCTCGACCAGGCCGGCCCGATGGCCAAGTCCGCCGAAGACTGCGCGCTGATGTTGAACGCCATGGCCGGTTTCGACGAACGCGACTCGACTTCGCTGCAACGCGAGAGCGAGGACTACACGCGTGACCTCGCCAAGCCTCTGAACGGTCTGCGTATCGGTCTGCCCAAAGAGTTTTTCGGCGAGGGCATGGCCGATGATGTGCGCGCCACGGTAGAAGCTGCGCTCGACCAATACCGCCAGCTGGGTGCGGTGACGGTTGAAGTGAGCCTGCCGAATTCCGGCCTGTCCGTCCCCGCCTACTACGTGATCGCCCCGGCCGAGGCCTCCAGCAATCTGTCGCGCTTCGACGGCGTGCGCTACGGCTATCGTGCGCCTGAGTTCGCCAACCTCGACGACATGTACTCCAAGAGCCGCGCCCAAGGCTTCGGCAGCGAAGTGAAGCGCCGCATCCTGATCGGCACCTATGTGCTCTCGCACGGCTACTATGACGCCTACTACCTGCAGGCGCAGAAGATCCGCCGCCTGATCGCCGCCGATTTCGTCGAAGCCTTCAAGTCCTGCGACGTCATCATGGGGCCGGCCGCGCCCGATACTGCGTTCGAGTTCGGCGCCAAGAGTGGTGACCCGGTCAAGATGTATCTGTCCGACATCTACACGATCTCGACCAATCTGGCCGGCCTGCCCGGCATGTCGGTTCCGGCCGGCTTCAGCGACAAGACGGGCAGCAAGCTGCCGGTCGGCCTGCAGATCATCGGTAACTATTTCGAAGAAGCGAAGATGCTCAACGTTGCGCATCAATATCAGCAAGTTACGAACTGGCATCGCGAGATGCCTGCGGGGATCTGACCATGAAGTGGGAAGTCGTCATCGGTCTTGAGACCCACGCCCAGCTGCAGACCAAGTCCAAGATCTTCTGCGGCGCATCGACCGCCTTCGGCGCCGAGCCGAACACGCAAGCCGACGCCGTCAGCCTGGCCCTGCCCGGCGTGCTGCCGGTGCTCAATCGCGAAGCCGTGGTTTGCGCCATCAAGTTCGGTCTGGCCATCGGCGCACAGATCACCGAGCGCTCGGTGTTTGCGCGCAAGAACTACTTCTACCCTGACCTGCCCAAGGGCTACCAGATCAGCCAGATGGATCTGCCGGTCGTGGTCGGCGGCAGCATCAGCATCAATGTCGACGGCAAGGAGAAGGCCGTCACGCTGACCCGTGCCCACCTTGAGGAAGATGCGGGCAAGTCGCTGCACGAGGACTTCCACGGCAAGTCGGGCATAGACCTGAACCGCGCCGGTACGCCTCTGCTCGAAATCGTGACCGAGCCGGATATGCGCTCTGCCGCCGAGGCTGTCGCCTACGCCAAGAAACTGCACGAGCTGGTGCAATGGATCGGCATTTGCGACGGCAATATGCAGGAAGGTTCCTTCCGCTGCGACGCCAACGTTTCCGTGCGTCGCCCCGGCGAGCCTTACGGTACGCGCCGCGAGATCAAGAACCTCAACTCCTTCCGCTTTCTCGAACAGGCCATCAACTACGAGGTGCAGTGGCAGATCAGCGAGATCGAGGAGGGCCGCAAGATTCAGCAGGCGACCGTGCTGTTCGACCCGGACACGGGCGAGACGCGCACCATGCGTACCAAGGAAGACGCGCACGACTACCGCTACTTCCCTGACCCCGACCTGCTGCCGGTCGAGATCACCGAGACCTGGAAGGCCGAGGTCAAGGCTTCTATGCCCGAGCTGCCGCAGGCCATGCAGCAGCGCTTCACCAGCGAGTACGGCCTGTCAGTCTATGACGCCGACATCATCACGTCGTCGCGCGAAATGGCGCAGTACTTCCTTGATACGGTGGCGATTACCGGCGCGGCGAGCGCCAAGCTCTGCGCCAACTGGATCCAGGGTGATCTGGCGGCGCGTCTGAACAAGGAAGACAAGGCCATCGCCGATGCACCGATCAGTCCGACGCAGTTGGCCGGCATCGTGCAACGCATTGTCGACAACACCATCTCCAACAAGATCGGCAAGGACGTCTTCGAGGTGCTGTGGAACGGTGAAGGCAAGGACGCCGACGCCGTGATCGAGGCCAAGGGCTGGAAGCAGATCACCGATACTGGCGCCATCGAGGCCATCATCGATGAAGTGCTGGCGGCCAATCCGAAGTCGGTCGAGGAATTCCGCGCCGGCAAGGACAAGGCCTTCAATGCGCTGGTGGGGCAGGCCATGAAGGCCACCAAGGGCAAGGCCAACCCGCAGCAGGTGAATGACTTGCTGAAGAAAAAGCTGACTGGCTGACCTGCGTCGAAAAACAAAAAGGGCCGCTGATCGCGGCCCTTTTTGTTTGGTGCGGAGACGGCGTTCAGCGCATGCGATCCGAGCCCGCCGTCAGGCGTATGTAGCGCTGCTTTTCTTCGTCGAAGCGCAGCTTGGCCGCCTCGATTTCCTGACCTCGGGTTTCGATGGCCTTCTTCTGCGCCTGGATGTCCTGCTCGTTCCGGTCGACCTGGGTCTTGAGCTCGTCCGGCATCTTGCCTTTCTTGTAGAACTCGGCTTCGTTGTTCAGCTTCAGCTTGTGCTTTTCCGCATCGGCCAGCCGCTTTTCCATCTGCTGCTGGCCTTTCCTTAGGTCGTTTAGCAAGCGCTCATGGCCGATGTCCATGTCGCTGAGCGTGGCATAGGTGCCGACCAGCTTGCGATCCTGGCGATCCTGCTCGGCGCGCTTTTCCTCCTCTTCGCGCTGGCGGGCGAGTTCGGCTTCCTTCAGGAGCTTTTGCTCTGGCGTCAGGGGGGCGGCGTAATGCCTGACCACCATGCCTCTCTGGTTGAGCTGGCGGTAGGCCTTGCCGGAGCAGGCTGGCGGCACGCCGTCGTCGCAATAGGTTTTGCCGTTTGCCTCGCAGCAAAAGGTGCTGGCCTGCGCGGCCAGCGGCAGTGTGACAAGGAACAGCAATGGACTGATGCGTACCCAGAACGCCATGGTTAGCCCCGTTTAGATGCCGTACTCCTGACGGTAAGCGGAGACGGCAGCAAGGTTTTGTTGTAGCTCCGGATTGTCGCCGAGATAGCTGATCAAATCGGCAAGCGTGGCCACCGGAATTACAGGAATGTTGTAATTTCGCTCCACCTCCTGCACCGCCGACAGGGTGCCCTGGCCACGCTCCTGGCGATCCAGCGCGATCACGACGCCGGCCAGCTCGGCGCCGGCCTGGTGTATCAATTCCACCGATTCACGAACCGAGGTGCCGGCCGAAATCACGTCGTCGATCACCAGTACGCGGCCCTTGAGCGGGGCGCCGACCAGGGTGCCGCCTTCGCCGTGGTCCTTGGCTTCCTTGCGGTTATAGGCATACGGGGTGTTGTGACCATGCTGGGCCAGCATCATGGCGGTGCCGGCGGCGAGCGGGATGCCCTTGTAGGCCGGCCCGAACAGCACATCGAACTTGAGGCCGGAGGCGATGATGGCGCGCGCGTAGAAGTCGCACAGCTTGAGCATACTGTCGCCGTCGTTGAACAGGCCCGCATTGAAGAAGTAGGGCGACTGACGGCCTGCTTTGGTGGTGAACTCGCCAAAGCGCAATACCTTGCGTTCACAGGCGAATCCGATGAAATCCCGGCTAAAATCCAAGGTCTTTTCCTTCCAGATGGGTGCAAATTTCGTGCGTATCATATCCCTGAATCTCAACGGCATTCGCTCGGCCTCGACCAAGGGTGTGTTCGATTGGCTGGCGCAACAGGACGCCGATATCGTCTGCATGCAGGAGCTGAAGGCGCAGATGTGCGACCTGAGTCCGCAAATGCTGGCGCCGCAGCTGGGGAACGAGGGCTATCAAGGCTGGTTTCACTGCGCCGAGAAAAAGGGCTATAGCGGTGTAGGTATCTATAGCCGACATCAGCCGGACAATGTCGTGGTCGGCCTGGGTAATGCCGAATTTGATGCAGAAGGCCGCTATATCCAGCTCGATTTCAAGAATTTGTCGGTGGTTTCCGTGTATTTGCCCTCGGGTTCCAGCTCACCCGAGCGCCAGGAGGCGAAGTTCCGCTTCATGGAGGTGTTCTACCCGCACTTGCAGACGCTGCGCGCCTGTGGCCGCGAGATCGTGATCTGCGGCGACTGGAATATCGCCCACCAGGAAATCGACCTCAAGAACTGGAAGGGCAATCTCAAGAATTCCGGCTTCCTGCCCGAGGAGCGCGCCTGGCTTACGCGCGTGTTCGGCGAGCAAGGCTGGGTGGATGTGTACCGCACCCTCTACCCCGAGCACGGCGAGGAGGCCTACACCTGGTGGAGCAATCGCGGCCAGGCCTGGGCCAAGAACGTGGGTTGGCGTATCGACTACCAGATCGCCACGCCGGGCATCGCTGCCGGCGCGCAAGCTGCCAGCGTGTACAAGGCGGCGCGCTTCTCCGATCATGCGCCGCTGATCGCCGACTACGATTTCGCACTCTGAGACACGGCGCGGGCAAGCCGGCTCAAGGCCGGCCGGCAGCGGGGTTTTCCATCAACATCAGCAATTCGGTCGTCAGCTCGGCAACGTCCTGGTTGAGCAGCGAGACATGTGCCTCCAGCAGGTCCAGCAGGGTCTCGCGCGTTTTCAGCTCCGCGGCGTTGTAGTCGCCCCCTGCGCCGAACAGCAGGGCGCTGCGGCGCTGCTCTTCCTCGCTGCCAGGCTCGCCCAGGCGGCCGCTGCCGCGCCACAAGGCAATGAGGTTTTCGCGCACGGTAGGATGGCTGCTATCCGGCCGCGTTGTCAGGTAGTTCCAGACTACAGGCGGGAAAATATCCTGGTCGGCTTTCTCATGCCACACGTTGGCGAGGATGTTGCGACGGTGCCGCAATTCACCCTTGTTATCGTCGTCCAGCGCTGCGATACCGACGCCCACTTCCGAGACACCACCGAGCATGGAAACGATGTTGGCGGCATTGGCCTGATTGGCCAGCGAGAGTGCGCCGGTTGAAATCGCGGTGGCCGCGCCGATGACCATGCCAGCCACGGTGAGCTTGCGCAGGCGATTATTTTCCTGGCTCAGCAGGCGATCGCGCAACTGATCGTTGCGCTCGTCTTCGCAGTTCAGCTCGGCCATAACGCTGGCGACCTCGAAGCCGGTCAGGGTGATCCGGTCCATGATCTGCTGACGCAGGCTCAGGCGCTGCAATGCGGTGGCCGTGCCAGCGCCCGGCAGCGTCTGCCATTTGAGCACCAGCGGCAGCACGCCGATTGTCTCGGCGGTTCGGGTGCTACGCTGAGACAGCGGCGAGCGCTGGCGATCGGCCTCACTCAGCGTTACGGCGGGCAAGGGCAGATGGCGCATGCCTGGCCGGCCGCACGCTTCCGTCGCGGGCGGTGGC
>DATMSM010000099.1:0-8868 GCA_035565355.1 Rhodocyclaceae bacterium
AATCCAGGCGAGCGCGCCTGGCGCCGCTGCGGGGGCAGGCGCCAGGCCCGGCCACCAGGCCGGCTGCAGTGGATTGGCGGAGAAAAGGTTGAGCACGTCGGTTTGCAGCAGCTCCTGATGCTGCTCCTCGTGATGGCAGCCGAGTTCGAGCAGGTCGAGTGCGGGCTGCGTAAAACCATCGAGCTCTGCGAGCACGGCCGCACTCACATGGCGCCGGTATGCGAGGATATCCGCGAGCGAGGGCCGGCTCAGCATGCCGCGGCGGTGGCGTGGCAGGCGCGGGCCTTCGGCCTCGTAGTAGCTGTTGAAGAGATAGTGGTAGCCGGGGTCGAAGGGCGTATAGGCGGCGCACTGTTCGCGCAGCACGAAGGTTTCGAAGAACCACGTCGTATGCGCCAGGTGCCACTTGGCCGGCGAGGCATCCGGCATGGACTGGATGCTGGCATCCGCATCCGTGAGGCCGCTTGCCAGGGCTTCGGAGAGGCCGCGCACTTGCGTGAAACGCTTCCGCAGTGCTGTTCTTCGCGTCGCTTGTGCCGCGACGGAGGGTGAGGCATGGTCCGGTGCAAGGCAATCCATGAGCGCCACCCCTAGCGCGGCGTCTTGCGCGGCGGTTCCTTGATTTCCTGCTTGCCGCTGTCCGGCTCTTTGATTGCGTCGAGATCGCTGTCATCGACGCCGCTCAGGGCAACCCCTTTGCGAGACTTCTCGGCCTTGATGTCCAGCATCACTTTCTTGATGCTGTTGTCGTCGCCCTGATGGTAGTCGGCGATGCGTTGCGGGTTTTCCTCGTCGCTGACCCGCAGCTTGTTCTTCCTCGTCATGCCGTGCTCCTTGATTATAGGGGTGCTGGCGGCAGGACTTGCAAACGGTGTTCCCGCTGGAGGATCAGGCCTTGCGCACGAACTCCGACTTGAGCTTCATGGCGCCGATGCCATCGATCTTGCAGTCGATATCGTGATCGCCGTCGACCAGACGGATGTTCTTGACCTTGGTGCCGACCTTGACCACCAGCGAGGAGCCTTTGACCTTGAGATCCTTGATAACGGTGACGCTGTCGCCGTCGACGAGGCGGTTGCCGTTGGCATCCTTGATGATGCGTTCATCGCTCTCGCCTGCAGCGGCAGCCGTGGCGGACCACTCGTGCGCGCATTCCGGACAGATGTAGAGATCGCCATCCGCATAGGTGAGTTCGGATTGGCATTGGGGGCAGTTGGGCAGTTGGGACATTGGCGGTTCTCACTTAAGTCAGGGAGTATTTTAAGCGAGGCCGCGCGCCTTAGCGGGGATGCCAGTGCTGCAAAAGCCCCGCATCTGCGGAGCTTTTGTTCTGGATCAGCTTTATTGCGCGTCGATGGGCGTGGTCAACTTGCTGTCGTTGGTGTCGACGATGAACACCGCGAGCAGCTTGGCGGGCTCGGTCTTGCTCGCATTGGCGCTGACATCGTGCCGGTCACCCGGCATCTCGGTGAAGTTCTGGCCTTTGCTGAAGGTGCGCACCGGACCGCCGTTGATCTGGTTCAGTATCGCGCCTTCGAGCACGGTCGCGTAGATCATTGCGGATTTGGCGTGGTAGTGCGCGGCGTTGGCGCCGCCCGGTTCGTACTCGACCAGCACGCCTTTCAGGCTTTTGCCGGGCAGGTTGGGAACCTTCTGATCGTAGACGACGGTGACCTTGACGCCTTTGGTTTCACCGCCATGGGCCAGTGCGCCATGCAGGGGCAGCAGGGCGACGAGGAGGAGGGGAAGCAGTTTCTTCATGTTGCTTGTCCTTGAGGATCGAGTGATGTTCAGGCAGCCTGGGCTTTGAGCCAGTCTTCGTAACGGACGGCGCCGAGGTGGGCCTTGCCGTGGGGTGTCAGCGAATCGGTTTCGATGGGAGCGCCGAAATACAGCTCCGTCGGCCCGGTCACGGTTGCGCGCCGATCGCCGGTGGCTTGCATGTAACGGATCACGAACTCGGCCAGCGGTGCCTTTTCGGGGCCGGCGATTTCAATGGTGCCGTTGACCGGTGCGCCGAGTGCGGCATTGACGATGGCAGCAGCGACATCTTCGGCGGCGATGGGCTGCATATTGCCGGTGGACAGGTGCACCTTGTCGCCGTTGGCGCCCGTGTAGGCAATGCCGCCCATGAATTCGTAGAACTGGGTGGCGCGCACGATGGTGTAGGGCACCTTGCCGGCCTTGATCAGCGCTTCCTGTGCAAGCTTGGCGCGGAAGTAGGCATTGCCCGGGATACGGTCGGTACCGACGATGGAGAGTGCAACATGGTGTGTGACGCCGGCTGCCTTTTCGGCGGCGATGAGATTGCGCGAGGATGCCTCGAAGAATTCGAGCACGGCCTGCTCCTCGAAGGACGGCGAATTGGCGACGTCGACGACGACCTGTGCGCCACGTAGCGCTGCAGCCAGGCCTTCCCCAGTGACGGCGTTGATGCCCTGGCTGGGCGAGGCGGCGAGTGCTTCGTGGCCGAGTTTCTGCAGGCCGGCAACGACTTGCTTGCCGATGAGTCCGGTACCGCCGATGACGACTATTTTCATGACTTCGATCTCCTGGGGTGAGCGCTGCGTCGCGGATGCGATGCGCTTGACCGAATACTAAGTGTGGGCGTATTTTGCTGAAATGACGTATACCCCTGAAATTATGCCAGGCTTGGATAGGGTTAGTTCCATGTCGATTGGGCGGCCGCGTACGGTGTTGTTCGTGGCCTTCCCGGAGATGGGTTTGCTCGATCTGACCGGCCCGCAGACCAGTTTCTGGGCTGCGGGCTTGCGCCTCAGACAACTCGGTTTGCCTTGCTACGATTGCCATACGGTGAGCCTGCACGGCGGGTTGGTGCGCACGGTGGAAGGGGTCGAGTTGCAGACGCGGCCGGTTGCCGATTTTGCCCGCAAGCAGGTGGATACGATCGTGGTCCCGGGCTCGCCGCACATCGCCCATCTGATCGCTAGCGGCGATTCGGTCGCGGCGCCTCTGGCGAAATGGCTGGGACGGATGGCGAAAAAGGTACGCCGCGTGAGTTCGGTATGCACCGGCGCGTTTTTCCTCGCCAGGGCCGGCCTGCTGGAGAACAAGCGCGCGGCCACGCACTGGGCCATGTGCGATCTGCTGCAGCGCTGCTTCCCGGCGCTGAACGTGGATGCGGATGCGATCTTCGTGCGCGAGGGCAATGTGTGGACCTCGGCCGGCGTGACGGCCGGCATCGACCTGGCGCTGGCCATGATCGAGGACGACTACGGACGTGACGTGAGCCTGTTCGTGGCGCGCGAGCTGGTGGTCTTTCTCAAGCGTTCTGGCGGGCAGTCTCAGCACAGTCCGCTGCTGCAGGCTCAGACCGAGGATAGTGCGCTCTTCGACGACTTGCATGCGTGGATCGCCGCCAATCTGAAGCGCGTGGACTTGAACGTCGATACCCTGGCGGCGAAGGCACACATGAGTCCGCGCAATTTTTCCCGGGTGTATAAGCAGAAGATCGGCCGTACGCCGGCTAAGTCGGTGGAGATCATGCGCCTGGAGAAGGCGCGCCGGATGCTGGAGGATTCTGACCTCAATATCGATCAGATCGCGCGTGAGTGCGGCTTTGGCGACGAAGAGCACATGCGCGCGACCTTCCAGCGCAACCTGAATGTGTCGCCGCGCGACTACCGCAAGCGCTTTTCCCGCTAGCGTCGGCTGCTGCCGGCGCGCTGCCTAGTCGCCGTCATACCTTATGGGGCATTCGTTTTCGGAGTAGCTCAGGCAGATGCTGTTGCGGCCCCGGGCCTTGGCCTCGTACATGGCGGCGTCGGCGCGCTTCATGCTGCTGCGGAGATCGATTTCTCCTTGCCGCGAGATATCAACGCCGATGCTCGAGGTGCAGACATAAGGTGCGTCACCGAGAGAATAGGGTTGTTCGACGCTGGCGCGTATGGTTTCGGCGATGCGGTGCGCATCCTCGGTGGCGGTAGCGATGTTGTTGCTGAGGTTGGGTACGAGAACGACGAACTCGTCGCCGCCGAGGCGGGCAACGGTGTCGCCTTCGCGTACGCATTTGCGCAGGCGCGCAGCCACTTCGACCAGCAGGGCATCACCGGCGTCGTGACCGAGGCTGTCGTTGAGCTGCTTGAAGTAGTCGAGGTCGAGGAAAATGAGTCCGAGATGGGCGTCGCTGCGCTTGCCCTCCTCAATGTGGTGCTTCAGCCGTTCCAACAGGAGCCGGCGGTTGGGCAACTCCGTCAATGCGTCATAGAAGGCGAGGAAGTGCACCTGTTCCTCAGTCTGTTTTTGCTGAGTGATGTCAGCGTGGACCGCCACCCAGAGCAGGCCGAGGTCCGGATGGTCAAACTTTGAGATGGCGACCCGACACCATATTTCGCTGCCGTCCTTGCGGGCATTGAGTATTTCGCCCGACCAGTGGCCATGGAGATGAAGCTCCGCGTCGATTTCTGCGGCCACTTCGAGCGGCGACTTGCTGCTTTGTGCATTCAGCTTGCTGACATGCTGCCCCAGCAGTTCCCCCGGTCCGTAGCCGAACATTTCCTCAAAATTCGGATTGGTGTAGACGATGATGGAGTCGTGCGCTCGCGTCAGTTGCACGCCTTCCGACATGTTCTGAAGAATGAGGCTGTGCAGCCTCAGTTCGGCAGCGATCTTGCGGCTTTCGGCCAGCAAGGCCGTGAGGATCAGGCTGATAGCAATCAGCGTGGTGATATATGCCCACAACAGCAACAGGGCTTCGCTTGTGTGCGAAAGGGAAAAGGGGCCGTGGTCGGTGGCGGTCCCCCAGGCCGCGATCGCCGACACTGTCATGACGGTCATCGAGGCGCCTGTGATGCCGAAGCGCAAGCCTGCCCAAAGGATGAAAGGAATGCTCAGGAAGGCAATGTTGTGCTTGCCCCAGGGGGACAGGAAAACGAGCCAGCTCACCGCGATCAGGAGAGGGAAGAAGATGGCGACTTCGGTCGGGCGTTCGGCGAGCTGCTGATAGTTGCGCTGGGTAAGTGTCAGCATGAATGGGGCTGCGATAAGCACGCCTACGGTGTCGCCCAGCCACCATACGTACCAGGCTTCGGTGACGACAGTACTGGGTATCAGGTCGGCCAGCCATAAGGTGCCCACGCCGCCACTTGCCGAAATGAGCATGCCGGTGGCGGCAAAGCCGATCAGGAAGATGACGTCGCGGCGATGCGAGAAGGCGGTATTGAAGCGGGAGCGATTCAGCAGCCAGGCTGTGAGCAGCGGTGCCAGGGTATTGAATACCGCGATGCAAGCCGCGGGGATGGTGCCGGTGCCGATCAGCAGATTAACGAGGAAGGCGCCCGTCCATATGCCGGGAAAGACACCGTAGCCCAAACGTATCAGGGCGGCGACCGCAATGCCGGTCGGCAGCCACAATAAGGTTATGTTATTGCCGAATGAGGGGGCCTTCAGTCCTAGGTAGCCCGTAATCAGGTAGGCCGCTGCAACATAGAGGCAGAGCTTGTTACGGCCGTGAGGCGCGGCGATTCCAGTCATCTAGATGTGGCGTCGAGAAGTTGCTCTTGTGTTTCAGTAATTTCATTTTATATCGCTCGTCATTCAAGGTAAAGATGCTCACGCTGAATTAGTCGGAAATATGTAAGAAAGCTTTTCTTTCCTGATTTTTGGTGTGTTTAAATAGCAAGAAGAGCGACGTAGCTGGCACTTTTGTCAGCTTGGTGCCGGCTGAGATTGGGCGGTGTTGCGCGTTCAGTGTGTTCGCGAACTGAGGCGGTCGATTAGGCAGGCGAGCAGCCAACTGGCGCCCAGCCACACGGCGGCGAGAAAGCACCAGCCGAAGAGGCTGGGCGCGCACCAGCCCCAGCCGCACATGCCGCCGTTCTGCAGCAGGCCGGGTATGCCGAGCATATTGAACAGGTAGATCGACAAGTAGGGTGCGGCGACGAGCAGGCCCATGGGCGAGTTCAGGTACTCGGGCCACACGATGGCCGGCAGATACAGCAGACCGTAGCCCAGCCACAACAGAAGAAAGATGCGCAGACGGCGGGCGCGTGTCGAGCGTGTCCTCATGTGGCTTCTCCGGCAGTGCGCATGATCTGCTTCATCCATTCTATAAAGGCTTTCACGCGCAGGGGCAGGTGGCGACGGTTGGCGTACACCATGCTGATGGGCAGGGGCGGCGGTCGGAAGTCGGGCAGGATTTCGACGAAGGCATCGTCGCCCAAGTACTTGCCAATGCGTGGCGCCTGGATGATGCCGAGGCCGGCGCGGCAGGCTTCGCGATAGGCATCCGAATTATTGACGGTAACGATGCCCTGCATGGGTACATAGGCGCTCTTGCCGTTGGCGTCCACGTATTCAAAGCCGGCGGGTCGCGCACCCAGGGTTTGCGTGTAGTGGATGAGCTGGTGCGAGGCGAGATCGTCCAGCGTCCTGGGCGTGCCGTAACGCTTGAGGTAGGTGAGGCTGGCGCAGTTGATTTGTTCATAAGAGAAAAGCGGCACGGCGATGAGGCTATGGTCGCCGATGGCGCCAACGCGCAACACGCAGTCGAAACCTTCGCGCACCAGATCGACACGACGGTCGGTGCTGCTCAGTTCAATTTCAAGCTGCGGATGTTGCGCCAGGAATTCCGGCAGGCGCGGAATGACGATGTCGCGGGCAATGGCGAGCGAGAGGTCTACACGCAGACGGCCGCGCAGGTCGCTGGGGTTGGCGGAAAACAGGGCATTGAGCTCGTCGAAGTCGGTGAGCAAATCCTTGCAGCGTTCGTAATACGTCTGGCCGTCCTGGGTCATTTGCACCTTGCGCGTGGTGCGATGGAAAAGGCGCGTGCCGAGTTCGTTCTCGAGTTGCTGCACGGCATTCGAGACCGTCGATTTGAGCACGCCCAGACTGTCTGCCGTGGCCGTGAAGTTGCCCAGCTCGGCGACGCGGGTGTAGATGCGCATGGCCTCAATCCGGTCCATTTTTGCCTTTATTGTCCAAATAATTTGGACAGATTAACAAAAAGTGGCGTGTTTATCTTTGTTTTTCCGGCCAATACACTGCAGTCATGGTGGCAATGACGCTACCGAACCCGACTCAGGAGATGACCATGAACACTCAAACCAATACCCGCAAGATTGCCCTCGTGACTGGCAGCAGCCGAGGCCTGGGCAAGAACATCGTCGAGCATCTGGCCCGGCAGGGCGTGGATGCGTTGATCACCTATCGCAGCAAGCGCGACGAGGCCGAAGCGGTGGCGGCCGGGGTGCGCAATGCCGGCGGCAATGCCGCCGTGCTGCCACTGGATGTGGCTGATAGTGCAAGCTTCCCGGCTTTCGCCGCAGCGCTGAAGCGCGTGCTGCAAACGCAATGGCAACGTGAGAGCTTTGATTACCTGGTCAATAACGCCGGCATTGGTATCTATGTGTCTTTTGCCGAAACCACCGAGGCGCAGTTCGAGGAACTGTTCCGTATCCACCTCAAGGGCCCGTACTTCCTGACCCAGACGCTGCTGCCGCTGATCGCCGATGGCGGTCGCATCCTCAATGTATCGTCGGGCCTAGCTCGTTTCAGTATGCCGGGCTTTGCCGCCTATGCGGCGATGAAGGGCGGCGTGGAGGTGCTGACACGTTATATGGCGGCGGAGTTCGGTGCACGTGGCATTCGCGTAAACACCCTGGCACCCGGCGCCATCGAGACCGACTTTGGCGACGGCCTGGTGCGCGATACGCCGGAAGTGAATCGACATCTCGCCTCCTTGACGGCGTTGGGGCGTGTCGGGCTGCCGGACGATATCGGCGGTGCGGTGGCAGCATTGTTGTCAGCGGGCAGCGGCTGGATCAACGGCCAGCGTATCGAAGTGGCCGGGGGCATACATCTGTAGTAGGCGGTACGGCAAACGCGGAATTTTCGCCCCTTGGCCGAGCGTCCTTCACGCGAAGGGCAGTTCAGCCTGGGCTTCCTCGCGCGCGGCTTCATCGGCGGGAATGAGCTTGCCGGCACGCACGCCCAGCAGGCGCAGCCTGCGTTCCAGCGGCACGCGCTTCAAGCATTCGCGTGCGGCGCGCAGGATGTCGGCGGCATCGGCGCTGGCGCACTTGATGGTGTGGTCGCGCGTGGCGATCTCGAAATTGTCGTAGCGCAGCTTGATGCCTATGGTCTTGGCGGCATAGCGTTTCTTCTGCAGGTCGTCGGCCAGACGCTCGCACAGATGGATGAGGATTTCCGAAAGTCGCTGGCGGTCGCTGCGCGCATGCAAATCGCGCTCGAAGGTGGTTTCGCGGCTGATGGACTTGGGTTCGGACGCGGTGACGACCGGTCGCTCGTCGATGCCCTGGGCGGCATCGGCCAGCCAGGCGCCGTAGCTGCGGCCGAACTGGGCGATCAAAAAGTCACGCGGCTGGGCCGCCAGTTCGCCTATGCTCGTGATGCCCAATTGCTTGAGCTTTGCGCTGGCCTTGGGGCCGACGCCGTTGATTTTGCTTGCGGCCAGCGGCCAGATGCGCGCGGGCAGGTCCTCCGCCATAACGATGCTGATGCCAGCGGGCTTGTGCAGGTCGGAGGCGATCTTGGCGATCAGCTTGCAATGGCTGATGCCGATGGAGCAGCTGAGCCCGGTGGCGTCACGCACCGCCTGCTGCAGCCGCTCTGCCAGTGGTGCGCTGGCTTCCTCGATGGCGCTGAGGTCGATGTAGATCTCGTCGATGCCGCGATTTTCGATCAGCGGCGCGATCTCCGCCACGGCCGCCTTGAACAGGCGCGAATAGTGGCGATAGGTCGGAAAATCCACCGGCAGCAGTACCGCGTCGGGCGCGAGTTTGGCCGCCTTCATCATGCCCATGGCCGAGAACACGCCGAGGGCGCGGGCCTCATAGGTGGAGGTTGTGATCACGCCGCGGCCCACGTAGTCGGCGAGCCGCGCGT
>DATMSM010000100.1:0-35238 GCA_035565355.1 Rhodocyclaceae bacterium
TTACGGCCGGGGGAGCCCGGCCGTAAGAGCGAAGAAATCAGTCATCTATGCAAGGCTCTCGGGCTTGCGCCACGGAGGCTTCGCGAGACCCTGTTCTCTGTGCTCGATTTCAGAATAGTCCACACTGCTTGCCCTCGGACTAGGACAAGGACGAAGTCAGCGTAGGAAATCCGGCAAGCCACCCTCACATCAGCGCGTAGGCCCGGCACGCAAGGCCAGCGCTGCCCTCAGTTGCGCTTGCACCCGCGGCTGCATTTTCTGCGCCAGTGCCTGCAGGTCCCTGTCTGTGCTGTTGGCAATAATCTGGTCGAGCAACTTCTGTGTGGCACGCTGCTCGATCACCGCCGCCTGCGCATATTGGCTGTTGAAGTCGGTGCTAGACATCCCTGCCATGCGTTCGGTCTGCTTGCGCTGTCTCTCGTCAGGTAGCGACGGCAACTCCACCTGCTTGTCGCGCGCCAGCGTCGACAGTTCGCCAAGCGCAATGCTGTAGTCGTCGATCATCTGCTGCGCAAAGACACTGATCTGCGCATCATTGCTTTTTGCCAGCGCCTGTATCGCCGCAGCGATTCCAGCCAGTTCGGCTTCGGCCAGCCGGATGTAGAGCTTGCGATCCGCCCGGCTCACACTCGACAGTATGCCGTCGTCCTTGTCCGTGGCATGTACCTGCGCTACACCCACGCCCTGCGCCAGCAACGGCAGACTCCATCCCGCCACCATGAACCCCAGGGCCAGGCAGGAAAGCTTGTTTGCAATGCGCATGCTTGTCTCCACAAATGGGCCAAGTCGGCCTACGCTTTAGCGTAGCAGCAAGGATTGAAAGTCGGAAGCAACCGGGCCCGCGTCGGCTAACGCCCACACGCTGCCGACAGACAAGGGCCGCTTGCTGCACCTGAGCGCCGGCTGGGAATGCCGCTTGCTCATTTCAGACTTCGCTACCTGGAAAAGTCGCTCAAGATGGATAGACCAGCGCGAGTTCCCGCATGTCTTGAAAGGAGTTGTCATGGAAATGCATCTGAACCGGAAGACTATCGGAGCCGCCGCCATCGCTGCCGCGGCGGCAACCGCCCTGGGTGCTCTGGCCTTCGCCTACAAGAAACACCGCGATGCCCGCAGCGGCACGCGAGCGGCGACGACGGACGCGGATCTGCTCAGCAATATCGGCCCCGGCGAGATCAATCCCTACGTCGATGCACCGACCGATCCGGCCAATCAGAACTAATCTGGCCGCCGGCTAAGCCCTGGTCGGCTAGCCGGCGTTGATCTTCAGGCTCATGCCCGGCTTCAGCTTGCCGACCACGTGCATCTCGCAGGCCTTGCAGTCGAAGCGCAGCTTGAGCTTTTCATTGCCGTTGATCAGTGTCATGGGCTCGGCCTTAACGCCCTTCAGCTTCCAGTCCTTGGCCTCCTTGGGGCACAGGTTGAAGCTGTAGCGCAGGCAGTGCTTGGTGATCATCAGCGAGACTTCGCCGTGTTCGTTGCCCGCTTCATAGGCATCGGCAATCAGCTCGACGCCGTGCTTCTTGTAGAAGTTGCGCGCCGGGGTGTTGAAGACATTGCTGAGGAAATCCAGCTGCTTGTCCAGGTAGGGCACAGGCGGTTCAACCGGCGCCGCGCGCTGTAGGCGGGGACGCTCATCAACGCGCGCCTGGATGAGCGCCGCGATGGCGGCGCGGCGCAGCGCATTGAGCGCAGACGCCGGCACGAAGTAGGGCGCGGCGACAGCGATACTGCTGACCTCGAAGTCGGTATTGCCGAACTTGCCCAGATTGCTGTGCAGCGTGGCGAGTGCCTTCTCCGCATCGCGCGCAAACTCGATGCTGCCGGCGTGGGCCACGGTGGCGGAAATACCGTCGCTATCGGTCAGGGTGAGCTGCAGTTCGCCATTGACCTCGTACAGACTCACCTGCACGCCGATGCGGCGCTCGGCAGATTCCTTCTCCAGCTGACGCTCGAAGGCTTGGTCGCGGTTGCGATAGAGGGTCATGCCAAGCTGCAGGTCATCCGCCATTTCGTTGGGGAAGAGGCGCAGGCCCTGAACCACGTTGATGCGCATGCCCACCAGCTTGTTGGCACCCTTGTTGGTGCTGGGCTGGTAGCTGACGCCGTCGCCATTGTGCAGGACGATGGCGGCACCGTCTTCGGTCCTACCGTCGATTTCGAACCAGTCGGGGCCGATCCTGGTGATGCTGCCGATCGCTTCGCCCGAAAACTTCGGCGTATCGAAAGCGCCAATGTCGTGCTTGCGCCCGTTGGCGAAATAATCGGTCGTGCTGCGATTGAAGGTCTTCTCGGGCTGCGGCACAAACAGGTGGCGCGTCACGCCAGACGATGCCCGTGCATATTGCGGCTGCTCCTCGATGATCGCGTCGAGCAACTGACGATAGTGCGCGGTGGCGTTCTTCACATAGGCCATGTCCTTGTAGCGGCCTTCGATCTTGAAGGAGCGGACGCCGGCCTCGACCAGGGCGCGCAGGTTACCGCTCTGGTCGTTGTCCTTCATCGACAGCAGATGCTTGTCGTAAGCGACGATGCGGCCTTCGTGATCGGCCAGGGTGTAGGGCAGGCGGCACGCCTGCGAACACTCGCCGCGATTGGCGCTGCGACCGGTATGTGCAAAGCTGATATTGCACTGGCCGGAAAAAGCCACGCACAGCGCACCGTGGATGAAGTATTCGATATGGGTGCGGGGATCGAGCAGCTCGTAAGTGCGGCGAATATCCGTCAGCGTCATTTCGCGCGCCAGCACCACTTGCGAGAAGCCCACGTCCTGCAAAAACTTCGCCTTCTCCGGCGAACGAATATCGCACTGCGTGCTGGCGTGGAACTGCAGCGGTGGCATGTCGAGCTCAAGCAAGCCCATATCCTGCATGATCAGCGCATCGACGCCCGCGTCGTACAACTGCCACGACAACTTGCGCGCCTCTTCGATCTCGCTGTCGTTGAAGATGGTGTTGAAGGCAACAAAGATCTTGGCGTGAAAACGATGCGCAAATTCGACCAGCCGCGCAATATCGGCCAGCGAATTCGCCGCACCGGCGCGCGCGCCGAAAGCCGGACCGCCGATATATACCGCGTCGGCGCCGTGCTTGATGGCTGCAATGCCGATATCGGCATCGCGTGCCGGCGAAAGTAATTCCAGATGATTCGCCATGACGCGTACCTGCTGACTCAATGAATGATAAAAGCCGGGGCCGTCTTTGAGGACCGGACGCCCACGAGCGGCCGTCAGTTTACACCGCTGTCGTCATCTTCCCAAGTGCACCCAAGCTGTCTCGATCCAGGCGTTGTCAGGTAATTTCTACACGTCATTTCCGGCCCCAAATATCTTTTGGCAAATCCGGGAATCCCTCGGCTATTGGTCCACAATGAACCTTTGCCAAGTCAGGAACGCACCATGGCAACAGGAAGACTCGATTTCGGTGATCTGGTTGAATCTGTCGGGCCCGGCAAGCTCAGCGACATTGTTACGGGCGCCGGCTACATAGGCTCGGTTATTGCCACGCTGCCACCGGAACACCGCACCATGGTCACCTACATGCTGATGGACGTGCTCGGAGAAGATGACGAACGCCTCTCCTGCATGAGCAAGTTCGTTGTCGAAATCGTCGCCAACGCCATCGGCAACAAGGAATTCACCGGCTGGGCTTTGCACGAAGTCGGCAATATGGTGAACTAGTCCAACGTAGCGAAAGCACATCTTGATCATTCGGCGTCGCACCTGGCTTTACCGCCTGCACGGAGAAGTCGTCATCCAAAGCATCTCCTTCCCCATGCCACTGACGATGGCCCAGGCCCGGGCAGCGTTGCGTCGCACGGTCGGCCTGCCGCATGAGCTGTGGGGGCGCAGTTTCAGCGACAAGGGCAATACCGGCACCTAGATAAATGAACGATTAAAAGGCCATCACAATAAATTGCTTGTGTTTTTTCGACTTATGCTGCATAGTGGCCGCGCGTTCCTCAAGTAAGTGCTCTGCTGTTCGATATCTTCATCCGCAGTTCTGCGGAATTTCCTTCATCTCCCCGCTGTCTTGATGCGCGCCCCATTCGGGGCATTTCCCTTTTTTATTTTTTTACAGGATTTTCAAGACATGGCTAACGGCACTGTTAAGTGGTTCAACGATTCTAAGGGCTTCGGCTTCATCACTCCCGAAGCTGGTGGCGACGACCTTTTCGCCCATTTCTCCGCGATTCAATCGCAAGGCTTCAAGACGCTGCAAGAAGGCCAGCGCGTGACGTTTGACGTCACCCAAGGCCCGAAGGGCGCTCAGGCATCGAACATTCGCGTCGCCGAATAATTGCGTGCCTACGGCAAGCCTGTTCAGGCCTGTCGTCCAAGCCCTGCCTTGTGCAGGGCTTTTTATTTCCAGAAACAGGAGTAAAGATGGCCAAGGAAGAACTACTTGAAATGAGCG
The DNA here is from genome assembly GCA_035565355.1 of Rhodocyclaceae bacterium. Lineage (GTDB taxonomy): Bacteria > Pseudomonadota > Gammaproteobacteria > Burkholderiales > Rhodocyclaceae. The sequence goes on from DATMSM010000100.1 coordinate 4,416, forward strand.
GTGTCGTCATGGAAGTCCTGCCGGACTCCCGCTACCGCGTCACGCTGGACAACGGACACAACCTGATTGCCTATAGCGCCGGCAAGATGCGCAAGCACCACATCCGCATTCTCGCGGGCGACAAGGTCTCGCTCGAAATGTCGCCCTACGATCTCAGCAAGGGCCGCATCACCTTCCGCCACATCGAAGGCCGCACCCCGCCCGTCCGCCGCAGCTGAGAGACTGCCTTAAGCGTGGCTGATCGCCTGCTGCAGCCTTAGGTACTACCCGCTCGCAATACTTGCAGAGCCGCAAGCCGCATTCTGAATAAACCGTTTGCGAAAGCACATGCCCCTACCTATGGGCGCTCTCCCGCGTATTGCGAAGCACAAAGGCCCCTTTATAGGGGCCTTTGTGCTTTTAGGTAGATGACGTTTTTGTCAAACCATCCGAGAACCTACATCTTTAAACGTCAATGTTCTTGGCGTACAGCGCATTGCTTTCGATGAATGCGCGGCGCGGCTCGACATCGTCGCCCATCAGCGTAGTGAAGATTTCATCGGCGGCAATCGCGTCGTCGATCTGCACCTTGAGCAGGCGGCGGACCTTGGGGTCCATGGTGGTTTCCCAGAGTTGCTCGGGATTCATCTCACCCAGGCCTTTGTAGCGTTGTTTGCTGAGACCGCGTTCGACTTCGGCCAGCAGCCAGGTGATGGCGTCGGCGAAGCTCTTGACCTTGGCTGACTTTTCGCCGCGGCGGACCACGGCGTTGTCGTCGACCAGGCCGGCGATGAGGGCGGAAGTCTTGCGGATCTGTTGCCAGTCGCCACCGCGCAGGAAGTCTTCGTCGATATTGCCGACGCGCAGATTGCCGTGGCGGAACTTCTCGATGAGGATTTCCCAACGTTCGTCCTGCGGATCGAAGTAGGCCTTGATGGCGATTTCCTTGGACACCACGGCAGCCAGCTTTTCGGCGCTGGCCTTGGCGGCGGCTTCACTGCTGACGTCGATTTCGATGTCGTTGGCGAGCAGGGCGTGCATGACTTCAGGCTCGATGAAATCGGTCAGGCGGCGAATGATGGCTTCGGACAGCAGGTAGTCGCGTGCGAGTTCGCTGAAGGCATTGCCTTCGATGGTCGCGGCGTTGGCTTTGGGCGTCAGCGACGCGCCTTCAAGCGCCAGCGCCAGCAGGTGCTGGTCGAGGGCATGTTCGTCCTTGATGTACATCTCCTGCTTGCCGTGCTTGATCTTGTACAGCGGCGGCTGGGCGATATACACGTAGCCGCGCTCGATGATCTCGGGCATCTGGCGATACAGCAGCGTCAGCAGCAGGGTGCGGATGTGGGCGCCGTCGACGTCCGCGTCAGTCATGATGATGATGCGGTGGTAGCGGATCTTGTTGGCGTCGAATTCCGGACCGATGCTGGTGCCAAGTGCGGTGATCAGCGTCACGATCTGTTCGGAAGAGATCAGCTTGTCGTAACGCGCCTTCTCGACGTTGAGCACCTTGCCGCGCAAGGGCAGAATCGCCTGGAACTTGCGGTCGCGGCCCTGCTTGGCGGAGCCGCCGGCAGAGTCGCCCTCGACGATGTAGAGCTCGCAAAGCGATGGGTCTTTTTCCTGGCAGTCGGCGAGTTTGCCGGGCAGGCCAACACCGTCAAGCACACCCTTGCGGCGCGTCATTTCACGCGCTTTTCTGGCCGCATCACGTGCACGTGCTGCCTCGACGATCTTGCCGCATATCGTCTTGGCATCGATCGGGTTTTCCTGCAGAAAATCATTGAGCTTGGCGGAGACGACGTCTTCGACCGGTTGACGCGCTTCGCCGGAAACCAGCTTCATCTTGGTCTGCGAAGCAAACTTGGGATCGGGCATCTTTACCGACAACACGCAGGCCAGGCCTTCGCGCATGTCGTCACCGGTGATGTCGACCTTGGCCTTGGCGGCAATACCGTTCTCTTCGATGTACTTGTTGATGACGCGCGTCATTGCAGCGCGTAAACCAGTCAGGTGGGTGCCGCCATCGCTCTGCGGAATGTTGTTGGTAAAGCAGAGCACCTGTTCCTGATAGCTGTCGTTCCACTGCATGGCGACTTCAACCGTGAGCGGACCGGATTCGCCGGTGGAATAGAAAATGTTCGGATGCAGGGTGGTCTTGCTGCGATTGATGTACTCGACAAAACCCTTTACGCCGCCGGAAAAAGCGAAGTCTTCTTCCTTGTTGTGACGCTGGTCAACGAGCTTGATGTTGACGCCGTTGTTAAGGAAGGACAGTTCGCGCAGGCGCTTGGCCAGAATGTCGTAGTGGAATTCAACAGTGCCGAAGATTTCCGGATCGGCGAGGAAGTGCACTTCGGTGCCGCGCTTTTCCGTGTCGCCGGTGATCCGCGCCGGCGAGACTTCAACGCCATTCTGGATTTCAATGACACGGTTGTAGGGCGCACCCTTGCGGAATTCGAGTTCGTGCTTCTTGCCGTCGCGACGGATCACCAGGCGCAGCCATTCGGACAGCGCATTGACGCAGGACACACCCACGCCGTGCAAGCCGCCAGAGACCTTGTAGGAGTTCTGGTTGAACTTGCCGCCGGCATGCAGCACACACATGACGATCTCAGCCGCCGAACGTTTGGGTTCGTGCTTGTCGTCGAACTTGACGCCGGTGGGAATGCCGCGCCCGTTGTCGGTCACGGAAATCGAGTTGTCGGTGTGGATGGTGATGACGATTTCGTCGCAGTGGCCGGCGAGCGCTTCGTCGATGGCGTTGTCCACGACTTCGAACACCATGTGGTGCAGACCGGAGCCATCGGAGGTATCGCCGATGTACATGCCCGGCCGCTTGCGCACGGCTTCAAGACCTTCGAGCTGGGTGATCGAAGACTCGTCGTACTCGCCACTCGCAGGTGACACGGGTGCAGGCGCGGCAGGCTTGTCGTCTTCGGGCAGATCGGACGGATTGTTGATGTCTTGACTCATGGTGTTCTGTCGTTTTCAGTGGAACATTAAAAGCACAAAACCGGTGTTCCGGAAAGGAACACCGGTCTCGCTGAGTTCTTCAGTCGACTCAGATACGCATCGGCATGACGACGTACTTGAAGCGCTCGTTCTCCGGCAGGACGAAGAGGGCGCTGGAGTTGGCGTCGGTCAGGCGCAACTCGATCACGTCGGTGTTGATGTTGTTGAGCACATCGAGCAGGTAGGTCACGTTGAAGCCGATGTCGAGCAGTTCGGCATCGTAGGCAACTTCGATTTCTTCCTGGGCGTCTTCCTGCTCGGCATTGGTGCTCATGATCTTGAGCGCATTGTTTTCCAGCACCAGGCGCACGCCGCGGAATTTCTCGTTGGTCAGAATCGCGGCACGCTGCAGCGATTGATGCAGCAGGGCACGGTCCAGCTTGAGCACCTTGCCGTGGCCTTGCGGAATCACACGCTCGTAATCCGGGAACTTGCCGTCGATGAGCTTGGAGACGAGTTCGATGTTGCCGAAGCTGAACTTGGCCTGGGTCGGGGCCAGCGCGATTTCCAGCGGGTCGTCGTTGTCGCCGAGCTGGCGCGACAGTTCGAGCACGGTCTTGCGCGGCAGGATGACTTCGGTACGCGGGAAATCTTCGTCCAGGGTTTCGGCGGCATAGGCGAGGCGGTGGCCGTCGGTGGCGACGACGCGGATCTCGTTGCCGGCAACGATGACGAGCAGACCGTTGAGGTAGTAGCGGATGTCCTGTTGGGCCATGGCGTACTGCACCAGGGCCAGCAGGCGCTTGAACTGCTTCTGGCTGACCTTGACCTTGGCGGTCTGGTCGGAGGCTTCGGCCACGCGCGGGAAATCTTCCGGCGGCAGGGTCTGCAGGTTGAAGCGGCTCTTGCCGGCCTTGAGCTGCAGACGCTTGTCTTCAAGCGTGAGGCTGACTTCGGAGGACTCGGGCAGGGAGCGCAGGATGTCCTGCAGCTTGCGGGCACCCACGGTGATGGCGACGCTTTCGCTGCCGACACCGGCAGCAGTGGTGCGAATCTGGATCTCGATATCGGTCGCCAGCAGGGTAAGGTTTTCACCCGCCTTCTCGATCAGCACATTGGAGAGGATAGGCAGGGTGTGACGTTTCTCGACAATGCCGCTGACGGATTGAAGCGGGCTGAGAATCTGATCGCGAGGGCCTTTAAATAACAACATATATATTTAAACTCCAACTGATGATTAGAGAACCATGACTTGTGTGGATAAGTGCTTAAACTTCAATTGCATCATGCTTTTAGCCAGTTGAAAAGCTTGTTGGCATGTGTGCATTACTGCTGTGAGGGATTGTGGGTGAAAATCGGTTTTGCTAGGAAGGGCCGACTTATCCACAAATCGCTCAGAGGTTTTACAGAAACTGCTCATAGGGTTGTGCACATGTTTCACGCCAGTGTTTAACCCTTGATGGTCTGCTCGAGCACGTGCAGATCGTTGTTGAGATGGCTGTCCTTGCTGCGCAGATCGAGGACGGTGCGGCAGGCATGCAGGACGGTAGTGTGGTCACGTCCGCCAAAGGCCTCGCCAATCTCGGGCAGGCTGTGGGCGGTCAGTTCGCGGCTGATCCACATGGCAATCTGGCGCGGACGGGCAATCGCACGGGTACGTTTTTGCGAGTACATGTCCGCCACTTTGATCTTGTAATAGTCGGCGACGGTCTTCTGGATCAATTCCAGGCTGATCTGACGGTTGGTGGCGCCGATAATGTCCTTGAGTGCATCCTTGGCCACGTCGATGTTGATGGCGCGGTTGTGGAAGCGCGCATAGGCGACGACGCGGTTCAAGGCGCCTTCCAGTTCGCGGACATTGGAACGCAGGTGTTTGGCGATCAGGAAGGCTACATCGTCGCCCAGATCGATGCGTGATGCTTCGGCTTTCTTCTTGAGAATGGCGACGCGCATTTCGGTTTCCGGTGGCTCGATCTGTACGGTCAAGCCCCAGTCGAAGCGCGAGATCAGGCGTTCTTCCAGACCATCGATATCCTTCGGGTAGGTATCGCAGGTGATGATGATCTGCTTCTTGGCTTCGGCCAGCGCATTGAAGGCGTAGAAGAATTCTTCCTGGGTACGGTCCTTCTTGACGAAGAACTGGATGTCATCGATCAGCAGCAGGTCGAGCGAGCGGTAGTAACGCTTGAAGACGTCGAAGGCCTTCTGCTGGTAAGCGCGTACCACATCGGAAACAAAGTCTTCGGCGTGGATGTAGCGGATCACTGCGCCCGGGTTGGCCTGGTAGACCGAATTGCCGATGGCGTGGATCAAGTGGGTCTTGCCGAGGCCCACGCCGCCGTAGACGAACAGCGGGTTGTACGAGATCCCGGGATTCAGCGCGACCTGCTGGGCGGCGGCGCGGGCGAGATCGTTGGCGCGGCCGGTCACCAGGGTATCGAAGGTGAAGGTCGGGTTGAGGCGGGTCTTGTCGTAAGCGCTGTCCTGGCCGTTGAGGCGACCACTGATGATGGCCGGTGCCAGGGTGGCAGGTTCGGGCGTGACGTCGATGGCGGCGTTGTCTTCGCCATTGACCGCGAGTTCGTTGTCAGTGTCGTTGCTGCCGGCGAGTGCGAGGCTGATGGTGACCGGCACTGGATAGAACTGCTGGCTGAGTTCCTGTATCTGCGTCAGATAGCGTTCGCGCACCCATTGCAGCACGAAGCGGTTCGGCGCAACCAGATTGAGCTGGTCGGGGCTGCCGTTGGCTTCGAGGCGCAGGCCTTTGATCCAGGTGTTGAATTGCTGGGCAGGCAGTTCGCGTTCGAGCTGGCCCAAACAAGCTGACCAAAAGCTGGCAACGTTGGCGATGGAATCCGGGCTGCTAATCGAACTGGAAAGTGCCGGGTCTAAGGAGTCACGCAAAGGCATTGAATTCTTTGGGCTATATCTTCTTTTTAGGTTATTGCTTCCCTGAAGCTGCCCGGCCCTCCTTGTGGATAAAGCCCGTGGCAGCGCCCTTCCGGTCTTGTCGTAGGCGCAGTTTGAACTGCCTTCTCGGCGACAGGACGAGGGTGGATTCTAGCCTGTTTGAACCGAGTTATCCACAGGCGGGACTGCTTTGTCGAAAAATATCTGACTTGACAGCGAGAGTATTTTCGACTCTAATCTCGCGTTTTCTCTTTTGCAGGAACCAGCATCATGAAACGCACCTACCAGCCCTCCGTCGTACGTCGCAAGCGTACCCATGGCTTCCTCGTGCGCTCCCGCACCCGTGGTGGTCGCGCAGTGCTCGCCGCCCGTCGTGCTAAGGGCCGTCGTCGCCTCTCCGTTTGAACGCTGCCTCTTTCCGCTTTCGACCGGCTAGCCGGCTGCTAAACGGGAAGGAATATACCGCCGTCTTTGCCAATCGTCGCGTTTTGCGCGGCGGGCCGTTCGAGCTTTACTATCGGCCACTGACTTCCTTGGCAGCGACTGCGGGACCGGAAGCCCCGGCCATGCCAGCGTCCAGCACAGCATCAAGTACTGCCAGACTCGGTCTGGTGGTGCCCAAACGAAACGCCAAACGTGCCGTCCATCGCAATCTGGTCAAGCGATTGGCACGTGAGGCGTTTCGTCACGTCTGCACGCAGCTTCCTGCTTATGACCTGGTACTGCGTCTGGGCAAGCCCTTGAATGCCAAGACCGCGGATATCGACCGTCAGCGCCGTGAATGGCGCATGCAGCTTGACGAGCTGCTGCGACGTTTGCCGCGGGCGGTGTGATGAATACCTTGCTCGGGTTGCCGCGCCGTCTGGCTCAGTGGTTTTTTCTGGGTCTGGTGCAAACTTATCGTTATTTGATCAGTCCATGGCTGGGCCGGCGTTGCCGTTTTTATCCCAGCTGTTCCGAGTATGCGGTCGAGGCTTTGCACAAGCATGGTCCCTGGTGTGGTTGCTGGCTGACCGCACGCCGTCTCTCCCGTTGCCATCCGTTCAATCCGGGTGGTTTCGATCCTGTTCCGTGAGCGTGTTCCGCACGGTGCCTTGCTAGAATCCACGTTTGCCTTATTGATAGCCGCTCGAGATGGATAAAAAACGCCTCAATGCCTTGCTCTTTGTGACCTTCGTGTTCTCCGTGATCATGCTGTGGGATGCCTGGCAGCGCGCTCACAAGCCGCCGCCTGCACCTGAAGCAGAAGCCGCCGCGAATGTCGTTCCGGGTGCGCCTGCCGCTTCCGGTCCTGTACCCACCATCGCGGCAACTCCGGCGGCAACGGTGCCAGCGGCGAATGTGCCCAAGGCCGTTGTGCATACGGATCTCATCACGGCCGAGATTTCCGCCCAGGGCGGTGATCTGATTTTCCTTGAACTGGAAAAGCACCGCGCCACGCTGGACGCGAGCAAGAATTTCGTGCTCCTGCAGAACGATCCCAAGCAGCATATCTATGTTGCCCAGTCCGGCCTGATCGGCGAAGGTCTGCCCAATCACAAGACCACCTTCACGCTGGAGAAGAGCGAATACACGCTGGCTGATGGCGAGGAGAGTGTGTCGGTGCGCATGACCGCACCCGCCGCCAACGGCGCCAAGATTGCCAAGATCTATACCTTCAAGCGCGGCAGTTATCTGATCGACGTCAGCTACGAGATCAGCAACGGCAGTGATGCCGTGCTGGCGCCGTATGGCTACTTCCAGATCCTGCGCGACGGCAAGGATCCCGAGGCGCACAATCACGGCCCCTTCGGCGTGACCACCTTCACGGGTCCGGCAATGTACACGGATGCCGACAAGTACCAGAAGGTAAGCTTCGCCGATATCGACAAGGGTAAGGCCAGCTACGCCCACAAGGCCGACAACGGCTGGGTCGGTCTGGTTCAGCACTATTTCTTCTCGGCCTGGCTGCCACAGGGCAAGGCCGAGCGCGAGTTCTACATGGATCGCCTCGACAGCAGCCTGTATCGCGTCGGCGTCAAGTTCCCGCTGGCTACCGTCGAGCCGGGCAAGACGGCGCAGGTGAGCGTGCCGCTGTATGCCGGTCCGCAGGAACAGGACAAGCTCGAAAGCATCGCACCTGGCCTCGACCGTGTGGTCGACTACGGTTTTTTGACCATCATTGCCTCGCCGCTGTTCTGGGTGATGCAGCATTTTCACGCCTTTATCGGCAACTGGGGCTGGACCATCATTGCCCTGACCGTGCTGCTCAAGCTGATCTTCTTCCCGCTCTCGGCCGCCAGCTACAAGTCCATGGCCAAGATGCGCGTGGTCATGCCGCAGATGACTCGCATCAAGGAAACCTACAAGGATGATCGCCAGCGCATGAACGTGGAGATGATGGATCTCTACAAGCGCGAGAAGATCAACCCGCTCGGCGGCTGTCTGCCGGTGGTGGTGCAGATTCCGGTCTTCATCGCCCTGTACTGGGTGCTGCTGGGCACGGTGGAGATCCGTAATGCGCCCTGGCTGGGCTGGATTACCGATCTGTCGGTGCAGGATCCCTGGTATGTGCTGCCTGTCATCATGGGCGCCACGATGTTCTTCCAGACCCGTCTCAATCCGACTCCGCCCGATCCGGTGCAGGCCAAGCTCATGACCTGGATGCCGGTGGCGTTCACGGTGATGTTCCTGTGGTTCCCGGCCGGCCTGGTGCTGTACTGGACTGTGAATAACCTGCTCTCGATCGCGCAGCAGTGGTACATCACCCGGCAGATCGAAGCCGCCGCGGCAAACAAGTAAGTCTTAGCGACGCAACTTGCCCAACGCCCGCCTTATGCGGGCGTTGTGTTTTGCGCGTCTTGATTTAAGCTAGCCCACATGCTCAACAAGGACACCATCGCCGCCATCGCCACCGCCCCGGGGCGGGGCGGCATCGGCGTGGTCAGGGTCTCCGGCCCCGCACTGGCCGAATTCGCGCTATCCCTGTGTGGACGCCAGCCGACCCCGCGTCAGGCCAGCCTGACGAGTTTCCGGGCGGCGGACGGTACGGTTATCGATCAGGGCCTGCTGCTGTTTTTCCCCGGCCCCAACTCCTTCACTGGCGAGGATGTGATCGAGTTGCAGGGCCACGGCGGCCCGGTCGTGATGCAGATGCTGCTGGCGCGCTGCGTCGAGCTGGGTGCGCGCATCGCCCAGCCGGGCGAGTTCAGCCAGCGCGCCTTTCTCAACGACAAGCTCGACCTGGCTCAGGCCGAGGCGATTGCCGATCTGATCGATGCGAGCACCGCCGGCGCAGTGCGCTCGGCACAGCGCTCCCTTTCGGGCGAGTTCTCGAGTTCGGTGAATGCGCTGGTCGCCCAGTTGATCGAGTTGCGCATGCTGGTCGAGGCGACCCTGGATTTCCCGGAAGAGGAAATCGACGTCATCCGCGATACCGATGCGCAGCAGCGCCTGGAGAAATTGCGCGCCGACATCGCTGCCCTGGCGCGCCGGGCGAAGCAGGGCAGCCTCCTGCGTACCGGGCTGCATGTGGTACTGGCTGGGCTCCCGAACGTAGGTAAGTCCTCGCTCCTGAATCGCCTTGCGGGTGTCGAACGTGCCATTGTCACGGATGTGGCCGGGACTACGCGCGATACGCTGCGCGAGACCGTGCAGATCGAGGGCATCCCCCTGCACATCATCGATACTGCCGGTCTGCGCGAGACCGAGGATAAGGTCGAGAAGATCGGCATCTCGCGTACCTGGAGCGAGATCGAGAAGGCCGATATCGTGCTGCAGCTGGTCGATGCACGTGGTGGCGAGACGCCGGCTGATCGCGCGGTCGCGGTCAGGTTGCCGGCACGGGTGCCGCGCATCGTCATCCACAACAAGTGCGATCTGGCCGGTATTCCGCCCAAGCGCGAACAAGACAAGCGCTACACGCATGTCTGGCTGTCGGCCAAGCAGGGGCAGGGCATGGACTTGCTGCACACGGAGCTGCTGCATTTGGCCGGCTGGGCCGGTCATGGTGAAGACGTGATCCTGGCGCGCGAGCGCCACCTTGTTGCGATTGCCAGCGCTACGACTTGCCTGGATAAGGCGGCCGGGCAGTTGCGCCAGCTGGAGCTGTGTGCCGAGGAACTGCGTCTGGCACAGCAGGCTCTGTCCGAGATTACCGGTGAGTTCACCCCGGACGATTTGCTCGGCGAGATTTTCTCGCGTTTCTGCATAGGCAAGTAAATGGCCGAAGGGCTGGATCTGCTCGGGCCGTGGCTGTTCCTGCTGCCGGCCGCTTTTCTGGCGGGGCTGGTGGATGCGGTGGTGGGTGGCGGCGGCCTGATCCAGATTCCGGCCTTGTTCGCGGCCTATCCCCAAGCTGCACCAGCGACGATCTTCGGCACCAACAAGCTCTCCTCCATCTGCGGCACCCTGTCTGCAACCGCCCGTTATCTGCAGCGCGTGCGGGTGCCCTGGCGTCTGGCCCTGCTGGCGGCGGCAACCGCCTTTGTCTTTTCCTTCCTGGGCGCGATGAGCGTAGCCCTGCTGCCCAAGGAGTGGGCGCGCCCGCTGGTGTTGCTTCTGCTGGTGCTGGTGGCGATCTACACTTTTCTGCGCAAGGACTTTGGTGCCGCGGACCGCGGGCTGGAACATGGGCGCCGACATCTGGCCGGGGCTTTACTGCTGGGGGCGGGCATTGGTTTCTATGACGGTTTCTTCGGCCCGGGTACGGGCAGCTTTCTGCTCTTCCTGTTTGTGCGTTTTTTTGGGCTGGACTTTCTGCGTGCCACCAGCGCTGCCAAGATCGTGAACCTGTCCACCAATATGGCGGCCTTGTTTTACTTCGGTCCGACCGGGCATGTGCTGTGGACTCTAGCCCTAGGCATGGCTGTGTGCAATATCGCCGGGGCACAGCTGGGCAGTGGCCTGGCTTTGCGCCATGGCAGTGCTTTTGTGCGCAAGCTGTTTCTGTATGTGGTGGTGGTCCTGATCACCAAGTTTGCCTGGGATACGTTGTTCGGCTGATATCTGGCGCTACGTGTTTCACGTGAAACTCGTCCGAAACAGGCGGATAGCGTTTCACGTGAAACAGCAGTCTTTGGTTTTTCAGGGTGAGAGGCGTATCATGGCGCCTCTCCTGTTGTTCGCTGAAAACTTCCCATGCTGTTCCCGGATTCCTTCGATGTCATCGTGATTGGTGGCGGCCATGCCGGCACCGAGGCGGCACTTGCCTCGGCCCGTACCGGTGCCAAGACGCTGCTCCTTACCCACAATATCGAGACGCTGGGGCAGATGTCGTGCAATCCTTCCATCGGCGGCATAGGCAAGGGCCATCTGGTCAAGGAGGTCGATGCGCTGGGTGGTGCCATGGCGGCAGCTACGGACGAATCCGGCATCCAGTTCCGCACCCTCAATGCCTCCAAGGGTCCGGCCGTGCGCGCCACCCGTGCGCAAGCCGACCGTGTGCTGTACAAGGCGGCCATCCGCAAGCGCCTGGAAAACCAGCCCAATCTGACCTTGTTCCAGTCTGCCGTCGATGACATTACGGTAGAGGGCGACCGGGTTACGGGCGCCACCACCCAGCTGGGCATCACCTTCCGCGGCAAGGCGGTGGTGCTGACCGCCGGCACCTTTCTCAATGGCCGTATCCATGTTGGCCTGGAAAACCATGTCGGCGGCCGCGCCGGTGATCCCCCGGCCACCACCTTGGGTGCGCGCCTGCGCGAGCTGCAGCTGCCGGTAGGCCGTCTCAAGACCGGCACGCCACCGCGCATCGACGGCCGCACCATCGATTTTTCCGTTATGCAGGCTCAGCCGGGTGATGATCCGGTGCCGGTGTTTTCCTTCATCGGCCATGCCAGCCAGCATCCGCAACAGGTGCCGTGCTGGATCACGCAGACCAATGAGCGTACCCATGACATCATCCGCGGCGGCCTGGATCGTTCGCCCATGTTTACGGGCGTGATCGAAGGGGTGGGGCCGCGCTATTGCCCCTCCATCGAGGACAAGATCCATCGCTTTGCCGGCAAGGACAGCCATCAGATCTTCCTTGAGCCGGAAGGCCTGAATACCCACGAGTATTATCCGCAAGGCGTGTCTACCTCCTTGCCCTTCGATGTGCAGCTGCAGCTGGTGCGCTCCATCAAGGGACTGGAGCAGGCCCATATCCTGCGCCCGGGCTATGCCATCGAGTATGACTACTTCGATCCGCGCAATCTCAAGGCCTCCTTCGAGACCAAGTCCATCGCCGGCTTGTTCTTCGCCGGCCAGATCAACGGTACCACGGGTTATGAAGAGGCCGCCGCCCAGGGTCTGCTCGCTGGCGTCAATGCCTCGCGCTACGCCATGGAGGAGGAGGCCTGGTCACCGCGCCGGGACCAGGCTTATCTGGGTGTGCTGGTCGACGACCTGATCACGCGCGGGGTGTCCGAGCCCTACCGCATGTTTACCAGCCGCGCCGAGTTCCGCCTCAGCCTGCGCGAGGACAATGCCGATCTGCGCCTGACCGAGGTCGGTCGCGAGCTGGGCCTGGTCGATGATGCGCGCTGGGATGCCTTCAACCGCAAGCGTGATGCCGTGGCACTGGAGGCTGAACGCCTGAAGAAGACCTGGGTGCGCCCGGAAACGCTGCCGCGCCGCGAGGCCGAGCGCGTGCTGGGCAAGAATATCGAGCATGAGTATTCGCTCTTTGATCTGCTGCGCCGTCCCGAGGTCAGCTATGCGCAGTTGCTGACCTTGCCCGGTGCGGGTGAGGGCGTGAGCGAGCCGGCTGTGGTCGAGCAAGTTGAGATTCAGGCCAAGTACCACGGCTATGTCGAGCGCCAGAAGGAAGAGGTCGAGCAGAGCAAGGCCGCCGAAGCCATGCGCCTGCCGGTCGAGATCGACTATGCCGAAGTGCATGGCCTTTCCATCGAGGTGCGCCAGAAGCTGAACCAGCAGCGCCCGGAAACCTTGGGTCAGGCCTCGCGCATCCAGGGTGTGACGCCCGCGGCCATCTCCCTGTTGCTGGTGCATCTCAAGCGCCGCACCCTGCAAAAAGCCAGGCAGTCCGCATGACCCCGCAACACCAGACACTCCGCCGTGCCGCGGCGGCGATGGGGGTTGCCTTGAGCGAGGCGGCCGTGGACAAGCTGCTGGCTTACCAGGCGCTGATGATCAAGTGGAATCGCACGTACAATCTGACGGCGATTCGTGACCCGGAAGAAATGCTGGTTCAGCATCTGCTGGACTCGCTGGTGGTTGCGCCATTACTGCCGCATGGCCCGCTGACGCTGGCCGATGTGGGCAGTGGCGGAGGCTTGCCGGGGATTCCGCTGGCCATCGCGCGGCCGGAAATCCAGGTCACCCTGATCGAAACCAGCTCCAAGAAGTCGGCTTTCCAGCAGCAGGTAAAGATCGAGCTGGGGCTTTCTAATGTGAGCGTTTACTCTGGTCGTGTAGAAGACTACAAGGACAAGGGAAGTTTTGATGCGGTGATTTCACGGGCCTTTGCCGAGCTCAAGGATTTCGTCACATGGTCGGGTGATCTGGCCAAGCCGCAAGGGCGTCTGTACGCCATGAAGGGGGTTTACCCGGACGCCGAGGTTGCGGCGCTGCCGGCGGGCTGGACGGTATTAAACAGCCAGCCGCTGGTCGTGGCCGGGCTGGATGCGCGGCGGCATTTGCTGACCATAGGCAGAAACTGAAGACAAACCCGGGAAACGGGACATAGGGAGTATTAGCGTGCACATCTTTGCAGTCGCCAATCAGAAGGGCGGAGTGGGCAAGACAACGACGACGGTGAATCTGGCGGCAGCGCTCGCCCAGCAGGGTCAGCGCACGCTGTTGATCGACCTCGATCCGCAGGGCAATGCAACCATGGGCAGCGGTGTGGACAAGCGCACCTTGCCGCGTTCGGTCTACCATGTGCTGGTGGGGCTGGCGACGCATGCCGAAACCCGCGTCGTATCTCCCACGGGCAGCTTCGACGTGCTGCCGGCCAACCGCGAACTGGCGGGTGCCGAAGTCGAGATGGTCGATCTCGACAATCGCGAGAACCGTCTCAAGGATGCGCTCGCCCAACACAAGGACGACTACGACTTCGTCCTCATCGACTGCCCGCCCTCGCTTTCCATGCTTACGCTGAACGGTCTGTGCGCTGCGCACGGCGTCATCATCCCGATGCAGTGCGAGTATTACGCGCTGGAAGGCTTGTCCGACTTGGTGAACACCATCAAGAAGGTGCACGCCAATCTCAACCGCGACCTCAAGGTCATCGGCCTCTTGCGCGTCATGTTCGATCCGCGCAGCACGCTCGCCAACCAGGTGTCTGCCCAGCTCGAAGAACACTTCGGCAACAAGGTCTTCAATGCAATCGTGCCGCGCAATGTGCGTCTGGCCGAAGCTCCCAGCCACGGCATTCCCGGCGTGCTGTTCGACAAGGCCGCCAAGGGCGCACAAGCGTATCAGGCCTTCGCGACCGAGCTGATCGAACGCGTCAGGACACCGGAATTCCAGTAAGCCCTCCGCCCCTATTCACCAGAAAGAATCTGCAATGACGCCACCCAAGAAAAAGGGCCTCGGCCGCGGCCTTGACGCGCTGCTGGCCGGCAATAGCGATAGCGCCGACAATAATTCACGCCAGGACACTCTGCCGGTCGAGCAACTGCAGCCGGGCAAATACCAGCCGCGCACACGCATGGATCCGGGCTCGCTCGAAGAGCTGGCCGCCTCGATCAAGGCACAAGGCCTGATCCAGCCGATTTCGGTGCGTCCGGTCGGCAGCAATCGCTACGAGATCATTGCCGGCGAGCGCCGCTGGCGTGCGTCGCAGATCGCCGGCCTGACCGAAGTGCCGGTGCTGATTCGCGAGATCCCGGACGAGAACGCGCTAGCGATGTCGCTGATCGAAAACATTCAGCGCGAAGATCTCAACCCGCTCGAAGAGGCAGCCGGTATCCAGCGTTTGCTCGACGAATTCGGCATGACGCACCAGCAGGCGGCTGAGGCGCTGGGCCGTTCGCGTTCGGCCACCTCCAACCTGCTGCGTCTGCTGCAGCTGGCCAAGCCCGTGCAGGACATGCTGATGGCCGGCGATCTGGAAATGGGCCATGCACGCGCGCTGCTGGCGCTGCCTAAGGCCGAGCAGGGCTCGGTTGCTGCGCTTGTCGTCGACAAGGGCTACTCGGTGCGCGACACCGAGCGCGCCGTCTCGCAGACGCTCAATCCGCCTGCCGGCAAGCATGCCAAGAAGGCAGACCGCGACCTGGAGCGTCTGGAGGAAGAGCTCTCGGACAGCCTTGGCGCCACCGTCAAGATTGTCGCCAATCGCAAGGGGGCAGGTGCCCTCAGCATACGCTTCGGCAGCCTCGACCAGCTCGATGGCATCCTCGCACGTTTGAAATAAGAGAAAGCGCGCCGAGAACCATCGTGTCTTTTCTATGTTTTCGGCGCGTCTGCGCAGGCACGCATTGCTTGCCGTCCGCTTTTCTGCGCGTAGAATGAAATCACGGACTGACCCGGAACCCTTAGCGGCAGTCAGTAAGTAACGCGTCCGGGCCCGGTCTGCGGCTAGGCCATCCGAGAAAACCTCCGATGACCGCCAATGCAGGGACGTGGCATGCCCATTCGGCGTTCACGTCTCTCGCTTAACGAACGGAGCTGACCATGGAACGACCGAGCTATAAACCGCTTGCCCAGGCTGCTATCGCTGCCGGCGGCTGCCATCTGCTGGATGCCCACAACCCAGTCCCGGTACGTGCCGATTCGCCGGCGCTGGAGGTCATGACCGACCTTTCCAAGATTCCGGCGGCAACGATCTCACCGAGCGACTCCCTGCCCGAAGCCAACCAGTCCATGCTGCTGCGCGGCGTGCGCCTGCTGCTGGTCGCGGCCAGCGACGGCCGCATCCGCGGTGTTGTGACGGCGAATGATCTGCTCGGCGAAAAGCCGGTGCTGGTCGCCCAAAATCGCGGCATCAAGCGCAATGAACTGCGGGTCAGCGACGTCATGACGGCGGTCGACCACATGGAAGTGTTGCGACTCAGCGATGTCTCCAAGGCCGAGGTCGGTCACATCGTCGCCACGCTCAAGGCGGCCACGCGCGTGCACGCGTTGGTGGTCGAGGAAATCGACGGCAAGCAGATGGTGCGCGGCATCTTCTCGGCGTCGCAGATCGCGCGTCAACTCGGTATCAGCGTCGTCACCCACGAAGCTGCGCGCACCTTCGCCGAGATCGAGGCGGCGATCTCCGGCGTTTAGGTGCTCAGCCCGGCGTGACGCTCAGGGCGTTCCCGCGCCCGCGCGCGGATCGTCGCAGCACGACGGCGAGCATTGCCAGTCCGATGATGGACATTAGATAGCTGCCGGGCTCAGGCACGGCCGAGGTGAGCAGGAAGGCGCGCGTCTGGTCGAAGAGCGGGTTGGTGCCGATGCCGATGATCCAGCCTTTGTCATTGATGCCGGTGGCCTCAGTCAGATACCAGCCTTCGGCTTTCTGCTGGGCGGAAAGAAAGTTGTTCAGATCGGTAATGACGCCGCCTTTCCACATCGCGGCGCGGCCGTCAGCAGAGCCGACGATGACCCCATTCTCGTTGATGGCGAAGGCCGCGCTGCTACCTGCGAAAGAGCCTAGATCGATGATGGCGCCGTTATCCCACAGGGTTGCTCGACTCATCCCATCGGCTGTGTCCGAACTGCCGACGATCTGATTTTTCTCGTTGAGGTCGTTGGCCGCGCCGAAGTTGCCGCCCAGGGTGCCGAGATCGAAGATGCCACCACCCTGCCACAGGGTCGCGCGCGAATTGCTATTCCCGCTGGTGCTGGAGTTGCCGACAATAACGCCCGCGTTGTTGATGGCGCGGGCGAGGCTCACTGTTCCGCCGAGTGTGCCCAGATCGGTGGCGCTGCCATCCCGCCACAGGGTTGCCCGGTGTAGAGAAGCGCCCGCCCGCACGAAGCCTGCAATGTGGCCATGATCATTGATGCTGAGCGCGGACGGGTGAGGAAAACCCGTCGTGAGGCTGCCGGGCAGAGTGGTGGCTTGACTGCCGTCCCATTGGGCGGCGCTGGCGCACAAGGTCGCCAGACATGGACTGATTCCTCTCTGCACCAGCTGGCCGCTGACGATGCCGGCGTCGTTGATGTCCTGCGGCGCGAAGTTTCTTATGGCGCCTGGGGGCGGATTCAGGCTGGCGCTGATATTGGTGGATATCTGCGAGCCTTGCCAGATGACCGAGGTATAAGGAAGGTCGAGGTCGAACTGAAGACCGGCAATCTGGCCGGCATTGTTGATGGCAAAGGGCCGACTTTGTCCGTAGGGAGCCAGTTGTTCCAGTAGCGTAAGGCTGGGGGCGGCGAGGGCAGGATTGGTCAGCGACCAAATCGCTAGTGTGAGGGCAAGCCCTCGACCAAGAAGGCTCCCGAAAGACAATGGCCGGATGCGCATGATGCGTCCCCTCGTGACTGTGGTCTAAAGCGTAGTCATTGCGGGCGGTGGGGCAAATAGTCCGTTGGGGCTAGCACGGCCGAAACGTGGCCAGCGATGGTCAGGCCTGCTCCGCCATCTGCTTCAGCATCACATAATCCGTCTTGCCGGTGCCGAGCAGGGGCAGGGCGTCGATGCGCACGATCTTGCGCGGTACGGCCAACTCGGGCAGGCCGAGATCGCGGGCGATATTCTGCAGGGCGTCACGGGCGAGGGCTGCGTCGGTGGTGAATAGCACCAGCGCTTCGCCGCGCGCCGGATCGGGCTGGGTGCTGGCGGCGTGCAGTTTGTCCGGGCTGGCGGCCGCTGCGATTTTCTCCACCACTTCGAGCGAGACCATCTCGCCGGCGATCTTGGCGAAGCGCTTGACGCGACCGAGGATGCGCACGAAGCCGTCGCTGTCGATTTCGACCACATCGCCGGTGTCGTACCAGCCGGGGCCCGCTTCGGAGTGTGGTGCTTCGAGCACGCCCGGCTTGTCGTAGCGGTAATAACCGCTCATCACGTTGGGTCCCTTCACATGCAGGACGCCACCCTGTTCGATGCCAGGAACAGGCACGAGCTTGTGCTCGATGCCGGGCAGCAGTTGTCCGACGGTGCCGGTGCGATAGGCCATGGGCGAGTTAACGGCGATGACGGGTGCGGTCTCGGTGGCGCCGTAGCCTTCGAAGATGCGGATGCCAAATTTCTCGAACCACTGTTCGCGCACGCTGGCCGAGAGTTTCTCTGCGCCGGCGACGACATAGCGCAGACGGAAGAAGTCGTAGGGATGCGCGAACCTGCCGTAGTGGCCGAGGAAGGTACTGGTACCGAAAAGAATGGAACAGCCGCGATCGTAGGCGAGCTCGGGGATTACGCGATAGTGCAGCGGCGAGGGATAAAGGAAGACGCGCGTGCCCGTCATCAGCGGCAATAGTGCACCGCCGGTAAGGCCGAAGGAGTGGAAGATGGGCAGCGCGTTTAATACTTTATCGCTGGCGTTGAAGTCGACAATGGCGCGCACCTGCGAGATGTTCGCGAGCAGGGCGCGATGGGCGAGCACCACGCCCTTGGGCTTGCCTTCCGAACCCGAAGTGAACAGCACGACGGCCGTGTCTTCAGGCTTAGCGCCGTGTTCGCCGGCGCGGCGCGGCAGCCAGCGCGCATAGCAGAGCCACCACAGCTTGTCGCCGAACGTGATCTGTTCGCGCAGATCTTCCAGATAGACGATGTTTACGCTCTGTAGTGCCAGCACCTTGTCGGTGAGCTTGCCCTGTTCGAGGAAGGCGCGCGAGGTGATGAGGGTCTTGATCTCGGCGGCGACACAGGCGTTCTGCATGCCCTCGGTGCCGGCGGTGTAGTTGAGCATGGCCGGCACGCGACGGAAGGTGCCGAGGCCGATCAGCAGGCCCAGCGTCGGCGCCAGGTTGGGCAGCAGCAGGCCGATGCGCTCGCCCGCTGCGCCCAGGCGGCTGGCGACGCGACCCAGCATCAGCGTCATTTTGAGGAGATCGCCGTAGCTGTACTCGATCTGCCGCGCGTCCTCGACCATGCGCCGCTTGCGACCGAAGTTGCGACTGGCTTCAAGCAACGCGGTGTACAGGGTCTGCTGCGGGCGGGTGGCGAACAGCATTTCCTGCATGATGCGGCGCATCGCTTCGCCGGCCTTGTGGCGTCGCTCCTTGGCGCGTTCGGCCTGCGGCATTTCGATGTGGGTGGCTGGCTGGATGACGATATGCATCTTGGGAAACCAGCTACGCGGCGCCTCGCCCGTCATGCGCGAGAAGCGCGTGCGTGCCGGACCGTCGAGACGCACCGGCACGATGGTGGCGCCGGTCTTGGCGGCGACGAAGGCCGGCCCTTCATACACTTTCATCAGCGCGCCGGTGGTCGTGATGCGGCCTTCGGGGAAGATCACCACGGGGCGGCCCGACTCCACCAGGCGGATGATCTTCTTGATCGCCATCGGGCTGCTCGGATCCACCGTCAAGTAATCGACTATGGAGAGGATCAGACGGAACAGCGGAATCGCGGCGATGCGCGTATTCACGACGAAGACCGGATTCGCAGGCAGATACAGGCCCAGCAGCAGTCCGTCGAGCAGGGACTCGTGATTGGCGACGATGAGCAGGCGTTCGGCATCGAGTCGCGTGTTGTGCGGATTGCGTAGCTTGACGCGGTACAAGAGGCGCGTCAGCAGGCGCAGTATCGGGCGCAACAGGGTCTTCAACATCAGCGTCTCCTCAGGGGCGCTTGCCGCGACGGCGTAGGTAGCGATAGAGGCCCGCGATCAAGCCGAGCAGGCCGGCACCAGCGGCCGCAACGGGGGCGGGAATGGGTGTGGGCTGGTCCTGTTCGGGTGCGGATGCGTTGCGCAGTTCTTCGGGGAAGGGGCGCGGCGGCACCGGAATGACCTGCCACTGGCTGCGGTCGGCGGGTGCCTGTCGCATGTACTCGTCAAAGGAATACACGGGCGCGAGTCCGAACGCGCGGCTGGAAGGTAGCTGCGGGATATGCACGTAGTAGATCGCTTCCACATCCTCGCTCAGTGCCTGTTCATAGGCGGTGAGCGGGCGTGTCACACGGCCCTGCACCAGATCGAGCAGATCTTCGCCCAGCGCATCGAAGCTGACGGCGGGATAGAGACGTGTCGATTCTTCGAGCAGGTAGTCGTAGATCTTGCGGCCATTGCTAAGGCTGCGCTCGGTCGCGGCGACGTAGGCATAGGCGGCCATGGCCTTGAGCCGCGACGCATGGCCACGCTGCGGCACTTGCCAGCCCAGCGTGCGCAGCGTATCCACACTGATGCCGGCGCAGTTGGCGGAGGCATGGTCATACTCGAATCCGTGGCGATAGAAGTGGTTGTAAACCCTTTCGATGCCGGCCTGATACTGCAGCGCGGTGCGCTCGTTCTTGAGCACGGCGACCAGCATGTAGGAGGGCCGGTACCAGTTCTGACCGCTGTTGAGGTCGAACAGATAGTTGTCCATCGGCGTGGGTGCGGCGATGATGTTCTTCTCGCTGTAGATGCCGAGGTTGTAGAAGTTGTACACCAACCAGCGCGACCAGTCGCCGTCGTTGCGATAGCGTCCGGTGACCATGGCGAAATGGCCGCCGTGAGCCTCGTCGTCGTCGCCTTGGGCGCCGTTGAGCATGATGCCGAGGACGGCCTTGCCATCCCCGTTGCTCGACCTTTCCGCGCGTGTTTCAGTCGATGTCCGTTCCCAAAGCAGGCGGCTGGAGAAGGGTTCGCGCGCGCCGCCGTTGTTGGCCTTGACCAGGCTGCGCAAGGACTCGTCGGCGCGCAGCGGCTGCGCCGTCTGATCGGTATCGATGGCAAAGTCCAGCGGCCAGATAGTGCGAGCAGTGAACTGCTCCTTCCCTTCGGCATTCGTTTCCAGTTCGCCACGCAGGCGTAGCGCTCGCCCCGCCAGGTAGGCAAGGCTGTCGACGTTGTAGTAGGAGCGATTGGCCGCGATCTTGGGCGTGACGGCAAACGCCATAGGCGGGGCTGTATCGAAGCGCAGCGTCGCGCCGTCCGCTGCCAGTTGCGCGTGCGGTATCACCTTGGACGAAGCCAGCCAGATCAGCGGAGCGTGTGCATCGAGCGCAGGCTGATGCGATATGAAGTCGGCTACGTCTGTCTGCGCGCTCATGCCGGCGGTATATCCGGCGGTGGCAATGTCCTTTTGCGGCGCGGCGATCAGCTCGTTCGGGAAATACCAGAGCGCTTGCGGAATCGTCGCGCAATCGCTGCATGCGCCGGTCGTGAGCTGCAGTCCGACCGTTGTATGCAGGCCGAAGGGGCCGTCCTGCAGAGCGTCGATGATGGGGCTCGCACTCGCGTTCATCATCAGTGCCGTGGCCAGTGTGCCGATGATTGCCAGGCGCATGTGTGGGCTAGATGCTCGCTCATCGCGCTTCACTGTTCGCCGGCCGGCTTGCGCGCCAGCCACTTGAAGAAGCGGTTGATGAACTCCGGCCGCAGTGCGTAGATGTAGGCAGCGACGAGGGCATTCAGAATTGCCGTGATCAGGAATAGTTGCGGCACGCTGCAACCGGCGCCCAGCAGGACGATGGCGAGCACGGCGGCGACGACCATAAACAGCGCATTGAGGATGTTGTTGCCGGCGATCACGCGCGATCGATGTGAGGCGTCCGAGCGCGTCTGCATCAACGCATACAGCGGCACGCAGTAGAAGCCGCCGAAGACGCCGATCAGCACGAGGTCGGCGAGCACGCGCAGGCTGCCGGGCTGGGCCAGGTACTGCGTGGCTGAGAGTCCGCTGATGCCACCCGCTGCCGGCGTGGCGAAATAGAGGTCGATGGCGAACACGGTCAGGCCGATGGAGCCGAGCGGCACGATGCCCGGTTCGATCTGGCGGCGCGACATTTTTTCGCACAGCAGCGAGCCCAGGCCGATGCCGACGGAGAAGAGCGCAAGCAGCAGCGTCACCACGCTTTCGTTGCCGCCGAGATGGTCCTTGGCGAAGGACGGGAACTGCGACAGGAACATCGCGCCGTAGAACCAGAACCAGGAGATGCCGAGTATGGACAGGAAGACGGATCGGTTCTGCCGGGTGAAGCCGAGGTTGCGCCAGGTTTCGCTAAGCGGATTCCAGTTGACCCGTAACGCCGGCGCCGGCGCTGGGGCCGAGGGCACGCCGCGGCTGGCGATGTAACCGAGCACGGCAATCGTGAAACAGGCGGCCGAGGCATAGTGGCGCCCGTCCTCACCCAGGCCGATAAGGATGCCGCCGAGAATGGTGCCGAGCAGGATGGCGAGGAAGGTGCCCGACTCAATCAGCGCGTTGCCGCCGATGAGTTCGTTCTCGTGCAGGTGTTGCGGCAGGATCGAATACTTGAGCGGGCCGAACAGCGTCGAGTGCATGCCCATTAGGAACAGCGAGATCAGCAACAACGGCAGATTAGGCAGCCAGAAGCCGACGGCCGCAATGATCATGATGCCAATTTCCAGTTGCTTGACGAGACGTATCAGGCGCGACTTCTCGTACTTGTCGGCGAGCTGCCCGGCGGTGGCGGAGAACAAAAAAAAGGGCAGGATGAACAGTCCTGCGCAGGCGTTCACCATCAGCGCCGGATCGATGTTGCTCATGCGCGCACCCTGGAAGGTGATCAGGATCACCATCGCGTTCTTCAGCACGTTGTCATTGAAGGCGCCGAGGAACTGGGTGATGAAGAGCGGCAGGAAACGGCGCTCGCTCAAGAGCTTGAACTGACCGGACATGTGGGCTTTCCTGGTGTGCTTGTCGAGTTTTCGGAACTGTACTATGTGAAACCATGCCGATGCGCACGGCGGGTTTGGCTATTAAGTCCGGGCGGGCGGGACGGTGTGTCGCCACGCGTTACGCATTGACGCCTGCATTGTGACGGCAGGTTGAGGCAGACGGACATGGCAGGCAAAAAAGCAAACGCAAAAGCTACGCGGCAGGTGCCATGCCCGGCATTGTGCGCTGCCTTGGTCCGCCCAAACATTTTGCTTCTGCACACATAAAATATGCGTATGTAATTGAATTTGGTTGGGAAGTGCGGTGAGGTCGAATTGACTTCTGTCAGCATTTCGTTTACATTCTCGCGGCTTTTCCATGTGGAGGAACGGCTTCATTTCCCCCGCATTCGGAGCAGCAAGCAGGGAACGCATCGACGGCAGAAACAAGGGCATGACAGCGCCTGTTTAATGAGGGCGAGATGATAAAGGTCATATTTCTGCAGTCGGGTCTGGTAGCAGCGGTGGTCGTCATCGCCGCAGGTCTGGTCGGCGCGCAAGGCGCGAAATCAGCCCTGATCGGAGGCGCGGCTTACATACTGCCCAATCTCTTGTTTGTTTTGCGCATGTCGCTGCCCGGTGGGCGCGCAAACGCAATGGTATTAGTTGTCGGCGAGCTGTTTAAGGTTGCCGCAACGATAGGAATTCTGGTGGTTGCCGTGCGGTTCCTGGATGTGCATTGGATATGCCTTCTAGCGGGACTGTTGGCAGCCCTTAAGGCGAATCTTTTTGCATTTTTATTGAAAATCTAAACATGTCTACCGGTCACGAAGGCATCGCCGAGCACGCCGCTCAAGCGCCCACCTCGGGCGAATACATCATCCACCACTTGGCCCACAACAACTCGTTGGGCCACAAGCAGAGCAGCCTGCTCGACTTCTCGGTGGTCAACTACGACACGCTTTTCATCTCCCTCGCACTGGGCCTGTTCACGGTCTTCCTCCTTTGGCTGGGCGCCCGCAAGGCAACTTCCGGCGTGCCGGGTCGCTTCCAGGGTTTTGTCGAGATGATGGTCGAGATGGTTGCCGACCAAGCCAAGGGCATCATTCACGACGAAAAGTCGCGCCAGTTCATTGCCCCGATGGCCCTGACCGTGTTTGTCTGGGTGTTCTTCATGAACGCCATGGACTTCCTGCCGGTTGATCTGCTGCCGATGATTTTCCAGGGTGTAACGGGCGATCATCACGCCTACCTCCGCGTGGTGCCGACCGCTGACTTGAATGCGACGCTCGGCCTGTCGCTTGGCGTGCTCTTGCTGTGCTTGTTCTATAACGTGAAGATCAAGGGCGCTGGCGGCTGGGCACATGAGCTGGTTTGTGCGCCTTTTGGTACCAGCCGCAATCCGATTTTTGCGCTGCTCCTCGGCGTCGTCAATTTCTCGATGCAGATCATCGAATTCGTCGCCAAGACGGTCTCTCACGGCATGCGGTTGTTCGGCAACATGTACGCCGGCGAACTGATCTTCATGCTGATCGCATTGATGGGCGGCTCGGCCACCTTTGGTGGCTTCATCGGTCATGTACTGGCAGGCTCTGTGTGGGCAATCTTCCACATTCTGATTGTTGTTCTGCAGGCCTTTGTGTTCATGATGTTGACCCTGGTTTATCTGGGTCAGGCACACGAAAGTCACTAATTCTTTAATCGCTTTACCTACTACTTAAAACTAAGGAGTTGTCATGGAAGTTATTAGCTTTGTCGCACTGGCCGCTGGCCTGATCATTGGTCTGGGTGCTTTCGGTGCCTGTATCGGTATCGGCATCATGGGTTCCAAGTACCTGGAAGCCGCTGCACGTCAGCCCGAGCTGATGAACGCCCTGCAAACCAAGATGTTCCTGCTGGCCGGCCTGATCGACGCCGCCTTCATCATCGGTACCGGTATCGCCCTGTGGTTCGCAACGGCTAACCCGTTCCTGGCTCAGATCGTTCAAGTCGCTGCCAAGTAATTTCCGGTCTGTTCTTCCTTCCACTTAAGAGGACAAAACCGTGGATTTAAACGCAACCCTATGGGCACAGCTGGTCGTGTTCCTGGTGCTGGCTGCGGTCACCGCGAAGTTCGTGTGGCCGCCCATCGTCAAGGCCATTGATGAGCGTTCGGCCAAGATCGCCGACGGCCTGGCTGCCGCCGATCGCGCCAAGGCCGATCTGGCTCACGCTGAAAAGAAGGCTGGCGACGAGCTGCGCAAGGCCCGCGAATCGGCCAGCGAACTGCGTAACAACGCTGAATCGCAAGCCGCCAAGGTGCTCGAAGACGCACGTGCCGAAGCTGCCCGCATCGTTTCCGCTGCACGCGAAGCTGCCGAAGCCGAAGCTGGCGTGGCCGCTCAACGTGCCCGTGAAGCCCTGCGCGACCACGTTGCCCAACTGGCTGTGGCGGGTGCCGAGAAGATTCTCCGCAAGGAAATCAACGCTCAGGTGCACGCCGACCTGCTGACGCAACTCAAGTCGGAGCTGTAATACGCCATGGCTGAAAACGTAACCCTCGCGCGTCCGTACGCTGAAGCCGCTTTCCAGCTGGCCAAGAACGGCAATGCGCTCGCAGCCTGGTCGCAATCGCTTGCGAAACTGGCTGCGATTGCTGGCAATTCGGATGTGGAGGCTTACATCAGCAATCCGCATCTTGCCGCCGAGCAGCGCACCTCGTTGTTCATTGGCAAGGCGGGTGAGAGCCTGTCGGCCGACCAGGAAAACTTCGTACGCGTGCTGACGAGCAATGATCGTCTGCACGTGCTGCCGGAAATCGCTGAGCTTTTCGAGGGCCTGAAGAACGGCCACGAAGGCGTGCGTACGGCCGAAGTTGAGTCCGCCTTCCCGCTCGACGATTCTGCAGTGAAGGCGCTAGTCGCCGATCTGGAGAAGAAGCTGAATGCCAAGGTGCAAGCGACCGTACGCGTAGTGCCCGAACTGATTGGTGGTGTCCGCATCGCCATCGATGATGAAGTGATTGACGCCTCCGTGCGCGGCAAGCTTGCTGCCATGGCCACTGCGCTAAAGAACTAGGAGCTATTCCATGAACCTCAATCCCTCCGAGATCAGTGATCTGATCAAGAGCCGGATCCAGAACATGCAGCTGTCCGCCACTGCCAAGAACGAAGGCAGCGTCGTGTCGGTGACGGACGGTATCGTCCGCGTGCACGGTCTTGCCGATGTTATGCAAGGCGAAATGCTGGAATTTCCGGGCAACACTTTCGGCCTCGCGCTGAACCTCGAACGTGACTCCGTCGGCGCTGTTGTGCTGGGTGAGTACGAACATATTTCCGAAGGCGACACCGTCAAGTGTACCGGTCGCATTCTCGAAGTCCCGGTTGGTCCGGAACTCCTCGGCCGCGTTGTTAACGCGCTGGGCGAGCCGATCGACGGCAAGGGCCCGCTGAATGCCAAGAAGACCGACAAGATCGAAAAGGTCGCTCCGGGCGTGATTTGGCGTAAGTCGGTTGACCAGCCGGTGCAAACCGGTCTGAAGGCGATCGACTCGATGGTTCCGGTTGGCCGCGGCCAGCGCGAACTCATCATTGGCGACCGTCAGACTGGTAAGACCGCTGTCGCCATCGATGCCATCATCAACCAGAAGGGCCAAGGCGTTTACTGTATCTACGTGGCTATCGGTCAGAAGGCTTCGACCATCGCCAACGTCGTGCGTAAGCTCGAAGAAAACGGCGCGCTGGAATACACCATCATCGTCGCTGCCTCCGCTTCCGAATCCGCTGCAATGCAATTCATTGCACCGTACTCGGGTTGCACCATGGGTGAGTACTTCCGTGACCGTGGCGAAGACGCACTGATCGTTTATGACGATCTGACCAAGCAAGCCTGGGCCTACCGTCAAATCTCCCTGCTGCTGCGCCGTCCGCCGGGCCGCGAAGCTTATCCGGGCGACGTGTTCTACATCCACTCCCGTCTGCTTGAGCGTGCAGCTCGCGTGTCGGCTGAATGGGTTGAGAAGCTGACCAATGGTGAAGTGAAGGGCAAGACCGGTTCGCTGACCGCACTGCCGATCATTGAAACGCAAGCAGGTGACGTGTCCGCATTCGTGCCGACCAACGTGATCTCGATTACCGACGGCCAGATCTTCCTGGAAACCGACCTGTTCAACGCCGGCATCCGTCCTGCAATGAACGCCGGTATCTCGGTGTCCCGCGTCGGTGGCGCTGCCCAGACCAAGGTCATCAAGAAGCTCGGCGGCGGTATCCGTCTGGCCCTTGCCCAGTATCGTGAACTGGCTGCCTTCGCGCAGTTTGCTTCCGACCTGGACGAAGCCACCCGCAAGCAGCTCGAGCGTGGTCGCCGCGTGACCGAACTGATGAAGCAGGCTCAATACACGCCGCAGTCCGTCTCCAAGATGGCCGTGTCGCTGTACGCCTCGAACGAAGGTTTCATGGACGACGTCGATGTCACCAAGATCCTCGCTTTCGAAGCTGCACTGCTGCAGTACGTCGGTCAAAAGGCTGGCGCACTGATGGAAAAGATCGAATCCTCCAAGAATCTGGACAAGGATGACGAAGCAGCCCTCAAGGCTGTCGTTGTCGAGTTCAAGAAGTCCTGGGCCTAAGTTCGTTATCTGACACTCATTTAGGAGAACGATCATGGCCGGAGGCAAAGAGATCCGCACCAAGATCAAGAGCGTCCAGAACACGCGCAAGATCACCAAGGCAATGGAGATGGTGGCCGCATCCAAAATGCGCAAGGCGCAGGAACGGATGTGGGCTGCTCGCCCGTACGCAGAGAAGGTTCGTCAGCTGGCCGCGAATGTGGCTGCCGCGAACATGACCGAGTACAAGCATCCTTTCCTGGTCAAGCCGGAAAGCATCAAGCGTGTCGGCGTGATTCTGGTCACGACTGACAAGGGTCTGTGCGGTGGTCTGAACACCAACATCCTGCGCCAACTGGTGAACAACATGCGCCAGTGGGAACAGGACGGCGTCAGCGAAACCCGCTTGACCTGTATTGGCACCAAGGGCCTGGGTTTTGTTCAGCGCATGGGCGGCAACGTCGTATCGCAAGTGACCCAGATCGGCGATACGCCGAACCTGGAAAAGCTGCTTGGTTCGATCAAGGTCATGATCGACGCTTATCTGGCAGGTGAGCTGGACGTTGTGTATGTCGCCAGCACCCGCTTCATCAACACGATGAAGCAGGAGCCCGTCATTGATCAGCTGCTGCCGCTGTCGGGCGACTTGATGGCTGCTCCGAGTGGCACTACCTGGGACTATCTGTATGAACCGGATCCCCAGGTTGTGGTTGATGACCTGCTGATCCGCTATGTCGAAGCGCTGGTCTATCAGGCCGTGGCTGAAAACATGGCCTCGGAACAGTCGGCACGTATGGTCGCAATGAAGTCAGCGACTGACAACGCCGGTAGCGTCATCAAGGAACTGCAGCTGGTGTACAACAAGGCTCGTCAGGCTGCGATCACGAAAGAAATTTCTGAGATCGTCGGCGGCGCCGCAGCGATCGCTGGTTAACGAATTACTGTATTAAGGAAATAACCATGAGCAACGGAAACATCGTCCAGTGTATCGGCCCGGTGGTGGACATCAAGTTCCCCCGCGAAGCCATGCCCAAGGTCTACGACGCCCTGCTTCTCGACGATGCCAATATGGGCACTGCCGAGGCCGGCCTGACCTTTGAAGTTCAACAACAGCTCGGCGACGGCGTGGTGCGTACCATTGCCATGGGCTCCTCCGACGGTCTGCGTCGTGGCATGAGCGTCAAGAATACCGGCAAGGCCATCTCGGTCCCTGTCGGTGTTGGCACCCTCGGCCGCATCATGGACGTGCTGGGTCGTCCGATCGACGAAGCCGGTCCGATCCCGACCGAAGAGCTGCGCCCGATTCACGCCAAGGCCCCGAAGTTCGACGAGCTGTCCCCGTCGGTTGACCTGCTGCCCACCGGCATCAAGGTGATCGACCTGATCTGCCCGTTCGCCAAGGGCGGCAAGATCGGCCTGTTCGGCGGCGCCGGCGTCGGCAAGACCGTGAACATGATGGAACTCATCAATAACATCGCCAAGAGCTACGGTGGTTACTCCGTGTTCGCCGGTGTGGGTGAGCGTACCCGTGAAGGTAACGACTTCTATCACGAAATGGACGACTCGAACGTTCTGGACAAGGTGTCCATGGTGTTCGGTCAGATGAACGAGCCGCCTGGCAACCGTCTGCGCGTCGCGCTGACCGGTCTGACCATGGCCGAGAAGTTCCGTGACGAAGGTCGCGACATTCTGTTCTTCGTGGACAACATCTACCGCTACACCCTGGCCGGTACCGAAGTGTCCGCACTGCTGGGCCGTATGCCTTCCGCCGTGGGTTATCAACCTACGCTGGCTGAAGAAATGGGTCGCCTGCAAGAGCGTATTACCTCGACCAAGGTTGGCTCCATCACCTCGATCCAGGCCGTGTACGTCCCTGCGGATGACTTGACCGACCCGTCGCCTGCCACCACCTTCCTGCACTTGGACGCTACCGTCGTGCTGTCGCGTGACATCGCCGCCCTGGGTATCTACCCGGCTGTTGATCCGCTCGACTCCACCTCGCGTCAGCTCGATCCGCAGATCGTTGGTGAAGAGCACTACTCGGTTGCCCGTCGTGTTCAGCAAACCCTGCAACGCTACAAGGAACTGCGCGACATCATCGCCATTCTGGGCATGGACGAACTTGCACCGGAAGACAAGCTGGCCGTGACCCGTGCCCGCAAGATCCAACGCTTCCTGTCGCAGCCGTTCAACGTGGCCGAAGTCTTCACCGGCTCGCCCGGCAAGATCGTGCCGCTGGCTGACACCATCAAGGGCTTCAAGGCAATCGTGGACGGCGAATACGACCACCTGCCGGAACAAGCTTTCTACATGGTGGGTGCCATCGAAGAAGCGGTCGAGAAGGCCAAGTCCCTGCAGTAATCGCAGGTTGAGGGTTGGGCTGATGTTCAACCCTCGCTAACAAGGAAACGATATGGCCATGACTATTCATGTCGATGTGGTGAGTGCAGAAGAGAAGATCTTCTCGGGTCTTGCCGAGTTTGTGACGCTGCCGGGCGAAGTGGGCGAACTGGGCATTCTGCCCGGCCACACCCCGCTCATCAGCCGCATCAAGCCGGGCGCCGTCGCCATCAAGGTGCCGAATCAGGAACAGCCTGAGTACGTGTTCGTAAACGGCGGCATTCTTGAAGTGCAGCCGAACACCGTTACCGTGCTGGCCGACACCGCGATCCGCGCTGCCGACCTGGACGAAGCCAAGGCAGTCGAAGCACAGAAGGCCGCCCAGGAAGCGATGGCCAACAGCGCCGGCGACATGGACGTTGCCCGTGCCCAGGCCGCTCTGCTGGCTGAAGCCGCCGCCAAGGTGGCGCTGATCCAGAAGCTGCGCAAGCACTAAGCGACTTCGCTACACGCAAAGAGGGCAGCCAGTGAAAACTGGGCTGCCCTTTTTGTTTGTCATGCATGCCCTGCGGCGGGCGGGCAATAAGTACACAAATCAATTTTCTATAGAAAGTTTTGATTTGTCCTACCCTGTAATTGGACTGTACAGTCTAGTCCACTATGATGTCTTCCGCCCCCGATAACCGTCAACGCATCATCGCAGCCGCTCGTGAAGCTTTCACGACGGAAGGCTATCGTTCCAGCATAGAACGTATTGCACAGCTCGCCGGCGTCGCCAAGCAGACCGTCTACAACCATTTCCCGACCAAGGAAGCCTTGTTCGACGAAATGACCCGCGACAATATGAATCTGTTTCTGGTGTCCTTGTCGGGCAGCCCGGACAATCCGCGCCAGACGCTCCTGGAGTTCGGCCGCAAATACTATGAAGGTGTGCTGTCAGGCCAATGCGTGGCCTGGATGCGCATGATCGCAGCAGAATCCGGGCGGTTTCCCGATATGGCGGAGCGTACCTATCAGCTCGGGCCGTTGGCGATGCTCGGGCAGCTCAGCGACTACATGGACCGCGCCATGCAGGCGGGCAAACTGCGTAACGACGATCCGCTCTTCGCGGCAGAGATGCTCTACGGCATGTTGAGCGGTGTGGAGCGTACGCGCATGCTGTTCGGCGTGCAACGCGAACCCTATGATCTCGAAACCCGGGTCGGCGCCATCATCGACTGCTTTATGCACGCCTACGCGCCGTAGTGCGCAGCCGCATTGAATACCGAAAACCATTAGATCCATGCCCACCCCAACGGAGCAGCACATGAAATCGTCCAGCCCTCTCAAGCTTACCGCCCTCTCTCTCGCCATGGCCGCCTTGCTCAGCGCTTGCGGCAATGGACAGGCGCCGGGTGGCGGCGCGGGTGCGGGCGCAGGTGCGCCGCCG
>DATMSM010000101.1:0-11894 GCA_035565355.1 Rhodocyclaceae bacterium
GCTGCGGCAGCAACGGCCTGGCCGGCAATCGCGGCGCGCAGGTTGTCGAGCAACTGGCCGGAGGCCGGCCCCGGCTGCATGCCTTGCTCAAGACTGCCGAACATGTCGCGCACGGTGCCGGTCGCGTCCATGATCGAGTCCATCACGACCGGTGTGATGGCGATCTCGCCGTTACGCAGTCGGTCGAACAGGTTCTCGGTGAGATGGCAGAGCGTCACCAGTTCGGTGGCATTCAGGAAGCCTGCCCCGCCCTTGATGGTATGGAAGCCGCGGAAGATGTCATTGAGCAGCCCCTTGTCGCTGGGATTCCTTTCCAGGCCAACCAGCTTGTTATCGACGTCCGACAGCAGATCGGTCGCTTCGACCAGGAAATCCTGCAGTAGGTCTTCCATTCCTTGAAAGTCACTCATATCGCTCTCCCCCCGGAACCGGGCTATTTAGAAGCCCAGGCTCTCCAGCAAATCGTCGACCTGGCTTTGCGAGGTCACCACATCGGTCCGGCCCTTCGCGGACACCACCGGGCCATTCATCAAGCCTTCAGGCACCGCAGCTTTGAGATCCTCCGGCATGGTTTCGATCAGGACGTTAACCAGCTGGCGCTCCAGGTCCTGGACCAGGTCCACAATCTTCTTGATGACCTGACCGGTGAGGTCCTGGAAGTCCTGGGCCATCATGATTTCGGTCAATTGATCATTGGTCGTGCGCACCTTGCCCGGCGCCGCGCCGAAAAAGGCGCGCGTATCGCTGGCCAGCAGCTTGAATTCGTCGATCGAGAGCTCATTCGCAAACATGCGATCCCAGCGCGTAGCCAAGCCTTCGCTGTCGCGCAGCAGGGCATCCTGCAGCGGACGCGCAGCTTCGGTAGCCGCCAGCACGCGATTGGCGGCCTGCTCGGTCAGCTGGGCCACATAGGCGAGACGCTGTTGCGCATCGGGAATCTGGCTGGCAGCCGCTTCGAGGGCGTGATCGTAGCCAAGCCCGCGCAGCGAATCGTGCAACTGACGCGCCAACGTCCCCACCTTGTTGAACATCTCGTGTTCACCACCCTCGGCAGCAGCCGCGGGTGCAGCCACGGGCGCCGAGGACTCGGAGAGCACCGAGTCAAACAGCGCCTGCAACTCGTCGCTATCGCCAGAAGCGCTATTTGCGACAGCCACCGGCGGCGGCGGCGGGGGCGGCTGGCTGCCGACGGCAATGCTGTCAAACAAGGCTTGCAGGTCGGCAGAGTCACCAACCTCGTCAAATTTTGCTGGAGTGGACATGGTTATTTCCTCGCCGCCCGCCCGATTAGAGGCCGACCTTTTCGAAGATCTTGATCATTTTTTCGTTCAACGTGGCCGCCGTGAAGGGCTTCACGATATAGCCGCTGGCACCTGCCTGGGCAGCAGCGATGATGTTTTCCTTCTTGGCCTCGGCCGTGATCATCAGGAACGGCAGATCCTTCAGGGTCGGATCCGAGCGCACGGTCTGCAGCAATGTCAGGCCATCCATATTCGGCATGTTCCAGTCGGACACGACGAAATCGAAGCCGCCTGCCTGCAGCTTGGCCAAGGCCACGACGCCGTCTTCGGCCTCATCGACATTGGTGAAACCAAGCTCCTTGAGCAGATTGCGCACGATGCGGCGCATCGTCGAAAAATCGTCAACAACAAGGAATTTGATCTTGGACGGATCAGCAGGCATCTATTTCTCCAGGTCAATCTCGGTGAGACTTCAACAACAAGGGGCGTATCGTGTCGGCCAGCAGGTCGCTGTCGAACTTGGCAACATAGGCGTCGACGCCGACGCTGCGGCCCATGGCACGGTTGGCCTCGGACGACAGCGAGGAGTGCATGACGACGGGGATGCCGGCGAAACGCGAGTCGCTCTTGATATTCTTGGTCAGGACATAGCCGTCCATTTCCGGCATTTCGGCATCGACCAGCACCAGGCTTAGCTCGTCGCGCAGGCTGTGGCCGGTCAGCTGTGCATGGGCAGCCATGCCGGACAGGCGCTGCCAGGCTTCGTTGCCGTTCAGGGCATGGCGATGCTTAACGCCCATCTTGTCCAGCACTTCGGCGATTTTCTTGCGCGCCACGGTGGAATCGTCAACGTAGAAGACGTTCATCTCATCGCCCCCCTCAAGCCTTTCGATCTGGCCGACGATGGTCTCGCCGAAGGTATTGGCCATGATCTGCTCGACATCAACGATGGAGACCAGGCGGCCATCCGGCAGTTCGGTGATGGCAGTGATGTAGGCATGCGCCCCGCTGGTCACGGACTCAGGCGCGCGCACCTTGTCCCACTCGACGCGAATGATGCGGTCGACGCTATGCACGAGGAAGCCGAGTGTGCGCTTGTTGTATTCGGTCACCATCATGGACTCGCCGATGGTGGTGGGTGCGCCGGCCAACTGCATGACTTTGGACAAGGACATCAGCGGAATCACGTTGCCGCGCAGGCTGATCAGCCCTTCGACACCCTTGGGCATATTGGGTGTCTTGGTGATGGTCGGCGTGCGCGAGACCTCGCGCACCTTGAATACGTTGATGCCGAAAATCTCGTGCGTACCCAGCTCGAACAGCAGGATTTCCATGCGGTTCGAGCCGGCCAGCTTGGTGCGTGCATCGACGGAGTCGAGCAGCGAATCCTTGTTGGGCAGATCCAGGGCGACTTCCATGTACGGGCTTCCTTATGCGTTGGCGATGGCCGGCTGACGCGACTGAATGACGCGGGTCAGGGTTTCGGCCAGGCGTTGCGCCTCGAATTTCGACACATATTCATCGACGCCGACCGATTTGCCCAACTGCTGATTGGACATCGAGGACAGCGAGGAATGCATGAGCACGGGAATCCCGGCAAAGGCAGGATCCGACTTGATGTTCTTGGTCAGGATATAGCCGTCCATTTCCGGCATTTCGACGTCGGTCAGGATGAGATAGATCAGGTCCTTGGCCTTGCGCCCCGAGGATTCCGCATAGTTCGCCAGCTTGCGCAGCTCGTCCCAGGCCGCGCGCCCGTTCACGGCGCAGACATACTTGACGCCCAGAGCATCCAGGGTGCGCTGGATCTGCCCCCGCGCCACGGAGGAGTCGTCGGCAAAGACAACGATGCCATTGTCATGGGTATCGATGGGTTTGATGTTCACGAACTGCAGGCTGTCGTCGATGTTCGTGGTCTCTGCCAGCACCTTTTCGACGTCCAGCATCATCACCAGACGCCCGTCCTGGAGCTCGGTCACGGCAGTCACCAGGCCGCCCAGCTTGGCGGTCAGCATCTCCGGCGGCACGCGCATCTGCGCCCAGTCCAGGCGCAGGATGGTATCTACGGACTCGACCAGGAAGCCCTGGGTATGGCCGTTGTACTCGGTCACGATCATGATTTCGCGCACCGAACTGGAAGTCATGCCGATGTACTCGGCCAGATCAACCACGGGCACCAGCGCCCCACGCAGGGACACCATGCCCTTGACGCAGGTAGGCATCTCGGGCGCCGACGTGATCGGTGGCGTGCGCATCACCTCGCGCACCTTGAATACATTGATGCCGAAGGTTTCCCGACGCCCGGTACGGTCGTCCGTGCCCAGCGAGAACAACAGGATCTCCAGCTTGTTGGTCCCCGCGAGGCGGGTGCGCGCATCGATATTTTTCAGCAGTTCAGACATGAACTCACCTCTACCCCGGATATTGTAAGACAGCGTCTGGGGAAGCCCGGCCATCCGGTCCGGCCCACTCCCTGGCTCTCGTTATTCTTGCGCCGTCTAGGTCAATCTTACGCTTTTTTCAAACCAAGAAATGATTTGCGGCTATTTTCAAATCCCCCAAAAGCCTGTCATGTAGGCTTTTCCGGCCAGGCAACACTATACAGCAAGAACGCCGTGTTGCATTTTCCATACTTTACTCACACTGACGGCTGTTTCAGCTGACTTCGAACAACTTGGCGAAGTTGGCGATCTCCAGCACTTGCTTGACCGGCCCCCGACAATTCACCAGGCTGACGCGACGATTGCTCGCCTTGATCTTGTCACGCAGCATCAACAGCATGCCCAGCGCCGAGCTGTCGAGATACTCGACCTCGCCCAGATCCACATTCAGCACCTGCACCGCCGAATTGGCCAGCACACTTTCCGTGGCCTCACGAAAATCCCGGTGGGAATTGAAGTCGAAACGCCCCTCCAGACCCAATGTGGCAACCCCGCCCTCTACCGTCGTCCTTACCTGCATTCGCGGTTCTCCAGTGCAAATAGTCAGCTTGTATGACTGCAGTATAAGACACGAATTCCCCGGACAAGCGCCGGCGCGCACTGGCCCCGCCTACTTGTCCAACAGGCGCAAGCGGGCCATCAGACGGGCGCCGATATCGTTGAGTGAAGCCACTTCATTCAGTGCGCCGATTTCGGCCGCCTCGCGCGGCATGCCATATACGACACAGCTATCCTTGTCCTGACCGATATTCCACGCACCGGCGCGCTTCATGGCGAGCATGCCGCGGGCCCCGTCCTTGCCCATGCCGGTCAGCATCACACCGCTCGCATTGGCGCCGACCTGTTCGGCCACGCTGTCGAAGAGCACATCCACGGAAGGGCGATGGCGATTGACCGGGGCCGACGCCTCCAGCTCGGTCACCAAGCCGGCCGGGGTACGCTTGACACGCAGATGCGAATGACCCGGCGCCAGATAGGCGTGCCCCGGCTGGATGCGTTCACCGCCCCGGGCCTCCACCACGGTCAGTTGCGACAGGCTGTCCAGGCGCTTGGCAAAAGAGCCGGTAAAGGTGTCCGGCATATGCTGCACCATGACAATGCCCGGCACCTCGCGTGGCAGGCTGCACAGGACCGCGCGCAGCGCCTCGGTACCACCGGTGGAAGCACCAATGGCAATCAGGTGACGATCCTGGATGCGCGACGACAGGGCCGGCAGCGCCGCATGCTCGTTGGGCTTGCCGGTCGCCGCTGCAATCCGCGAGGCCGGCCGCAAACGGGCGCTATAAGCGGCCCTGACTTTTTCGCGCACCTCCTCGCCATATTGACGCAGCTGTGTTGGTGTATCGGCACGCGGCTTGGGCACATAGTCGACAGCACCCAGCTCCAGGGCCTGCAGCGTGCTCTCCGAGCCGCGTTCAGTGCTTGAGGAGACCATCACCACCGGCATGGGCCGCAGCCGCATCAGTCGCCCGAGAAAATCCAGGCCGTCCATGCGCGGCATTTCAACGTCCAGCGTCAGCACATCCGGGCTCAGTGTCTTGATCATCTCCCGCGCCACAATGGGGTCGGGCGCAGCACCGACCACCTGGATGTCGGGAGCCTCGGACAGCGCATCGCTCAGCAGGGCACGCATGACTGCCGAATCGTCAACAATAAGTACCTTGATAGCCACAAAATATCCTAGAACAGTTCCACCACGCCGGCGATGGGCGCGCCGTTGAGGCGCGCCGCATATTCGCGTTCGCGGCGTGCAAGGGTGTCATTGTGCAGCCGGGTCAGGCGCTTGACCAGCACCCGCCCCGTCTGTGGAAAAAAATAAACCTTGCGCGGATACACATCAAGTAGATCGCGCGCCAGCACCGGGATCTGTTCGGTCTTCAGGTACTTGATGACGAAATCCGCATTGCGCTCGCCTATCATCGCCCCGGCCAGGCTGCTCAACACCCGGCCGCCACCGAACACCTTGGCTTCGAGGTTCTGGCGGCGCGCGCCATTCTTGAGCAGATGATTGATGAGAATTTCCATCGCATAAACGCCGTAGCGCGCCGACGGGCCGACCAGGTCGTCACCGCCTTCGGCCAGCATGAAGTGATTCATGCCGCCGATGCCGGTTTCCCGGTCGCGGATGCAGGCAGTGACACAGGAGCCCAGTACGGTGACCAGTACCATGTCCTGATCGGCAATGAAGTATTCGCCCGGCAGTATCTTGACCGCGTCGTACTTGAAGACACGGTCGTAATAGCGGTTCCGCGCCAGATGCTCGGAACTGCTAATGCTGCCGACGCGGGCGCTAGCGGGCGTGCTCATAAACGGTACGGCCGCAGCTGCGGAACAGCTCGGCGGCGTGCAGGAAGCTTTCGGAATGCCCGGCATAAAACAGCCCGTGTGGCTGCAGATAGGGCTTGAAACGCTGCAGGAGACGCAGCTGCGTGTCCTTGTCGAAATAGATCATGACATTGCGACAGAAGATCGCGTCGAACCCGCTCTGCATGGGCCACTGACTGTCGAGCAGATTGATGCGTTCGAACTGCAGCAGCGCTTGCAGCTCGGGACGTACCCGCACCAGGCCGGCTCGTGCGCCGCTGCCGCGCAGGAAAAAACGCTTCAGCCGGGCCGGCGTCATCTTGTCCACGCGCTCGACCGGGTAAATGCCCTCGCTGGCGGTGCGCAGCACATGTGTATCGATGTCACTGGCGAGTACCTGCACGGGCGGCGTCATCGTGTCGAAAGTTTCGCAGGCGGCCATAGCCAGCGAATACGCTTCCTCGCCGGTTGAGGCAGCCGCGCACCAGATACGGAAAGGGCGCGCGTGCGTACGCAGCATCTGCTGGCCGAGTATCTCGAAATGGTGCGGCTCACGAAAGAAGGCAGTGAGATTGGTAGTCAGCGCATTGACGAAGGCTTCGATCTCCTCGTCATTGCTTTCCAGGTAGGCGAGGTAGCTATCGAAGCTGGGGTGGCCGAGCGCGCGCAGGCGCCGCGCCAGGCGGCTGTAGACCATCTCCTTCTTGATCGGCGAAAGCGAAATGCCCGCGTAGCCATAAATGAGATTGCGCACCCGGGAAAAGTCGTTCTGGGTAAAGGGAAACTCACGGACGGGTACGGCGCCGCTCATACTGGCGTCGGCCATGTCTTCCATCGCATTGCGCAAGGTATCAGTCACTGTCGCCTCAGAACTCCTGCCACTCGTCCTCAGGCGAGTTCGGCGGCGTCTGGAAGCTGCGTGCATCCAGGCGCGGTGCCGACTTGCCGCGCGCCAGGCGGCGTGGCGTTGCATCACGCAAGATCGGCCGTTCCATCGCCACCGACAGGCTGCGCAGCTCGTCGCCTTCAAGCCGGAAGCGGGAGACCAGCTCGACCAGACCGCGGGCCTGGTCCTCAAGGCTTTCCGCCGCAGCCGCGGCCTCCTCGACCAGGGCCGCGTTCTGCTGAGTGACCTCGTCCATCTGCGTGACGGCACGCGTGACCTGATCAATGCCGCTCGACTGCTCGCGGCTGGCGCCGGTAATATCGGTGACCAGACGCGCCACTTCAGAGAAGCTGCTCACCACATTGGTCATGGTGCCGCCCGCCTCGCGTACCAGATGCACACCATCTTCGACGCGGCCAACCGAGGACACGATCAGTTCCCGGATTTCCTTGGCGGCGGTGGCGCTGCGCTGCGCCAGACTGCGCACCTCGCTGGCGACAACGGCAAAACCGCGCCCCTGCTCGCCCGCACGGGCGGCCTCGACGGCGGCGTTGAGGGCCAGAATATTGGTCTGGAAGGCAATCGCGTCGATGACGCCGACGATGTCGGCGATCCGCTTGGAGCCCTCCTGAATATCACTCATATTGCCGATCACGCGCTGTACCATCTCACCGCCCTGGCTGGCCAGGGTATTGGAATTGGCTGCCAGCGCATTCGCCTGGCGAGCACTATCGGCATTCTGGCGTACGGTTGCGCTGAGCTCCTCCATCGAGCTGGCGGTTTCTTCCAGGCTACTGGCCTGTTCCTCGGTTCGGCTCGACAGGTCGGCATTGCCGGCTGCGATCTCGCGCGCCGCCGTGTTGACCATTTCGGAAACCTCGCGAATTTCCAGCACCAGTTCGCTGAGGCTTTCCACGGTGGCATTGGCGTCATTCTGCAGACGCGCAAACAAGCCTTGATAATTGCCTTCCAGGCGCTGCGTCAGGTCGCCGCGTGCCAGCGACTGCAGCACAGAAGCCACGGCATGCAGACCACGCTCGCTGCTTTCAAGCAGCTGATTCAGCCCCTGCCCCAGGTTCAGGAAGAAACCACTCTTGCCGACGAGATCAACGCGCCGCGAGAAATCCCCCTCGGCCGCCGCGTTGACGATGGCCGCCAGCTCCCGCTCGATCGCCACCTGCTCGGTACGGTCCAGCCATTCGCCCACCGTTCCCAGGCGCACACCCTTGTCGTCAAAGACCGGTGCAGCGGTGACGTTGAAGATGCGGCCGCCGATCTCCCATTCGCTGACCGTGAGCGACTTGAGCTGCTCGAGGCGCTTCATATAGGACTCGCGGTCACCCATCAGGTCGCCGATATTGCTGCCGACGAAACCGTCAACGCTGAAGTTGGGATTCGCCGCCTTCATCTCCGACTCAATGCTGCGCAGCACATCGAACATCTTCGGATTGGCATAGACAACTGTGCCCGACTGGTCGGCGATACGGAAGGGCGTGCCGGCATTGTCGAGCGCAATCTTCACCCGTAGCATGTGTTCGGACAAGGTCTGTTCGCGCGCAATGCGCTCGCCCAGCGCGCCACGCACCCGGTCAAGCGCGTCGGCGAACTCACCGATCTCGTCGTTACTGCGCGCATGCACCGCATGACTGAAATCGCCGGTGGCAATCGCCTCCACCGCCTTGCGCAGATCGCCGACCTGTCGCGCCACCGAGTTGCGCAAGGCGGCAAACAGGTAGAAGGCCAGCAGCATGCATACCAGGCTGGCCAGCATTTCGTTACGTAACTGAGTCTGCCGGCGTTCGATACGTTCGCTCAACAGGTTGTCCATTGCAGGCAGGGCCGTGTCGAGCAGCAGATACAGCGCGGCGGCCGTCTCGTTGCCCAGCGAAGACAATGTCGCCGGGTCCGCCTGCACGCGCCGTGCCCCGAAGATATCGCTCTTCACGGTATTCAGGAAAAGCGTCTGACGATCACGCAGTTGATTGATGGCCGGGATCAGCCGGGTCTGCAGCGCCGGATTGTCGCGCAAGGCCTTGCTCACGCCGGATTGCAGCGCAGCATAGGCAGCCTCGGCTTCCTCCACCCGCATCTGCATCAAGACCCGCTCCTCCAGCGTCATCTGCTTGTTGCGGGCGGCCTGCACCGCTGCAGCGCGCAACAGCCGCAAGCTGTCGGCGGCTTCAGGAACGCGGCGCGTGATCAGCTCCTGCAGAAAGTAGCCCTGGCTTTCCGGATCCATGGTCAACCCCGAGCTGTCAGACACCAGGACCAGGTAAGCCTGCAGCGCCTCGATAAGGCGGCCATGCTCGCCCATGCTGGCAGCAACGGGAGTATTGGCCGGCACGTTCTTGATGCTGCCCCATTGCGTGCGGATATCGGCATGGGCCTGGCCCACACCCAGCGCTTCGCCGTGCAGCGCATTGACCGCCGCCCAGGCATCGAGCGCCTCGTCGGCACGCGTGCGGGCGTCAGCCTGGCTGGCGGATGCCTGCGGCATGCCGGTCAGCACGTCACGGGTATAACGGCGGTGGAACTGGACCGCCTGCATGAAACTCATGGCCGGCGCAATCAGTTGCAAGCCGGCGCGCTCCTGGCGTGCCATCTCGATGTCGGCGTTGACTCGATGCCAATGCGCATAGAACAAGGTAGCGAAGGGCAGCAGCAAGAGCAGCCCGACGATGACGAACTTCGTGCCGAAACGGAAGCGATTCACCACCGCCCTACCTGGGGCCAAAATATCCAGCTTCATGATTGCATCCTCCCGGCTGACTGCCTGTTGGTCTTGTTCATTTAAATCACCGCCTCGTCGACCAGCGCCATATCCGCCGACAACATCAGGCCTTCGATATCCACCACGATCAGCATGCGTTCGTCCAGCATGGCCAGGCCGGTGATGTAGCGCAGATCCACGGCACGCGACAGCTCGGGTGGCGGATGCATCTGACTGTCGGCAACCGAGATCACGTCGGACACCGCATCGACGACGATGCCAACCACGCGGCGGCCGACATTGAGCACCACGACCACGGTGAAGGCGGTGTACTCCGGCTTGCCCAATCCGAACTTGATGCGCAGATCGATGATCGGCACGATGGCGCCGCGCAAATTCATGACGCCCTTGATGAACTCCGGCGCATGGGCAATCGGCGTCACCGCATCGTAGCCGCGAATCTCCTGTACCCGCAGGATGTCGACTGCATATTCCTCGCCGCCAAGAATGAAAGTCAGGAACTCCTGGCGGAGCGTGGCGCTGTCGTCCTTGTTGTTATGCGTGCTCATTGTCATTTCCTCAGGCCGCCGCCGGCATGTTGGCAGCCGCCTTGTTGACCAGTGCCACCGCATCGAGAATGAAGGCGACCCGACCGTCACCCATGATGGTCGCAGCGGCAACACCCGGCACCTTGCGGTAGTTGGTTTCGATATTCTTGATGACAACCTGATGCTGACCCAGCAAGGCATCGACAAAGAGCGCCGCACGGCGCCCATCGACCTCCAGCAGCACCATGATGCCGCGGCTGAAATCGGTCTCGGCATCGCGAATGCCGAACAGTTCGTGCAACACAACCACCGGGAGATAATCGCCGCGCACCTGCAGCAGGGCGGCCACACCGCCCATACGCTTGATCATCGACGCTTCGGGCTGCAGCGACTCCAGCACATAGCCGAGTGGAACGATGTAGCTTTCGGCGCCGACGGCGACCGACATGCCGTCGACAATGGCCAGGGTCAGCGGCAGGCGCACGGTCATGCGCGTGCCGATGCCGGCCATGGACTCGATGTCGATGCGCCCGCCCAAGGCGCTGATGTTGCGTTTGACCACATCCATACCGACGCCACGGCCGGACACGTCGGTGACCTGTTCGGCAGTCGAGAAGCCGGCGTCAAAAATCAGGTTCCAGACCTCGGCGTCGCTGA
Source organism: Rhodocyclaceae bacterium (assembly GCA_035565355.1). Classification (GTDB taxonomy): domain Bacteria; phylum Pseudomonadota; class Gammaproteobacteria; order Burkholderiales; family Rhodocyclaceae. Next base: position 10,788 of record DATMSM010000101.1, read on the forward strand.
GGTTCTCGCCATTGCCAGCGCCGAGGGGCATGCCCCGCTCCCGGGCCTTGGCGAGAATGCGTTCGCGATCCAGACCGGCACCGTCGTCGCCCACTTCGACCACCACGCTGCCGCTATGCTGATAGGCCTTAAGCGTAACGATGCCAAGCGCAGACTTGCCTGCCGCCAGGCGCTTGTTGGGGGCTTCAATGCCGTGGTCTAGGCTGTTGCGGACGAGATGGGTGAGCGGATCCACAATCCGCTCCACCAAGCCGCGATCCAGCTCGGTAGCTTCGCCGCTCATTTTGAGCTCGACCTGCTTGCCCAGCTTGCCCGATAGGTCGCGCACCACGCGCGGGAAACGATTGAATACGGTAGAAATCGGCACCATGCGCACCGACATCACGGACGCCTGCAAGTCGCGGCTGTTGCGTTCGAGCTGAGCCAGTCCGCTGTGCAGACGTTCGAACTGGATTGGATCAAGCGCACTGGCAATCTGCTGCAGCATGGCGTGGGTAATGACCAGTTCACCGACCTGGTTGATGATGAGATCAACCTTGTCCACCCCCACGCGTAGGGTAGTTTCGGCATTCGCCGCATGACTGGACGCGCGTGCCGGTTCGGTGGCGGCCGAGGGAACGGGGGGCAGCTCGGCAAAGAAACCGTAGCTGCCATCCGCCACGCTGTCCGCGGCCCCTTGCTCCGCGTGCGGCTGCGGTTCGAACAAACCCCAGCCGTCGTCAGCAGGCGCACCTTCGGCATGGCCGTCCTCGAACAGTCCCCAGGCCGCATCGCCCGCCGCTGCCGGTGCCGCCACGGGCATCTCCGTGACGAGCTGCACCTCGTTGGCGACAAAGGAGATTACATCGCTCACCGCGCAGATATCGCGACAGGCTGCAACGCGCAAGCGCCATGGTTTCCTGGCCGAGGCGGGGCGCTGTTCGAGTGTGACCGCGCCGAACTCCTCAAGCTCGGCGCACAGCACCTCGATGACTGCGGCCTGACTGGCCTTGGGTGCTTCGAGCACGAAGCTGAATACGGCATCGCCGGCCGCGGCAGCGGGTGGCGGCGCATCGATCAGACGCTGCGATGCTGTGGCGTCCGCCAGCGCCGCCAATCGGCAGGCCG
>DATMSM010000102.1:0-6766 GCA_035565355.1 Rhodocyclaceae bacterium
GTCGACGCGGCGGCGCGCGCGGCGCCGCTTCCGCCGGCGATGCGGGGGCGCGATTTCGTGATTGAACTGCCGGTGGAGATCGGTACGGCGCTTACTGCGGCGGCGGACCGATGATGTCGAAGCTGCGGAAGGGGTAGACGCCCGCCTTGCGGTCGGCAAAATAGTGTTGCAGCGTCTGCTTGACGGTGCGGAAGGCGAGTTCATCCCAGGGAATTTCGGCCTCGCCAAAGAGTTGTGCTTCCAGGGTTTCCTCGCCCGGATTGAAATCGGGGCTGAGCAGGCGGGCACGATAGAAGCCGTGGATCTGGCTGATGTGCGGCACGCTGATCATGGTGTACAGATCCAGCAGCTCGATCTCCGCACCGGCTTCCTCGTCGGTTTCGCGCTGCGCGGCCTGGGCGGTGGTCTCGTTGTTCTCCATGAAGCCCGCCGGCAGTGTCCACAAACCGTAGCGCGGTTCGATGGCGCGGCGGCAAAGCAGCACCTTGTCCTCCCAGACGGGCAGGGTGCCCAGCACCATCTTGGGGTTGTCGTACTGGATATTGCCGCAGTGACTGCAGCATTCGCGCGGCAGGCTGTCGCCGGCCGGGACGCGCATCTCGACTGGCTGACCGCAACGGCGGCAGTAAGCGGGGACAGCGGACGGAAGCGGGGCGGTGCCGGAAGTCATGCCCAATTTTATCCGCCAAACGCTTGCCGCGGGGGTTGCCCTGGATTTGTGGCGTAGCGCCGAATACACTCAAGCAATGTTGCTGGGGGCCGATATATCGGGATGGCAGTACAATGGCAGCCTGAATTCAAGCAGAATATGACGAACGGATACGGTGGCAAGGTGAGTGGCAGGCAGGTGGATATACCCTGGGAGAGGCCATGAGTACGCCCGAGTTGTCGAAGTTCGAGCAAATGAAAGCCAATGGTGAACTGCCGTCACCCAAGGGTGCGGCCCTCGCCATCGTCCGTCTGACCCAGCGCGACGACGTCTCCCTCGCCGACCTTGCCAATGCGGTCAAGACCGATCCGGCCTTTGTCGGCCGCCTGATCAAGGCGGCCAATGGCGCCAGCCTCGGCCGCCGCCGCCCGGTGGCCTCCATCCAGGAAGCCTTGACCATCCTCGGCTTGCCCGCCGTACGCGGTCTGGCACTTGGTTTCTCGCTGATCTCCTCGCATCGCAGTGGCGCCTGCCGCAATTTCGATTACGGCCAGTACTGGTCCAAGTCGCTGGTCCGCGCTATTGCCCTGCAGGCCGTGGCGATCCGCACCCAGCACATGGCTTCCGAGGAAGCATTCTGTATCGGACTGCTCGCCAATGTCGGCGACCTGGCGCTGGCAACGCTCTATCCTGAGGAATTTGCGCGCATTCTGGCCGAGACGGAAAGCAGCCCGCGCAGCGTGCTGTTGTCGCGTGAGCGTGCTGCCTTCGTGCTGGACTGCAATGCGCTGACGGCCGCCATGCTGCAGGACTGGGGCATGCCGACGCCCTTCATCGCCGTGGTTGGCTTCGGCGACAGGCCGGAGAACGCCCCTTTTTCCGAAGGCTCGCGCAACGCCAACATGCTGCAGTCGCTGGTGCTGGCCAACTATATTGCGGACGTCTGCATGGCCGCCGATGAGGCACGGCGCAGCATGGTGCCGCAACTCTATATGCTGGGCAGCCGTCTCTCGCTGGATGCCGAAACCGTCACGCTCATGTGTGACCAGGTGGTCGCCGACTGGCAGGAGTGGGGCGCCCTGTTGAGTGTAGATACGAGTGTGCTGCCGCCCTTCGAGGATCTGTCGCGGCCACCGCCGCCGCCCCGCATGGTGAGCGCGGTCGATCCGGAACAGGATGTTCCCGAACAGCACAATATGCGTGTGCTGGTGGTGGACGACGACGCCAGCATGCGTGCCGTGCTGGCGGCGCTGCTGTCTCGCGCGGGGCATGAAGTCTTTGTCGCCTCGAACGGCCGTCAGGCCTTCGAAATGGCCATTGACCTGCGGCCGCAGATCATGATCGCCGACTGGTTGATGCCGGAAATGGACGGCATCGCGCTGACGGTGGCTTTGCGCCAGACGCGCATCGGCCGCGCTGTCTATATCATTCTGCTCACCGGACTGGAAGACGATACCCGCCTGGTCGAAGCCTTCGAGGCAGGTGCCGATGATTTCATCAGCAAGCCGCTCAAGCCCAGAGTCCTCGAGGCCCGTCTGCGCGCAGGGCAGCGCGTCGTGTTGCTGCAGCAGGAGATTGAGCGCGACCGTACCGATATCCAGCGCTTTGCCGCCGAACTGGCGGTGACCAATCGTCGCCTGCAGGAAATGGCGCAGACCGATTCCCTGACCGGCGTGCCCAACCGGCGCTATGCCATGGATCGTCTGCAGCAGGAGTGGGCCGAGTCGGTCCGCACCGGCCGCAGCCTGGCCTGCCTGGTGGTAGACCTTGACGGCTTCAAGGGCATCAACGATAACAATGGTCATGATGTCGGCGATGCCGCCTTGCGTCAGGCCTCGGCGGCGATGAAGCGGGCCTTGCGCGCCAATGACGTGGTCTGCCGTACCGGCGGCGACGAGTTCCTCGCCATTTGCCCCGATACCGCGCTGGAGGCCGCCATGGTCTGCGCCGATCGCGTGCGCGCCGCCGTCGCGGCAGTGCGCATCCCGATCCCGGGCGGCGAGCTGGGCATGTCCGTGAGCATAGGCGTGGCCGTGCGCGAGGACGGTATGCCGGGCGCGGATGCGCTGGTCAAGGTCGCTGACCAGGGCGTTTATCAAGCGAAGACGGCCGGCCGTAATCGCCATGTCGCCACTCAATCGGTTGCAGCTCAGGCCGCAAAATGAACGCCAGAAATTTCTGTTGACGAATCATTTTGCTAGCTTGGTTTTGTAAGGGTTTTTCTTACAGTGTTGCCGTGACTGATTGCGACAACAAATAGACAAAAGCGACGATATTCCTTCTTGTCAGTCCTGCCGATAATGGATTCACTGCCGCAGAGGGCATCCGGTCGGGTGTTCATGTGTGGCCTCAATCCAGGAGTGCGTGATGAACCCGACTGACACCTACAACGACATAAAGGAAGTCAATCTTGCTTACCTGATGCTGGCTCAGAACATGGTGCGCTCGGACCGCGAGGGTGCCATCTTCCGCCTCGGTATCAGCACCGAGATTGCCGACATTCTGGAACGCCTGACCCCGGGCCAGGTGCTCAAGATGGCCAGCTCCGACATGCTGGTCTGCAACTTCCGCTTCGATGACACCCTGCTGCTCAATCTGCTTTCGAACCACGAGCGTGATCGCGGCGTCGGCCAGATTCATGCCGCCATTCTCGCCGCCGGCAAGCCGGTCGAAACCGTCGCGTGAGTACGGGGGTGCGCGTGCGCAACAAATCCGTGATCTCCGAGGCGCGAGACATTCGCCTCGCCATCGATCTGATCGAGCTGGGGGCGCGTCTGCAGATGCTCGAGGCCGAGACTAATCTCTCTCGCGAACGTCTGCTCAAACTGTACAAGGAAGTGAAGGGTGAGTCGCCGCCCAAGGGCATGCTGCCGTTCTCGACCGACTGGTTCATGACCTGGCAGCCGAATATCCATGCTTCCCTGTTCATGGCCTACCATCGCTTTCTCGGCAAGCACACCGAACTGAAGGGCCTGGAGCTCATTATCAAGGCCTACCGCATGTACCTAGACCAGACGCGTCGCTGCGGCATGGACATGGTGCTGTCGCTGACACGTGCCTGGACCATGGTGCGCTTCTTTGATGCCAATATGCTGCAGCTGGCGACCTGCCGCGAATGTAGCGGCGAGTTCGTCTCGCATGCCTACGATCCAACCAAGGGCTATGTCTGCGGTCTCTGCCACATGCCGGCGCGCGCCGGCAAGACGCGCCGCGCCGCCGAGGCGCGCGCAGCAGCGGAGCAGAGCACGGTTTAGCACTCAACTGTCGCACGCGTCAGACACAAAGCCCGGGGTGCTCCCCCGGGCTTTGTTTTTTTGCAGGATTGCCTACGACCCGGTTTCAATTTGCGGCTATTATCTGACTTCTATTGATCCACCCGGCGTGCTTATCAGTCGCCGCCGGGTTTGCGGGGGAACTGATGCTACTGTTGGTCGGCTATGTAATTATTCTGGCAGCGTCCGTTGGCACTTACGCGGTACACGGCAGTCTGGGCGCCTTGTGGGTACCTATGGAGTATCTGGCCATCCTCGGCCTGACCATCGGCGGCTTTGTCGCCGGCAACGGCACCAAGGCGATCAAGGCGACGCTGGCAGCGCTGCCTTCGGTGCTCAAGGGCTCCAAGCTCAATAAGGCCCATTACATGGAGCTGCTGGCCATGCTCTTCGAAGTGCTGGCCAAGGTGCGCAAGGAAGGCCTGATGGCCATCGAAGGCGACATCGAAAGTCCCGAAGCCAGTCCCATTTTCAGCAAGTATCCGGCCATTGCCTCGGACCATCACGTGATGGAGTTCGTGACTGACTATCTGCGCATGATGGTCGGCGGCAACCTCAATGCCTTCGAGATCGAGAACCTGATGGATATCGAAATCGAGACCCATCACCAGGAGGCGCATCTGCCCGCCCACATCATGGCCAAGGTGGCCGATGCGACGCCGGCCTTCGGTATCGTGGTCGCCGTGATGGGGGTGGTCAACGTCATGGGTTCGGTGGGCGAACCGCCGGCCGTGCTGGGCAAGATGATCGGCGGCGCGCTGGTCGGCACCTTCCTCGGTATTCTTATTTCCTACGGTTTCGTGGCGCCCATCGCCACGCAACTCGAACAGAAGGCCGAAGAGGGCGGCAAGGTTTATCAGTGCATCAAGGCCGTATTGCTGGCCAGCATGAACGGCTATGCACCGCAGGTGGCGGTGGAGTTTGGCCGCAAGACGCTGTACGCCAGCGACCGTCCGACCTTTGCCGAGCTTGAGCAGGATCTCAAGGGTCGCAAGGGCAAGTGAGCGAGGTATGAAGCGGGGTAGCCAAAATGGCTGATGATCAGCAGCCCATCGTCGTCAAGCGCATCAAGAAGGGTGGCGGCGGCCACCACGGCGGCGCCTGGAAGATTGCCTATGCCGACTTCGTGACGGCGATGATGGCCTTCTTCCTGCTGATGTGGCTGCTGGGTTCGACCGCGAAAGGCGACCTCAAGGGTATTGCCGATTACTTTCAGACGCCGCTCAAGGTGGCGATGTTCGGTGGTTCGGGCAGCGGTGACGCGAGCTCCCTGGTTCAGGGGGGCGGCACCGATCTGACCAAGGAGCATGGGCAGCAGAAGGCGGGTGAGTCCGCCGACCGGCGCCGCACCATGAATCTCAAGGAAAAGGACTTGCGCGAGGAGTTCGAGCGCATCGAGAAGCAGCGCCTGGAAAGCCTCAAGCAGCGCCTGGAGACGCTGATCGACGCGAATCCGATTCTGTCGCAGTTCAAGAAGCAGTTATTGATCGACATGACCACCGAAGGTCTGCGCATTCAGATCGTGGATGAAAAGAACCGCCCCATGTTCGATTCGGCCAGTTCCGAGCTCAAGCCCTACACCAAGGTGATCTTGCGCGAGATCGGCAATGCGCTTAACGGCGTGGACAACCGTATCTCCCTGTCCGGTCATACGGACGCAACGCCTTATGCCGGCGGAGACAAGGGCTTCGGCAACTGGGAGCTATCCACCAACCGTGCCAATGCCTCGCGCCGTGAACTGCTGGCGGGTGGCATGACGGAAGGCAAGACCCTGCGTGTGCTGGGGCAGTCATCGACAGTGCTGTTCGACAGCAAGGATCCATATGCGGCGAGCAATCGACGCATCGCCATCATCGTGCTCAACAAGCGGACGGAAGAATCCATCATGCGCGATGGCAAGCCCGAGGGATCGGACGACGAAGAGAGTGTGCTGAACGTGCCGGCACGTTCGGACTAGGAGGGAAGAGGGATGGCAAAGACAATACTGGCGATCGACGATTCGGCCTCGATCCGGCAGATGGTCGCGTTCACGCTCAAGAGCGCCGGTTACGAGGTGCTTGATGCCGTGGACGGACAGGATGGGCTGGACAAGGCCAAGAGCCACAATGTCAGTCTGGTGCTGACCGATCAGAACATGCCGCGCATGGACGGCTTGACGCTGATCCGGGCTTTGCGCTCCCTGCCTCAGTACAAGAGCACCCCCATCCTGATGCTGACCACGGAGTCCTCTGATGCGATGAAGCAGCAGGGGCGCGCTGCCGGTGCGACGGGTTGGTTGGTCAAGCCTTTCGATCCGCAGAAGTTGCTTGAGGTGGTCAAGAAGGTCATCGGTTAGCCGATAAATAATGGCCCCCACGCTGCGCCTTTGGCTTGCTGCTCCCCGAGGGGGCGCTTTTTGCCTTGGGACGGCCCGGCGGCAAAAAGGGCGGGATTGCATAGGTTCGGCGGAGCGCCGAGGCTGAAGGAGGGGAAGCATGTCCTACGACATGAGCCAGTTTTATCAGGTGTTCTTCGCCGAGGCGGCGGAACATCTGGAAAGCATGGAGTCCCTGCTGCTTGCTCTGGACCATGACAGTCCGGACGACGAGCAGCTGAATGCCGTATTCAGGGCTGCCCATTCCATCAAGGGCTCGGCAGGCACCTTCGGGTTTGGCGACATGGCCGACCTGACGCATGTCCTCGAGGGCCTGCTCGACAAGTTGCGCAAGAGGCTACTGCCGCTCAGCGACGAGCTGGTGGACGCCTGCCTTGAAGCCCGCGATGTGCTCGGCGGGCAACTCGCCACCCATCGCGACGGCGCGCCTGCACACCCCGAAGCGGCGGCTGCCGCGGCCTGCCGATTGGC
>DATMSM010000103.1:0-17339 GCA_035565355.1 Rhodocyclaceae bacterium
CGCAGCTCGGCCGCGCCCTGCCCCAGCGGCCCGGCCAGCGTGAGCTCATCGGTGCGTGCGGTATGACGCCAGTGCAGCGTGCCGTGATAAGCCTGCTCGCCCTGACGTATGGAAATACGCCCCTCCAGCGTGAAGGGCGCGTCGGCGCGCGCCGGGCCGCACAGCAACATGCCCAGGGCAACAACGAACAAAGACTTCAAGGCCACGCTCAGGGGAGATATTTCTTGATGGTATCGGCCAAGGCCTGATTGGTCGGGCTCTGGCGAGTAGCGTCGGCCCACACTTTGCGTGCGTCGTCCTGACGGCCGAGCGACCACAGTACCTCGCCCAGGTGGGCGGCAATTTCCGGGTCAGGCCGCTTGCTGAATGCCTTCTGCAAAACCTCCAGCGCAGCCTGCTTATCACCAAGACGGAACAGCACCCAGCCCTTGCTATCGAGGATGAAGGGATCATCCGGTTGCAGCGAGAGTGCCTTGTCGATCAACTGCTGCGCCTCTTCAAGGCGCACGCCGCGCTCCGCCATGGAATAGCCGAGTGCGTTGTAGGCGTGCGCATGATCCGGCTTGACCTTGATGAGCCGGAGCCAGAGCTGTTCGGCCACTTCGAACTTGCCGATGCGATCGGCCGCCAGCGCGGTTTCGTAGAGGAGTTCAGGCTCGTTAGGGCGGCCTTGCAGCGCCTTGTCGAGTACCCGATACGCTTCCTCGTCACGCTTCGCCTCGTGCAGCAGATTGGCGTCCGCCACGATCAACTGCACTTGCGCCGCCTCGTCGGCGGGCCTGACCTTGTGCAGGATCGCGCGCGCGCCCTCGAAATCTCCGAGGCGGGCGGTGAGCTGCGCCGCACGCGCTTGCGCCGGCATGTACTGCGCACCCGGCGTCACACCTGCATACCAGGCGGCGGCGGCCTTCAGGTCTTTTCTTTCCTCGGCGATCTGGCCCAGATAGGTACGCACCAGATTGCTCTCGGCGTAATTCATGTCGAGCAGACGCTTCAACTGCGTCTCCGCCGTGTCGTAGTCGCGCATCTGCATCGACAGCAAGCCCACGGCATAGATCACATCGGGATTCGACGGTTGCCGCAACAGCACCAGCTTGAACTCGGATAGCGCCTCATCAAAGCGGCGCTCGGCCACCAGCGCGCGCGCCAGACCCAGACGAGCCTCGGTGGATTCGGGATTGTCGCGCACGAAGGGCTGCAGGATGGCAATCACGTCCGCGGGCTTGGCCTGTGCCAGCAGGGCCTTGAAGAGGATGGCGAATTCCCAGTCGGGACGCAGCTCCAATGCGATGTCCAGATTGGCCTGCGCCTGTGGCAGCTCCTTGGCTGCATAAGCGGCCTGGGCACGGGCGAAATGCGCCTCGGGCAATTTCAGATAAGGCTCAGTAGCCTCGACCACAAGCTTATGCACCGCTGCCTTGTCCTGCACGCGGGCGAGCAGGCGATTGAGGCGCATCAGCGTGGCCGGCGCATTGACCGGGTCCAGCGCCAGCGCACGCGCCAGATGTTCGGCCACCTCGTCCAGGCGCCCAAAGGCGGCAGCCAGCGTCACCATCATCTGCTGCGCGCCGGCAGAGTTGGGCTCCTGCTCGACCCAGATGCGCGTCGCGGACAGCGCAGCGTCGTACTGGCGGCTGGTCAGCGCCACTTCAGCGGCGCGCTTGGCGATACGCGGATCGCGGGTGCTACGCGCAAGATCCAGGTAGGCTGCCACCGACAGCGGCAACTGACCACGCGCGCCAGCGACCTCCGCAAACATGAACTGGTAGAGAATCTCGGGCGTCAACTCGGTGCTGGGAGCGGCGCCGAAGATGCCCTTCTTGTCTTCGTCCGCAGGCAGCACATCGGCTGCTCCGACCATGCTGGCATAGCCCAGCAACAGCGTCGCCAGCAGGGCGGACAGGCGAAGTGGGCGATGTCGCAGTTTCATGGCCAATTGATTTTTGAATGAATTCATTCTTTAGAATGCGGGCATGTTAGCAGGTTCCCTGAGCATCTCTGACCATGCCTGAACTTCCCGAAGTTGAAGTCACACGCCTCGGCATTGCCCCCAGCCTGACCGGCAAAAAGCTGACGGCCGTTGTCGCGCGCACGCCCAAGCTACGTTACCCGATTCCCGCCGAATTACCTGCGCTGTTGTGTGACAGGGTGTTGCTGTCGGTAAGCCGGCGCGCCAAGTATCTGTTGCTGGATTTCGGCCACGGTCGGCTGCTGCTGCACCTGGGCATGAGCGGCAGCCTGCGCCTGCTGCCCGCCGCCACCCTGCCAGAAAAGCACGACCATCTCGATCTGGTTTTCGGCCAGACCGTCCTGCGCTTGCGCGACCCGCGCCGCTTCGGCGCCGCCTTGTGGCTGCCCGGTGCAGACAGCCACGCGCTGCTCGACGTGCTGGGCCCGGAACCCCTGTCCGAGATATTTACCGCGCGTTGGCTGCACGCCGCATTGAAGAAACGCGGCACCGCCATCAAACCCACGCTGATGGACGGGCACCTGGTCGTCGGCATTGGCAACATCTACGCCTCGGAAAGCCTGTTTCGTGCGCGCATCAGCCCGAAGACGGCGGCCAACAAGGTGTCCCTGCAAAGACTGGAGCGACTGGTGCCAGAAATCAAGGCCACGCTCGCAGCCGCCATCGCGAAGGGTGGCAGCAGCCTGCGCGACTTCATCCATTCGGATGGCAGCTCGGGCTACTTTCAGCAGGAATATTTTGTCTACGGCCGCGACGGACAGCCTTGCAAGGTATGCGGCACTCCGATCAAACGCATCGTGCAGGGCCAGCGGGCTTCATTCTATTGCCAGAAATGTCAAAAGTAGAACTCACAACCCAAAATAATCCAGGCGAGCACACCTGACAATCCCTTACATCCACTTATAAATCAACGCAAAAGAAATTCTTGCTCCGAAATCAAAGTTTTCTATAATTGAAGAAAATGAATGATTGAGGGGGGGGCATCATGCCGCAGCAAGGGCGCCAGAGCTGGGCCAGACAATTGCCTGTGCGCGGCATCCTGCTGACTGCACTGCTGGCCCTGGGCGGCTGGAGTTGTTTGTCGGCATTCAAGGACCTTGCCGCCGCCTACCGGAACTACCGCCAGAGCGAAACGGTGATTGTCTGGGCGCAAACCACCAATCATCTGTTCCGCATGAGCCAGCATTTCGCATTTGAGCGCGGACGCACTGCCGTGGTCTTGCGTTCACCACAAGCAATCAGCGCAGCCAACCGCGAGTTCATCGCAACGCGCCGACAGCAGGCCGATGACGCGATGCGCTTGTTCCTGCAAGAACGTGGCCGCCTGCCCCAGGTCGGACAGGACAAGCTAGCCAGTGAGTGGGCCGCCATCCAGGCCTTGCGGCAGGAGAATGATCGCAACATGGCCTTGCCGCTGAGTCAGCGCGATCCCCGGTTGCTTCAGCGCTGGTTCTCCAGCGCCACGCATCTGCTGATGGAAAGCCGCCGCCTGATTCAGTTGTTGGTTGCCGACTATGTGCGCAGCGGGGGCATGAGCGTGGCAAGGCTGACCATGATTACGGGTTATGCATTTGAGCTGCGCCTCGTCCTCGGGGCAGAATCGACCCTGATCGCGCAGAATCTGGCCGCAGGCACAGCGATGCCGGCGGATGAAATTGCGCGCATCCATGAGATGCGCGGACAGGAAAGCGCCGCCTGGAAGGAAGTAGACCGGCTAAGCGCTTACGGCCCTTTGCCTCGCTTGGACCCAAGCATCGCCGCTGTCCGCCAGGCGCACTACGCCAGCCTGCGGCCCAAACAGGATGCGGTACTGGCCGCATGGGCCGAGGGCCGCACGCCCGACTTGCAACTCGAGGATCTGGTCCGCACATCACAACCGGTGCTCGACGGTATCGCCCTGCTGACCCAGAAGAGTGCGGAAGAGATCGAGCTGCTCGCTTTGCAGGACAAGCAACAGGCGCAGCGGGCACTGATCGTCAGCGTGGTCGTAGGTATCACCCTGCTTGCCATCATGCTGCTGGCGATCTGGTATGTACTGCGCCAGGTCATCCAGCCACTTGAGGCCATCGATCGGGAGTTGCGCCAATTGACACAGGAAACGGTCGTAGCCCCGACACCGCGCACAAGTAACGAAATCGCCTGCATCGAGGATGCCATCGCGCTGGTCACACACCTGTGGCAGGAAAAGGCGCGCCTGGAGGATGAGCTGCGCAACTTCGCCTTTCAGGACAGCCTCACCCAGCTACCCAACCGTCGCCTGCTGATGGAGCGCATACAGCAAGCCTGCCTCCGCAACGAGCGGCGCGACCTGTATGCCTGCCTGCTGTTTCTCGATCTGGACAAGTTCAAGGAGGTCAACGACAACCATGGTCACGACCTTGGCGACCAGTTGCTGATTGCCGTTGCCAACAGGATGAAGGCGCTGCTGCGCGAGGAAGACACGGTGGCGCGTCTCGGCGGCGACGAGTTCATTGTCCTCATTGACGACCTGGGCACCGACTTCGAAGCAGCGCTCGCCAGCACCCGGCACATCGTCGAGAAACTCACGCGGGAGTTGGGCCAGCCCTACCCGCTCAACGGCGCCAGCGTGTGCTGCTCGATCAGCATCGGCAGCAAGCTATTCCGTGGTAGCAGCAATGCCAATCTCCTGATCAGGGCTGCCGATGAGGCGATGTATCAGGAAAAGCGTGCGCGCAACGCGGGCTACGCCGAGGTCACCGTTATCGACACCACAGCGCGCCCTTAAGCGTCGGGAGTAGCCGTCAGCTTCAGGTACTTTGCCATCAGCAAATCCTGATTCTCGACATTGTCAGGGTCGTTGGGGATGCAGTCGACCGGGCAGACATCGCGACACTGCGGCCTGTCAAAGTGACCAACACACTCAGTGCACTTGGCAGGGTCGATCTGGTAGATCTCCTCGCCTTGCGAGATTGCCGCGTTGGGGCACTCCGGTTCGCAGACGTCGCAGTTGATGCACTCGTCGGTAATCATCAAGGCCATGCTTAAGCCCTGCTCTTGATTTTCTCGGCGAGACGCCTGGCAACGTGGGGATGCACAAACTTCTCGACCGGCCCGCCCAGGGTGGCGATTTCGCGCACCATGGTGGCGGAGATGAACATGTACTGTTCGCCCGGCGTCAGGAATACAGTCTCGACCTCGGGATAGAGATTGCGGTTCATGCCCGCCATCTGGAACTCGTATTCGAAGTCGGACACGGCACGCAGGCCGCGCAGAATGACGTGAGCGCCGTTCTTGCGCATGAAGTCCATCAAGAGACAGTTAAAGCCCTTGACCTCGACATTGGGCAACGCCTTGAGCACCTCGCGCGCGATTTCGATGCGTTCGTCCAGGCAGAAGAAAGGGCGCTTGCTCGAACTCTCGGCAATGCCGACGATGACATGCCCGAACAGGCTGGCAGCGCGGCGCACCAGGTCTTCGTGACCATTGGTCAGCGGATCGAAAGTGCCGGGGTAGACGGCGATGGTTTTACTCATGTGTTCAGCCTATGAAGCAATCGGTTGCAAGCATGGAGCGCTTTGCAACGCCCTCTCGTCCTGCTTTATTCCTGTTCCAGCAAATGAAAATGAACCTGCCCGGCCTGCCCGCGCTTGACGGTTTTCCACGCGCCCAGCGCCTCGATCTCATGTTCGGCCTCGACATACAGTCGCGCGCCCGGGGCGGCCCAGCCCGGCAGCAGCGGCGCTGTCTTTTCCAGCCAGCCCTTGTTATAGGGAGGATCGAGGAAGATCAGGTCAAAACGCGTATCGGAGACGAATTTTAGCGCATCGCCACCGACTATCCGCACCTGTGGCAATTGCAGCGCCGCCAGATGGCCCCTCAAGGTCTTCAGTGCGCCCGCATCGCGCTCCAGCAGCACCACTTCGTCCGCGCCACGCGAGGCGGCCTCGAAGCCCAGAATGCCGCTCCCCGCAAACAGGTCCAGGCAACGCCAGCCTGACAGATTCTGCCCCAGCCAGTTGAACAGCGTCTCGCGCACGCGATCCGGTGTCGGGCGCAGGCCGGGCGCATCGACGACCTGGATCAGGCGGCTGCGATGCGTGCCGCCGGTGATTCTGATCCGGCTCACGCAGCCGCCGTCCGATCGGGAACCGGGCCGTGAGGAAGCTTCATCAGGTCTGCCTGCGCGGGTGGGGATGGGAGGCGGAGCGTCATTTTTCCTCGACACCCACAATCACGGTTACCAGCCGGTTTTCCTGCACATGCGAGGCAAACGCCGCGCGCACCTGCTCAGCCGTGATCGAGCCGATCAGCTTGGGATAGTCGTCGATATAAGTCAGCGGCAAATCGTAGAAGCCGATTGCCGACAGATAGCCGAGCAGCTTGGCATTGCTATCGATACGCAGGGAGAGTCCGTCGATGTAGTACTGCTTGGCGGCCTTGAGCTCGGCCGCGCTCGGCCCTGTCTTCAGATAAGACGCCAGCACCTCATGCACGACCTTGAGCGCATCGTCGGTTTGCTCGCGGCGCGTCTGCAGGCCGATCTGGAATGGGCCTTCAAGCTTGCGCGGCGCGAAATAGGAATGCACATCGTAGGCATAGCCGCGCTTCTCGCGCACCTCCTGCATCAGCTTCGACACAAAACCGCCACCGCCCAGCGTGTAGTTACCTACCAACAGGGCGTAGTAGTCCGGGTCGCTACGCTTGACCGCCGGCATGCCGATGGCAATATGCGCCTGCGCCGAGGGGTGCGGGATGCGTAGGGTCTGCATCTCGGCCGGCGCCACCGCAGGCACCGCTGCCGCCGGCGCGCGACTGGGCAGGGCCGCCGCCAGGTCGAGGGCAATGCCTTCCGCTTCGGCGCGGCTGATATTGCCTATCATCGAAATCACCGCGCCATTGGCGCTGTAGTTGTTGCGATGAAAGGCGACGATGTCCGCGCGCGTGATGGCGGCCACGCTCTCGACCGAAGCACTGCGGCCATAGGGGTGCTCGCCGTAGAGGGCCGCACCAAAGCGTCTCGACAAGACGGTGCCGGGGCGGGTTTGGGCGTCCTGCAATGCAGCGATGGTGCGGTTCTTCTCACGCGCCAGCACGGCCTCCGGGAAACTGGGTGCGGCCAGCAGACGACGCATCAGGGCCAGGCCGCCATTGCGCTGCTCCGGATCGGACAGCGTGCGCAGGCTGAGGCTGCTGCGATCCCCATCGACGCCACCGCCAAACTTGATGCCAAGATCGACCACGCGTCCGGCGATCTTTTCCTCGTCGAGCGCTTCCTCATCAGCAGCGGAACCCGCTGCCTCCACCCCCGCATCCAGCAAGCCGCGCGTAATCGCCGCGACGCCGCTCTTTCCCTGCGGGTCCTGTGCACTGCCGGCAGGAATATCCACCTGCACGTCGAGGAGAGGCAAAGCATCGCTGGCAACGAAATAAACACGCGCGCCGGTGGGCGTCGTCCAGTGCTCGATCCGGGGGCCAGCGTGGCTCAGGCCGGCAAGCAGCAGACAGGCCGAGGCCATCAGGAATTTTTCGATACGCATATCTGAGTCCTCAATGCTTGAGCGGAACGGATGGCTTGGCAGACGCCTTCGGATCAACGGGTTGGGGATCCAGGGTCGCAATGGTCAGCACGTCGTCGCTGAAATACTTTTTCGCCACGGCCTGCACCTGCTCGGCCGTCACCGCCTTGAGCTTTTCCAGCAGACGGTCGATATCGCGCCAGTGGAAGCCGGCGGCCTCGATGCCGCCGATCTCCATGGCCTGCGCCATCATCGAATCACGCTTGTACACCTGGCTGGCGACGAGCTGCACCTTGACGCGCTTCAGCTCGGCTTCATCTACGCCCTGTTCCTGAATCTTGCTGAGTTCGCCGCGCAGCGCCGCCTCCAGCTCGGCCACACTGCGGCCCTCGCCGGGTTGGCCGTCGAGATAGAACAGGCTCTCGCCGCGCAGCGTACCGTCGTAACCGGCGCCGGCTGACTGCGCGACCCGCGTTTCACGCACCAGGGTGCGCGCGAAGCGCGCTGCGTCGTGCCCGTCCAAGACGCCCGCCAGGACCTCCAGCGCATACGGATCGACATCCTTGTCCACATCCGCGAGCTTGGGCACCTTCCAGGCCATGGCCAGATAGGGCAAGGTGGACGGCGCCTTGATCGTCACGCGCTTGATGCCCTTTTGCTCGGGCTCCAGCTGCGGCTTCCGCACTGGCAAGGGGCGCGACTTGATGCCGCCGTAGTACTTCTCGGCGAGCTTGAAAACTTCATCCTTGTTTACATCACCGACGATGACGACATAGGCATTCGCGGGCGTGTACCAGTCCTTGTACCAGTTCATCGCGTCCTGCCAGCTCATGTTTTCAAGGTCGTTCATCCAGCCGATGACCGGGCGACGATAGGGATGCGCCTTGAAGGCGGATGCATTCATCGCCTCATAGACCAGGGCATGCGGATTGTCCTCGGTGCGCATGCGCCGCTCTTCCATCACCACTTTGATCTCGCTGGCAAACTCGGCCTTGGTGAAGGCCAGGTTCTGCATGCGGTCGGCCTCCAGCTCCATCATCTTCGGCAAGGCGCGCTTGGGCACGATCTGGAAATAAGCGGTGTAGTCGCGGCTGGTGAAGGCATTGTCGTTGCCGCCGGCGGCCGCGACAATACGGTTGAACTCGCCTGACTTGTACTTCTGCGTGCCCTTGAACATCAGGTGTTCGAGCGCATGGGCGACGCCCGAGTAACCGTCCTTCTCGTCCATGCTGCCGGCACGGTACCAGATCATGTTCACGACCGTCGGCGCGCGATGGTCTTCCTTGACGATGACGCGCAGCCCGTTCCTGAGCTGCATTTCATAGGGGTTGGCATGTGCCGACAGGCTGAGTGTCAAGCCCAGCAGCAGCGCGGAAATTGCGGATACGGATTTCATTGTCATATGCGCAGCGGAATCCCGGGGAAAGTGAGGAAGGGCATCTGATAAAATGCCGATTCAAGCCGCGCATCATACCTTGCGGGCTCTGCATGGACATTCCGCCGCATGTTTGGTTTCCTCAAGAAAGACACCCCTTCCGCACCCCCGGCAACACCTGCGGGCGACACCGCGCCCGCAGCCTTGAGCTGGCGCGACCGTCTCAAGGCGGGTCTTTCCAAGACCCGGGCCACGCTCAATACGCCGCTGGGCGAATTATTCAGCCGCGGCAAGATCGACGATGAGCTGCTGGACGAACTCGAGTCCATGCTGCTGATGGCCGACTGCGGCATCGACGCCACCCAGTGGCTGCTTGCCGAGCTCAAGGCCCGCGTCAAGCGCGACAAGATCGAGGATGCCCAACAGCTGCGGGCCGTACTGGCCGAGTTGCTGACCCAGTTGCTGACGCCGCTGGAGCAGCCGCTGGACGTCAGCACCGCGCAGCCCTTCATTGTCATGATCGCCGGCGTCAATGGCGCCGGCAAGACCACCTCCATCGGCAAGCTCGCCCGCCAGTTCCAGCACGACGGCCATAGCGTGCTGCTTGCCGCCGGCGACACCTTCCGCGCCGCCGCACGCGAACAGCTGGTGGCCTGGGGCGAACGCAACAATGTCACCGTCATCGCCCAGGAGTCGGGCGATCCGGCAGCGGTGGTCTTTGATGCGATCAACGCCGCACGTGCACGCAATATCGGCGTGGTCATGGCCGACACCGCGGGGCGCCTGCCGACGCAGATGCACCTCATGGAAGAAATTGCCAAGGTCAAGCGCGTGATCCAGAAGGCCGAAGCCAGCGGGCCGCACGAGGTCATCCTCGTGCTCGATGCCAATATCGGACAGAACGCGATCCAGCAGGTCAAAGCCTTCGACAAGGCCATCGGCGTGACCGGGCTGATCGTCACTAAGCTCGACGGTACCGCCAAGGGCGGCGTGCTGGCCGCCATTGCGCGCCAGTGCCCCAAGCCGGTCCGTTTTATCGGCGTGGGTGAAGGCGTGGACGATCTCCAGCCCTTCGTCGCCAAGGACTTTGTCGCGGCCTTATTCGAACAGTGATCCGCTTCCAGAACGTATATAAAAGATATCCGCAGGGCCTGGAGGCGCTGGCGGATATCAACTTCGACATCGGTCAGGGCACGCTGACCCTGCTCAAGGGCCATTCGGGCGCCGGCAAGTCCACGCTCCTGAAACTCATCGCCGCGATTGAAAGGCCGACAGCCGGTAGCGTGCTCGTCAACGGCCAGAACGTCGGCACCTTGAAGCGGGCGGCGGTGCCATGGCTGCGTCGCAATATCGGCATGATCCTGCAGGACCAGAAGCTGCTGTTTGATCGCAATGCCTACGCCAATGTCATGCTACCGCTCGCCATCGCCGGCTTCCCGCCGAAGGAAGCCGAACGGCGCGTGCGCGCCGCGCTCGACAAGGTCGGCCTGGGCAAGCGCGAGAAAACCATGCCGGTGGCGCTCTCAGGTGGCGAGCAGCAGCGCCTGGCCATCGCCCGCGCCGTCGTGTGCCGCCCCACCCTGTTGCTGGCCGACGAGCCGACCGCCCACCTCGACCCCGACAATGCGCGCGAGGTCGCCCGGCTCTTCCATGAGTTCCAGCAGGTGGGCGTGACCGTGGTGATCGCCACCCACGACGAGCAACTTTACGCACCCTACTCGGCGCAACAGATCACGCTGGTGCAGGGGCGCATGGAGGCCGGAGCATGAATATCCGGAAGATCACGCTCGCGGCTGAGCCGACAGCAATTGCGCACCGCTGGCATGCGGGGGCGAAGCGATGAATAGCTGGCTGATTCAACAGAGCGCCGCGTTGGCGCTGGCCCTGCGCCGCCTCGCCGAAACGCCCACCATCACCCTGCTCGCCGCCATCAGCATAGGCGTGGCGCTCTCCCTGCCCGCCGGCGGACATCTGCTGCTGCGCAGTCTGCAGCAGCTCGGCCAGGACAATTCCGCCACACCGCAGATTTCTGTCTTCATGGCCCTGGATGCCGACGACAAGGCGAGCGACAAGGTGGCCGAGCAGTTGAAAACCCATACGGCCATAGGCAAGGTCGAGTTCGTCAGCCGCGAAACGACACAGAAGCGCCTGCGCGAAGCCGGTCTGGCCCAGGTCATCGATTCTCTTCCCCACAACCCCTTCCCCGATACCTTTGTCCTTACCCCGCGCGATACCGCGCCCGAGGCACTGGAAAACCTGCGTACCGAGCTGGAGAAACTGCCGCGCGTGGAGCATGTACAGCTCGATAGCGCCTGGGCCAAGCGCCTGTCCGTGCTGCTCGACTTGGGGCGCACGGCGGTCTGGCTGCTGGCGGCTCTGCTTGGAGTAGGCCTGATCGCGCTGCTCTTCAACACCATACGTTTGCAAGTACTCACCAAGCAGGAAGAGATTGAGGTAAGCCGTTTGCTGGGTGCTACCGACAGCTATATCGGGCGCCCTTATTACTATTTCGGCGCCCTGCAGGGCCTGTTGGGCGGGCTGATCGCCTGCGCCATCGTGTATGCCAGCTTCGGCATGCTGCAGGACCGCTTCGCCGAACTGGCCGAGCTCTACCGCCTGGGCTTCAGCCTGCGCCAGATGGGCCCGCTGGACATCCTTGCGGTGCTCGGTGTGGCCAGCGCCTTAGGCTGGATAGGGGCTGCCCTCTCTGTTCGCCAGCACCTCAAGGAAAGCTGAAGCAAGCGACGATTGTTGGTCCTGGCTGAATTGTAAAATTCATTACAGGACCTTTATTTGCTTCCTCAGCCTGCGCATACTTGCTTCCAAGCCGGTAGCCAAGTCCGGAACTTTTGGCGTTTAGCACTCTCATATCAAGAGTGCTAATATAGCCCTCAAGGAGGTTAGCTTTATGACGAACGCGCTTGCACTTGCCAATTTCAACCTGCCCGCCGCAACCGGCAGCATCGATGCCTACATCCAGGCAGCGAATCGCATGCCCATGCTCAGCGAGGAAGAGGAGCTGAGCCTGGCGCGGCGCCTGCGTGATGAAAACGATCTCGACGCTGCCCGCCAACTCGTGACTTCGCACCTGCGCCTTGTCATCGCCATCGCACGCGGTTACCTCGGCTACGGCTTGCCGCACGCTGATCTGATCCAGGAAGGCAATATCGGCCTGATGAAGGCCGTCAAGCGTTACGATCCGGAGCGCGGGGTGCGCCTGGTGTCCTTCGCCATCCACTGGATCAAGGCGGAGATGCACGAGTACGTCCTCAAGAACTGGCGCCTGGTCAAGGTCGCCACGACCAAGGCGCAGCGCAAACTGTTCTTCAATCTGCGCAGCATGAAGCAAGGCTTCAGCACTCTGGGCCCGGACGAAGTGCAGCACATTGCCCAGACCCTGGGCGTCAAGCCCGAGGAAGTCAGGGAGATGGAAACCCGCATGACCGGGCAGGACATCGCGCTGGAGCCGGGTGTAGACGACGAAGAGGACAGCTACGCACCCATCGCCTATCTGGCCGCCGACAACAGCGTCGAACCGTCGATGATTCTGGAACGCCAGGAGCGCGATCACCTGCAGACCACCGGCCTGCTGAACGCACTCGCGGGTCTGGACGAGCGCAGCCGCGATATCGTGCAACGCCGCTGGCTGCTCGAAGACGGCGAAGAAGCCGCGACCTTGCATGAACTGGCCGACGAGTACGGCGTTTCTGCCGAGCGCATCCGCCAGATCGAAGCCAAGGCCATGCAGAAGATGAAGACCTACCTGAGTTAATGGTGAGTTGCATCCGCCTGCCGCGAAAAAGGCCACCCTTGGGTGGCCTTTTTGTTTGCCCTTGCCCGGGATTTACTTGTCAGCGAGTAGCAGCTTGATGTCCTCAGCCATCTGCTCGGGCGTCTCGCCGTGCTTGATGTAGAGACGCAGGCGACCTTGCGGATCGATGGCGTAGCTTGCCGCCGTATGGTCGATGCTGTAGTTCCCATCGTTGCCCGGCTGCTTCTGGAAGAAGACCTTGAACTCCTTGGCAGCGGCTGCGGTTTCGGCTTCATTCCCGTACATGCCGAGGAAGCTCGGATTGAAGGCCGGCGCATACTTTGACAAGACCGCCGGCGTATCGCGCACCGGGTCCAGCGTCACGAACAGCACCTGTACCTTGTCGGCGTCTGCGCCAAGCAGATTCAGCGCCGCGGCCGATGCGCCCAGCGTGCTCGGACAAATATCAGGGCACTGAGTAAAGCCGAAGAAGAGGATGACGACCTTGCCCTTGAAGTCGGCCAGCGTACGCGGCTTGCCATTGTGGTCCTTGAGATTGAGCTCGCGTCCCCAATCCGCACCGCTCACGTCGGTCGCGTTGAACTTGGGCGGCGCCTCGCCACCGCTACACGCCGCCAGAACGACAGCGCACAGAGCCAGAAGAAGCTTGCGCATGAACTCAGCCCGCCAGCAGCGGCTGCAGATAGTGATCGACCAGCAGCGCAGCGAAAAGGAAGGACAGATAGGCAATCGACCAGCGGAAAGCCTTCTGCGCGATCTGATCGGTGTAGTGCCGCCATACCAGCCAGGCATGCTTGAGGAAGATCGCATTCAGGATAAGCGCCGAGCCCAGATAGAACCAGCCCGTCATGCCGATGAACTCGGGCACCAGCGTGATGAAGGTGAGACCGACCGTGTACAGGAAGACATGGCGACGCGTGTACTCGGCGCCATGCGTCACCGGCAACATGGGAAAGCCGGCCGCGGCATATTCCTTGGCGCGATACAGGGCCAGCGCCCAGAAGTGCGGCGGCGTCCACACGAAAATGATGAGGAAGAGCAACCAGGCTTCGGGCGGCGTGGAGTTGGTCACGGCAGCCCAGCCCAGCACCGGCGGCATGGCCCCGGAAGCACCGCCGATGACGATGTTCTGCGAGGTGTTGGGCTTGAGGAAGACGGTATAGATGATGGCGTAGCCGACAAAGGTCGCCAGCGTCAGCCACATGGTCAGCGCATTGATCTGATACAGCATCGAGAGACCGATACCGCCGAGCACGCCGGAGACCATCAGGGTTTCCAGTGAGTTCACCTCACCCTGGGGCAGCGGGCGCCCCTTGGTGCGCGCCATCATGGCGTCGACCTTCTGTTCGATCAGGCAGTTCACCGCCGCCGCCGCACCGGCAACCAGACCGATGCCTAGCGTACCCAGCACCAGCACTTTCAAGGGCACCATGCCCGGCGTTGCCAGGAACATGCCGATGACGGCGCAGAAAACAATGAGTGAAACAACGCGGGGTTTGGTCAGCTGGAAGTACTGACCGAGGCGGTACGAAACTGTCTGGGTGGCGATCAAGGCGTTCTCACTTGCAGGAATCGAAGGGCCGAAATCTCACGGCATGAATCAGCTTGCGTCCACTTTGATGTGGATCAAATAATTTTAACATGGGACTCAGCGCATATACTTCCGAACCAGTGGACAAAACGCCCTACCCTAAGCCCGATATGTCGAACAAATCCTACACTCTCAACGTATTGCGAAACGCTTTAAATCATCAAGATAGTTCATCGGGTCTACGCTTGGCGCGCGCCTGGCTCCTGCTCGGAATCGCTGCGCTGATCGGCGCCGGGCTGCTGGCTATCCTGCTGGTGGTAGCGCGCACACCGGGCGTGAATGCCCTGATCCCCATTAAAGATTTTTTTCGCGCCGCCCTGATTGTCCATGTCGACCTGTCGGTGTTGATCTGGTTCATGGCCTTCGGCGGCGTGCTGTGGAGTCTGGCCGGCAACGAGCGCTACAGCAAACTGGGCTGGGCCGGCGTATGGCTGGCGGTGATCGGCACCGCGCTCATGGTGGTCTCGCCCTTCTGCGGCGATCCGCAACCGCTGCTCAACAACTACATCCCCATCCTGCAGCAGCCGGTGTTTTTTGCGGGGCTCATCGTCGCCTTGCTCGGCTTCGCCCTGACCTTGCTGCGCGCGCTGCTGACAGCCCTTCCTTCGGGCTGGAGCACGCGCGGCGACGTTGTCGCGATCGGCATCTATGCGGGCGCCGTCGCCGGCAGTCTCGCCTTCATCGGCTTTCTCTGGTCCTGGCTGGGCCGCCCCGCACATGAAGGGCATGCACTCTACGAAGCCGTGTTCTGGGGCGGCGGGCATACGCTGCAGTTCCAGCACGCTCTCCTCATGGTCGTCGCCTGGATTCTGCTGCTGGATCATCTCGATCACCCGCTACAAACCTCGCCCCGCCTGTTGAGCGGCTTGTTCCTGCTGGCGGCGGCGCCGGTGCTTGCCATGCCGGTCATCTATCTACTCGCGCCGATCGGCACGCCCGCACATATCGTGGCCTTCGCCAAGTTGATGGAGCATGGACACGGCCTGATGACACCGCTGATCGTCCTGGTGCTGCTGGCCCTGCCCAAGGTTTGGAAATTGCAGTCGCCGCTCAAGTCGGCGCTATTCAGCTCCATGCTGCTTTTCGTGGCCGGCGGCATCCTCGCCTTCATGATCCGCGGCGTGAACGTCGTCATCCCCGCGCACTACCACGGCTCCATTGTTGGCGTGACGCTGGCCTTCATGGGGCTCGCCTACGCATTGCTGCCGCGCCTCGGTTACGGGCCAGTCAAAGGCCGCATGGCACGCTGGCAGCCTTACGTCTACGGCGGCGGCCAGCTCATTCACATCCTCGGCCTCGCCTGGTCCGGCGGCTACGGCGTGCAGCGCAAGGTGGCCGGTTCGGAACAGGTGCTGCTCACCTGGCAGCAGAAAACCGGCATGGGCATGATGGGCCTCGGCGGCCTGATCGCCATCATGGGTGGGATTATGTTTGTGCTTGTTTGCCTGAAGGCGATCCGCGCAAACACTAAGTAATTTCAGATTCAATTGGTTTTACGTTACGGCCATCGCGCGTCAAGAAATCACGGGGAGCGGCCTAGCCGCGAACAACCGTTACCCCCTTCCCGGGGAAGGGGGCCAGGGGGTAGGCCTACATTTTTTTGATGAGTAAAAGACGTGAAACGTCTTTTATCATGCGCTTGGCATCCGGATTGGGCAGGTAGCGCAGTACCTGATTGCCACGATCGTCGATCAGATAGATGCGGCCAACGCTGGGTTGCGGGAAGAAGTTGATCAGTGCATCGGTGGCGCGCAGTACCTGCATGCCGGGGTGCTGCTTCAGCAGTTCGGGGTCCGGTGTAGCGCCGTCACTAAGCGCCCATGCGCGTTGCAGCCTGTCCTTGTTGAGTTCGAAAGCCAGCCACACCTGGCGCACATCGTAGAGCCGGCGTTGGCATTCGGCATCGCAATTGCCGGAGTCGAGCACCAGCAGCGTCCATTTGCTTTCGGCATGCAGGACCACTTCCTTGCCGCTGCTGTCGACAAAGCTGCCGGGAGGCAAGGGCTTCAACTCCATCAGCTCGCCGTGGTTGAGGAATTTGGCGGGCTTCCAGACGTAGTACACGAAGAACGAAGCCGCAATGGGCAGGGCGCAGGCAGCAAAGATCAGCAGCAGGTAGAGGCGGGACTTGGTCTTTTTTTCCATATCAATCGGTTTTAACTTTCCTGTTTCTGAACCAGCCCAGCAGGCCCATCACGACAGTGACGCCTGCCAGGGAAAACCAGGTGAGGGCATAGCCGCGATGACGGTCGGCATTG
Source organism: Rhodocyclaceae bacterium (assembly GCA_035565355.1). GTDB lineage: Bacteria > Pseudomonadota > Gammaproteobacteria > Burkholderiales > Rhodocyclaceae. Next base: position 16,443 of record DATMSM010000103.1, read on the forward strand.
ATGCCCGCGGCCTCCGGCGCCGCCTCGACCCGCTGCAGACCGTCTGCGCCGCCGCCCTCCTGATAGAGCAGCACGGGCTGCACCTTTAACTGGGACCAACTGGCATAGCGCTCCATGGTCAGGTTCTGCCAGACCATGCCGCTCACCACCTCACTGCTCAGTTCGATGAAACGCTTGTTCGGAATGCGCGCAATACCTTCGACGGCGACCAGGCCGGCGGGCGTTTCTATCATCGGTAATTCGCTGCGTAATTGCGGGGCACGAATCCAGCCGCGGTTGACGAGCAGATGCAAGTCACTGCCTTCGAGACGCAGGGGCGTCACCACCTCGTAACCAGCGATGCCCTGCTGCACCTTGTTGTCCAGCAGTATCGTGCGTTCGGGCAGCCACACGCCGCGCGCCTCCAGCCGGCGCAGATGTGCATGCTGAGCGTCCAGCAACTCGCCCCCCGCGTGCAGGGGGGCATCCGCGGCAGCGGCGTGAACCTCGGCCTGGATGCGGTCCTTGTAGGCCGCCCGCGCCATCTGCCATATGCCCGCGGCCACGAACAGTGCGGTGACGGCAACGACGAGGAGGCACGCCCAGATATCCGAACGCCGGTGCATCAGCGACAGCCCCCCCGAGTCTGGCAGCGAGGCCGGGAGTAGAATGAAAACTTCACTTGCAGGTGAGGCATCGTGCGCTATCTCGTCTTTCTGTTTCTCGCCGCAATTCTCTTCAGCCTGGGTTCGGCGCTGTTCTACATGCTGCGCAGCAAGCAGACTCATCCCAGGGTCGTATGGAGCCTCACTATACGCGTGGCCTTGTCGGTCGCGCTGTTTCTCATCCTGATGATCAGCCACAGAATGGGCTGGATCAGCGACAAACTCTGACCCCGTCTGTTGAAAGAAATAACGC
>DATMSM010000104.1:0-21984 GCA_035565355.1 Rhodocyclaceae bacterium
TGCGTGCCGGGGGTGGTTTTTTTGATATACAATCTTAGACTTTCCTGAAATGCCCAGGTGGCGGAATTGGTAGACGCACTAGTTTCAGGTACTAGCGGGTAACTCCGTGGAGGTTCGAGTCCTCTCCTGGGCACCAAACAAGAACAACAGACCGCATGATAGCCACTTTAGGCTCCATGCGGTTTTTTGTTGTCTGTTTGAAGGATAAAAAAAGCCAGCCTGCGGCTGGCTTTTTTTATCCTTGCGGTCTTGCCCTACTGCGGACCCGAACCCTCTACCAACTTGCACTCATCGACGCCGGCCTTGCCCGTCGCCTCATCCACCTGATGCAATTGTGAGCGCGCCGACCACATGCCCATCTTGACCTCCTGCCACACGAAGTAATTCTTTCCGGCCGTCGTCTGCAAGCTCACGCTCGCATCGTTCTCGGTTTTGGAGGTGACGGTATGATTTCCGGGAGCCACCTCCACCTTCAGGTAGGTTTTAGCCGCGGTATCACCGACAAGTCGTCCGTCGATAGCGACCGGCATCTTTATGGCTGCGCCAAAGTTCTCATTGCGGTACACGTAGATGTTCGCCTTGTCCGGCTTGACCGCATAGGTCTTGGCTGCGGCATCCTTCTCCAAGCTCGCCATTGGCACCGACGCACAACCGGCCAGCACGCCGATCAAGAGTAGCGACAGCAGATTCATGACTCTCATGAAACCCCTCCCTTTTTATTTGTGTGCACGAAATTGTGCGGCAACGAGCATACCCCAGGATAAGAAGAAATCAATACCCACGACTCAGTTTGCCTTCTTTTAATCAGTTCAATAGTACCGCCCAAATAAAAAGCCCCGCAGGTGCGAGGCTTTTTATTTGGGCAGTAGCCGCTTTACGCAAACGGATGGCGCAGGACGATGGTTTCCTCACGGTCTGGGCCGGTCGAGATCATATCCACCGGCACGCCGCAGACTTCCTCAATGCGTTTGATGTAGGCACGGGCACTGGCAGGCAGGCCTTCGAGTGTCTTCACGCCGACGGTGCTTTCCTTCCAACCCGGCAGCGTTTCGTACACCGGCACGCAGCAGGCCAACTCTTCGGCACCCACCGGCAGGATATCGGCGGTCTTGCCACCTTCGAGCTTGTAACCGGTGCAGATCTTGATCTCCTCGACGCCATCGAGCACATCCATCTTGGTCAGGCAGATGCCCGACACGCCGTTGATCTGGATCGAACGCTTCATCGCAGCGGCATCAAACCAGCCGCAACGACGGGCGCGGCCGGTGGTGGCGCCGAATTCGTTGCCCTTCTCGGCCAGATACTTGCCGACCGGGTCCTGCTTGTTGACCGCATCGTAGAGCTCGGTCGGGAAAGGACCGCTGCCGACGCGCGTGGTATAGGCCTTGGTGATGCCCAGCACATAGTGCAGCATGCCCGGGCCGACGCCCGAACCGGCTGCGGCAGCGCCGGACACGCAGTTCGACGAGGTGACGTAGGGATAGGTGCCATGGTCGATGTCCAGCAGCGCACCCTGTGCACCTTCGAACAGCAGGTTGGCGCCGGCCTTGCTGGCGTCGTACAGTGCACGCGGCACATCCGCCACCATCGGGCGCAGCACAGGCGCATAGGACATGGCTTCGTCATAGACCTTCTGAAAATCGACGGCTTCGACACCGTGATACTTGGTCAGAACAAAGTTGTAGTACTCGAGCAGCTCGCCCAGTTTGTCGGCAAAGCGCTTCGGCGTCAGCAGGTCTTGCAGGCGCAGCGCGCGACGCGCGACCTTGTCTTCATAAGCCGGACCGATGCCGCGACCGGTAGTGCCGATCTTGTTCTCGCCACGCGCGGCTTCGCGCGCCTTGTCCATGGCGACATGGTAGGGCAGGATCAGCGGACAGGCTTCGGAAACCTTGATGCGGGCAGCGGCGTCGATACCGGCCTCGTTGAGCTGCTTGATTTCCTTGATCAGGGCCTCGGGCGACAACACCACGCCGTTGCCGATGTAGCAAGTCACGCCTTCGCGCAGGATGCCGGACGGCACCAGGTGCAGCACGGTCTTCTTGCCGCCGATGACCAGCGTATGGCCGGCATTGTGGCCGCCCTGGAAGCGCACCACACCCTGCGAGTGGTCGGTGAGCCAATCAACGATCTTGCCCTTGCCTTCGTCGCCCCACTGGGTGCCGACGACGACGACATTCTTGGCATTCTGCGTGTTCGCCATCTTGGTTTTCCTAATATCTTTCTAATTTAATGCTTCAAGTATCCACTTCGCATCGCGCTTGACCAGTTGACGGTCGCAGCCGGCTTCACGCCAGTTGCCGTCATGGCCGGGCAGCGCGATGGCCACCACCTCGCCTGCTTCGCGCAGACGAGCAACTTTCTCTTGCAGCGCAGGCTCGTCGCTCCAGGGCGCCAGGATCTTCCCATGCTCCCCGCCGTTGGCGGAGAGTCGCACCACTTCGCGCAAATCCATGGAGAAACCAGTCGCCGGACGCGCGCGTCCGAAGGCCTTGCCCATATTGTCGTAACGACCGCCCAGCGCAATGGCATTGGGATGACGCGCGCAATAGGCGGCGAACACGACCCCGCTGTGATAGTGATAGCCGCGCAGGTCGGCCAAGTCAAAGCTGACCGGCAGCCCCGTCAGCGCAGCCGCAAGGGCGCGCAGGTCGGCAACCGCAGCCGCCACCTCGGGGTCGCCCTCAACCAGCTTCAGCACCTTGTCGAGTGCCTCGCTGCCGCCGTAGCATTCGGGCAAAGCACGCAAGGCAGCGCGCACCGGCTCGGCGACCTGTTCAGTCAGCGCATTCAGGGTCGACACATCCTTGGCCTGCAAAGCTTCGAAAAGCAGTTGTACCTGGTCGTCGTCGAGATCGGCGCGATTCGTCAGCGCGCGAAAAATGCCGACATGGCCAAGATCAATACGCGTCGCGGTAAGGTCGGCCTGGGCCAGCGCATCCGCCAGCAGACGGATGATCTCGATGTCGGCCTCAATGCCGGCATGACCATACAGCTCGGCACCGATCTGCAACGGCTCGCGCGTGGCGGTCAGACCATCGGCCCGCGTATGGAGCACATTGGCGCAATAGCAGAGGCGCGTGACGCCGGCACGGTTGAGCAGATGCGCATCGATGCGCGCCACCTGCGGCGTGATGTCGGCGCGTATGCCCAAGGTACGGCCGGACAGCTGATCGACCAGTTTGAAGGTGCGCAGATCGAGATCGTGCGCGCCGTCGGTCAACAACGACTCGACATATTCGAGCAGCGGCGGCGTGACCAGCTCGTAGCCATGGCCGCGAAAACCGTCGAGCATGCGGCGACGCAAGGCTTCGATGCGCGCAGCCTCGATCGGCAGAATGTCTTCAATGGCTTCGGGCAACAACCAGCGGCGCATGTTCACTTACTTGGCAAAAATGATGATGAGAAAAAGGCCGACCAGCATGGAAGTCAAGCCCATAAAGCGTAGCTGGCCGTCGGCCATCTGCGTGATGCGCTGAAAGGTCTCGCGCCAGATACGCGGCGCCAGGAAGGGCAACAACCCCTCCAGGACCAGCATCAGGCCGAGCGCGATCAGCACGGTATCAACCATGCTACTTGGCGCCGCGCCCTGTGCTCTTCAGGTACTTGAAGAAGTCGGAATTGGGCTCGACCACGATCACGTCGCCCTTGTCCTTGAAGCTGGCGCGATAGGCTTCGAGGCTACGGTAGAAGGAATAGAACTCGGTGTTCTGACCGAAGGCGCCCGCATAGATGGCAGCCGCCTTGGCGTCGCCCTCGCCCTTGATCTTCTGCGCATCGCGATACGCTTCCGCGACGATCACCTCACGTTGACGATCGGCATCGGCCTTGATTTTCTCGGCGGCAGCAATGCCCTGCGAACGCAATTCATTGGCCACCCGCGTACGCTCGGTCGCCATATTGCCGTAGACCGATTCGGACACCGTGGTCGGCAGCTCAACGCGCTTGATGCGGACATCCACGATCTCCACGCCCATGTCGCTGATGCGGCGGTCGTTGCGGGCCTTCTTCATGACGGTGGCCATGATGTAGTCGCGCTCGCCGGTAACGGCGTCGCGCATGACACGACGCCCGATTTCCTCACGCAGGCTGGAGGTGATGATGGGATTGATGCGGGTCGCAGCCACGCCCTCGTCACCGCCGCCAAGGCTGATGTAGAACTTGCGGATATCGCTGATGCGCCACTTGACATAGGCGTCAACGAGGATGGGGTTGTTCTCGGAAGTGAAGAACAGGTCGGGCTCGGACGAGTCCAGCGTCAAGATGCGCTTGTCATAGAAGCGTACGTTCTGCACCAGCGGCCACTTGAATGCCAGGCCCGGCTGTGAATAGACGGTACGAATTTCACCGAACTGGAAGACCACGGCGTACTGGCGCTGATCAACGGTGAACACCGAGGCCAGCAGGCCGATAATCAGCGCGAACAGCGCTGCCAGGACAAAGGAAGCATTGCGTTGCATCAGCGATCTCCCCTCTCGCGATTGCGTATCGAATCACGGCCGCTGCCGAAAGCGCCGCCGGTCACTGCCGGTACCCGCTCTACTTGTGGCGGGACAGCCCCCTCGTACGGATTGGTGGCAGCCATGCCCGGGCTGCGCGACTGCGCATCGGGCGCCGCACCTGGCGTTGCTGCGACGCTTCCCGCCATCAGTTTGTCGAGCGGCAGGTAGAGCAGGTTGCCCTGGCCCTTGGCGTCAATCATGACCTTGCTGGTGTTGGTGTAGATCTGCTGCATGGTTTCCAGATACAGCCGGGTGCGCATGACTTCCGGTGCCTTGTTGTATTCGACCAGCACCTGCTTGAAGTAGCTGGCATCACCCTCGGCGGTGGCAACCATGCGCTGACGGTAGCCGTTGGCTTCGGCGAGCAGGCGCGAGGCCGTACCCTGTGCACGCGGGATCACGTCGTTGGCGTAGGCTTCGCCTTCGTTGATATAACGGGCACCGTCGTTCTTGGCCTTGACCGCATCGTCAAAGGCCGCTTGCACCTGTGCGGGCGGCATGGCCTTCTGCATGGTGACGCTGGTGATTTCGATACCGGTGTGATAACGGTCGAGAATTTGCTGCACCAGCTCGCGCGTGCCGCTGGCAATCTTCTCGCGCTGACCGCTCAGCACATCGTCGATATTGCTCTTGCCCACCATCTCGCGAATCGCCGTTTCCGCTGCCTGCTTGACGGCCTCATCCGGATTGCGATTGTTGAAAAGATATTCCTGCTCGTTCTTGAGCAGGTATTGCACCGCGAACTGAATGTTCACGATGTTGAGGTCATTCGTCAGCATCAGGGCTTCGCGCAGCACCTGATCCTTTTCCGAGCCGCGATAGCCGATTTCAAGACGACGCACGCCGGACAGATTGACTACCTCATGACTCTCGAACGGCCACGGCAGGCGCCAGCTCAGGCCTGGGTCAGTGGTTTTGCTGTAGCTGCCGAAACGCAGGACAACGCCGCGTTCGCTCTGGTCGACGATATAGAAGCCGCTGGCCAGCCAGACGGCCGCCACCAGACCGATGACAATGCCGACGCCGCCGCCGAACTGGCGCGGAGTCAGGCTGGGCGTGTTGCCACCGCCAAAACCGCCGCCGCCATTGTTGCCGCCGTTGCCCGGGCTCGGCTTCTTGCCGAACATGCCGCCGAGGCGGTTGCTGAAGTCACGCCAGAGATCCTCGAGATCGGGCGGTCCGTCAGCCGGCTTGCGCGGCCCCTTGTTGTTGTCCTTGTCCCCGGGCTCATTGCCCCAGCCATGGTTGTTCATCGACAGAAGAATTCCAGTTATCACGATATCGGCTTTTTATATCTCGGACCCGGGTCCGCGAAGGTCATTCGACAGGGACTTCTGTGTCAGGTTCAGTACCGGAGCAGGCAATTTCGGCTAGCGCAGCGCGCAGCAAATGCAAGCCCTCGCCACTGCGCGCACTGACTCGAACGCGTGTGATTTTACCATACTCGTCTCGCTCGACCCCAGCACTGGCAGCCGTCGCGTCTATCTTGTTCCACACCACGATCTGCGGCACATCGGCTGCGCCGATTTCCTTCAGAACGCCGTTCACGGCGTCGATCTGCTGCTCGCGATCGGCACTGGCGGAATCGACGACATGCAGCAACAGATCGGCATTCGCCGTCTCTTCGAGCGTCGCATGAAAGGCCGCCACCAGCGAGTGCGGCAGGTCGCGGATGAAACCCACCGTATCCGAAATCACGATCTGACCGCCGGCCTCGGGGATATACAAGCGCCGCGAGGTCGTATCCAGGGTGGCGAACAACTGGTCGGCGGCATAGCTGCCGGCCTTGGTCAGGGCATTGAAGAGCGTGGACTTGCCGGCATTGGTATAGCCGACCAAAGACACAGCCAGCACTTCATTGCGATCGCGGGCACGCCGGCGCACGGCACGCTGCTTCTCCAGGGTCTTCAGCTTATCCTTGAGAAAGGCGACGCGCTTGCCAAGCAGACGACGGTCGGTTTCAAGTTGTTTTTCACCGGGGCCACGCAGGCCGATACCGCCCTTCTGCCGCTCAAGGTGGGTCCAGCCACGCACCAGACGCGTGGCAAGATGTTCCAGCTGGGCCAGTTCGACCTGCAGCTTGCCCTCGTGACTGCGCGCGCGCAGCGCAAAGATGTCGAGGATCAGCGCATTGCGGTCGATGACGCGACAGCCCAGCTCGCGTTCGAGATTGCGCTGCTGCGCGGCGGAAAGCTGATGATTGAAGATGACGATGTCGGCACCGACAGCCGTCATGGCTTCGCCGATTTCGGCGACCTTGCCCTTGCCGGCATAGGTGGCTGCATCGGGGGCACGACGTTTGCCGCGCACCTCGGCACGCGGATCAGCGCCGGCACTGCCGACCAGGAGGCGGAACTCTTCGAGGCGCTCGGCGTAATCGCCCTCGCCAAAGTCGAGTTGGACCAGAACGGCCTGTTCGCCGCTCGCGGGACGTTCAAACATCAGGTATGTAGCACCAGAGCGGCAAGCGCAGGCTCAGGCCGCTCAGACTGCATGCAGGTCAGTTGTCGGTACTACCTGCATCAGTGGAAAAATTGACAGGACGCGCCGGCACGACGGTGGAAATTGCGTGCTTGTAGACCATCTGTGTCACGACGTTCTTGAGCAGAACCACATATTGGTCGAAGGACTCGATCTGGCCCTGCAGCTTGATGCCATTTACCAGGTAAATGGAAACCGGAACATGTTCCCGGCGCAAGGTGTTCAGAAACGGGTCTTGTAGCATTTGCCCTTTATTGCTCATCGGTCTGCCTCTTCTTGTTGACGTCTTGTTTGCGCAGCCTGGTCCGCCCTGATGCAGGCCGCCTTCTCAAGCTCTACCCAACGAATGCCGCTAGGTCCATGTACTTTAATCCATTTTCATCCGTGATGCCACTGCCAGGGCGGACTATTTGTCGGCAAACGGATTCTTGGTGGTCTTGTACAGGATGCGTAGCGGCGTACCCTTCAGTTTGAAGGCTTCCATGAAACTTCGTTCCAAAAATCTTGTGTAGGACTCTGGAATATTGTCGAGCGCATTGCCGTGAATGACGATGATGGGCGGATTGCTGCCACCCTGGTGGGCATAACGCATCTTGGGACGGAACAGGCCATGGCGCGGCGGTTGCTGCTTTTCCAGCGCATTCTGCAGCGCGCGCGTGAGCTTGGGCGTGGTCAGCTTCATCATGGCGGCGGCATAGGCCTTGTCCACCGAGGTGAGCACCCCACCGATGCCCTCGCCGTTCAGCGCGGAGATAAAGTGCAAGCGCGCGAAGCCGAGGAAATTGAGCTTGCGGTTGATGTCGAGCTTGATCTGTTCGCGCCGATAGCTGTCCACCACGTCCCACTTATTCACCGCGATCACCAGCGCCCGGCCTGACTCGACGATGAAGCCGGCGATGTGCGCATCCTGGTCTGACACGTCCTGGCTGGCGTCGAGCATGAGCACAGCCACATTGGCGGCTTCGATGGCCTGCAGCGTCTTGATGACGGAGAACTTCTCGACGGCCTCGAACACCTTGCCCTTGCGGCGCAGGCCGGCGGTGTCGATCAGGGTATAGGCGCGGCCGTTACGCTCGAAAGGCACCTCAATCGCATCACGCGTGGTGCCCGGCATATCGAAGGCAATGACGCGCTCTTCGCCGAGCATGGCATTGATGAAGGTGCTCTTGCCAACGTTCGGGCGGCCGACGATGGCGACCTTGGGGCCACGTGTTTCATCGGCTTCCTCGGCATCCAGCGGAAACGGTGCCAGCGCCTGCTCGACCAGATCGCGCACGCCATCGCCGTGGGCGGCAGAAATGACCAGCGGTTCGCCCAGGCCCAGTTGATGGAACTCGGCCGACACCATGGCCTGGTTCATACCTTCAGCCTTGTTCACCACCAACAGCAGCGGACGGCCGCTCTTGCGCAGGCGCTCGCCGATCGCTTCGTCCTGCGGCGTCAGGCCGGCACGCCCGTCGACGATAAACAGCAGCATGTCCGACTCGGCAATCGCCGCCTCGGCCTGCTGCGCCATTTCCTTGAGGATGCCTTCCTTGGCGCGCGGCTCGAAGCCGCCGGTATCGACAACCAGATAGGCACGATCGCCGACCCGGCCGTGGCCATAGTGACGATCGCGGGTCAGGCCCGGCATGTCCGCCACCAGCGCATCGCGCGTTCTGGTCAGACGATTGAACAGGGTGGACTTGCCGACGTTGGGTCGGCCGACCAGGGCCAGCGTGGGTTTCATTGCTTCTCTAGGACCAGGGAGTAAATGCCGCCGTTCTTGGTCTGAATCACGAAACCATTTTCGGTAGGCTGGGGTTCAGCGGCGATGGGGCTGCCATCGGTGCTCATGCGGGCCGCAAAGGCGCCGTCGTCGCGACGCAGCACATGGATATAGCCTTGTGCGTCGCCCACGGCAATATGCTGCCCCAGGGTAATCGGACGCGACAGACCGCGATTGGCCAGGGCTGTCTGCTTCCACAGGCTGGCACCGGTATAACGGTCGAAAGCCTGGATCGCGCCCTTGTCGTCGCTCACATAGACCGCCTTGCTGTCGATATCGAGACCGGCGCTGCTGGAAACCTCGCGCGACCAGAGACTGCTGCCGGTCGATATATCGATACACGCAGCCCGCCCCTGGAAAGCCACGGCACAGGCGTTGCGCACATCAAGGACAGGCGTGCTCGTAATGTCGGCCACGCGCTCAAGTTCGGTTGCGCCCTTGGGCTGGGCGATGCTAATTTCCCACAGCGCAGCGCCGTTGCTGGTGGCGATGGCCACCAGGCGGCCGCCGGGGAAGCCGGCCAGAATGCCCGGCCCGGCCAGTAGCACGCCGGCATTGGTGCGCAGGGTCAGCGCTGGCATGCTGCGCTGGTAGACCCACTTGCGCTTGCCTTCCGCCTGCTCGAACGCGAACACGCGCGCATCACCGCTACGTACGATCACCAGTCCTTGCCCGACAGCCGGGGCCGCGAGCACTTCGGAAGAGGCGCGGGCCTGCCACTTGGGCTTGCCGTCGGCGCTATCGAAGACCAGCACTTCGCCCTTGGCCGTGCCCACCGCAACGACCTGGCGGTCGGCACCGACGCCACCCGAGATGGGCTGACCGACGTTGATACGCCAGACCTCACGACCACTGTCGTAACGCGTCAGCGCGCCATTCTTGCTCGCCACGTAGACAGAATCGCCAACGACAGCAGGCGTCAGGGTAAATTCCTCGCTCTTGCCGGTACTCACCTGCCACTGCGTCTTGATGCCGACAGTGGGCTGAAAGCTGACCAGCTCCGCCGGCTTGATCTTGGGTCCCGAAGAGGAAAACGGATTCAGCTTTTCCACGGTCGAGCAGGCGCCAAGCAGCGCGCTCAGGGCAAGCAAGAGGCCGCCACGCGCGATGCACTTCATCAGGCCTTGCCTCCGACCGAGTCAAGCTTGAGCTGCATAAGCTCGCGATACATGGCCTGGCGCTGGGCATCCGGAGAGCCCTGGTCGCCCTTGCCATCCAGGGTATTCAGCGCGGCCTGATAAGCCGTGCGCGCTTCATCCCCCTTGCCCTGCGCGGCGTAAATATCACCCTTGAGCTCGGCATAGCGTGCGGCAAAACCAGCTTCCGGCTCATGACCCAGTTGCTGCAGCGCTTCGTCGTAAGCCTTTTCATCCAGCAGTAGACCTGCTAGGCGCAGCCGCGCCAGATCGCGCAAGGACGGATCGCTCGCCTTGTCCGCCGCCCAGGTCAGTTGCGCCTTGGCGTTCTTGAGATCGCCCGCTTCGGCCTGAATCTTGGCAGTCAGCAGCGCGCCCATGCCAGCGTAGACGGTGCCCGAATAGTTTTCGGCCAGCGCCACGGCCATATCGCGCGTCACCTTGGCGTCGTGCTTCTCGGCGGCGGCCTGCAACTGGCCGTAGACCGAGCTGGCTTCAACGGCCTGCTTGTCCTGCCACCACTTCCAGCCGGACACGGAGGCGGCGACAACGGCCGCGGCAAGGGCCAGATTGACTACCTTGTTTCCGTGATCACGCCACCAGGCCTTGAGCGCTTCGAGCTGTTCCTGCTCTTCGTGGTCATACACTGCCATCTCAGTCTTCCTCAGTATCGTCGGTCGAGAAAATCAGATTGTTCACGGCCTCGGCCAGATCGGCCAGCGCCACTTGTTGCTGCTCTCCCACTTCACGCAGGAGCTTGAGACTGACGACACCGGCATTCGCCTCGTCGTCGCCAATAATCGCCGCCAGCGGTGCGCCGCTGCCGTCGGCGCGCTTCATCTGCGACTTGAAACTACCACCGCCGCAATGCTGCAGCACGTCAAAGCCGCTGCTGCGCAACTCTTCGGCCACACGAAAGGCAAAGCGGCCCGCCGCATCGCCCTGTGCCACCAGATAGACATCAGGCGCAACCGCCAGCGCTTCGTTGCCCTGATCCTTCCACAGCGCCAACAGGCGCTCGACGCCCATCGCGAAGCCACAGGCCGGGGCGGGCTTGCCGCCGAGCTGCGCAATAAGACCGTCATAACGCCCACCGGCGCAAACCGTACCCTGGGCGCCCAACTGATCGGTGACCCATTCGAACACGGTCAGGTTGTAGTAGTCGAGGCCGCGCACCAGGCGCGGATTGACGCGCGCATGAATGCCCGCATCCTTGAGAATGGCCTGCACGCCTTCGAAATGCTTGAGCGAGTCCTCGCCCAGATAGTCCATCAGCTTGGGCGCTGCTTCGACCAGCGCTTGCATGTCCGGATTCTTGGTGTCGAGGATGCGCAGCGGATTGGTGTGCAGGCGACGCTGCGCATCGGCATCCAGTTGCGCCGCATGCTGCTCGAAGTAAGCGATCAGGGCGGCGCGATGCTGCTGACGTTCCTCGACACTGCCCAGTGAATTGATTTCGAGACGTATGCCCTCCAGGCCAAGGTCGTCCCACAGCCGTGCCGTCATCAGGATCTGCTCGGCATCGATGTCCGGTCCGGCAAAACCCAGGGCTTCCACGCCGATCTGGTGGAACTGGCGATAGCGCCCTTTCTGCGGACGCTCATGGCGGAACATCGGCCCCTGATACCAGAGCCGCTTCGGGCCATCGTAGAGCATATTGTGCTGAAGCACGGCGCGCACGCAGGAAGCCGTGCCCTCAGGGCGCAGCGTCAGCTTTTCGCCGTTCAACGCATCCTCGAAGGAATACATTTCCTTCTCGACGATATCGGTGACTTCGCCGATGGCGCGCGAAAACAGCGGCGTCGGCTCCACCAGCGGCATGCGGATAGGCTTGTAGCCATAGGCGCGCAACCAGTCGCGGATCATGTCCTCGAACTGTTCCCAAAGCTCGGCTTCGGCAGGCAGGATGTCGTTCATCCCGCGGATGGCTTGTAGTGTTTGACTCATATTCTTTTGTGCTCTCCGAATTATTGACGGAAAGCCATAATGCGAAGGAGGCCGCCGCTTACTGCTGACGGTGCAGCGGGTAACTACGTGCTACGTAATCATCGATAATGGTTTTGAACTCGTCGATCAGGTCTTCGCCCTTGAGCGTGATCGTGTGTTCACCATCGACATAGACCGGCGCCACGGGCGACTCACCCGTGCCCGGCAGGCTGATGCCGATATTGGCGTGCTTGCTTTCGCCCGGGCCATTGACCACGCAGCCCATCACGGCCAGGGTCATGTTTTCCACACCGACACGCTCCAGACGCCAGGCCGGCATCTTGTCGCGCACATAACTCTGCACGTCCTGCGCCAGCTCCTGGAAGTAAGTGCTGGTGGTACGCCCGCAACCCGGACAGGCTGCCACCAGCGGCGTGAAAGCGCGCAAGCCCATGGTCTGCAACAGCTCCTGCGCCACCACCACTTCACGCGTGCGATCGCCATTCGGTTCCGGCGTCAAGGACACGCGGATGGTATCGCCGATGCCCTGCTGCAGCAGCACGCCCATGGCGGCGCTGGAAGCGACAATACCCTTGGAGCCCATACCGGCCTCGGTCAGCCCCAAATGCAGCGGGTAGTCGCACTTTCCGGCCAGGTCCGCATAGATTGCGATCAGATCCTGTACGCCCGAAACCTTGCACGACAGGATAATCTTGTCCGGCGACAAACCAAACTCGACCGCCTGCGCTGCTGCCTCCAGGGCGGACGTGACCATGGCCTCGCGCATGATCTCGGTCGCGTTCTTCGGTTCTGCGCGCTTGGCGTTTTCATCCATGACGCGCGCCAGCAAAGCCTGATCCAGGCTGCCCCAGTTGACGCCAATACGCACCGGCTTGTCGTACTTGGCGGCGATCTCGATCAGCTGCGCATATTGCTCGTCACGCTTGCTGCCCTTGCCCACATTGCCGGGGTTGATACGCAGCTTGTCCAGCGCCTCGGCACATTCCGGGAACTCGCTCAGCAGGCGATGGCCATTGAAGTGGAAGTCGCCGACCAGGGGCACATCAATCTTCATCTGCGCCAGGCGCTCGCGTACCTTGGGCACGGCCGCGGCGGCCTCGCGCGTATTTACGGTGATGCGCACGATCTCCGAACCGGCACGCGCCAGCTGGGCCACCTGCATCGCCGTGGCGAAATCATCCGCCGTGTCGGTATTGGTCATGGACTGAACCACCACCGGTGCGATGGCCGTACCGCCTACACCGCCACCGACCAGAACCTTGCCGACACTGACCTGGCGCGTCTTGCGCCGGAGAGGGAAGTTACTTTGTGTTGTCATCAAGCGTCAGGCGTGCCACATCGACACGGGTATAAGGCTGCAAATCGATACTGCGGTCTTCGTAGCGCAGCTTCACCGATTGCGCATTGCCGATCACGAGCTGGAACGGCGGCAGGCCGCGTACGGACTGCCGGCTGTCCGGGGTGCTGTTGCCGCTGTAGAGAATGCGATTGCTCGCATCCCGCACCTCGACCCAGGACACGCCGCCGAAGCTCAATTGCAACAGGCGCTCGTTGGGGTTGGGCGCGACCGGCGGCACATCGGCCGCGGGCATTGCTGCAGCCGGCGCGGCGGCATCAGCCGATACGGCGGGCGCAATGATGGTCGGCGTCGGCGCTACCGTCACGGAGGCTTCGGCCGTAGCCTCCGGCACGGCAACAGGTGCCGGTGCGGCAAACTCGGCGGCGGGTTCGGCGGCTTTGTCCAGCGTTGCGGAAGTATCCTGCCCTTGCCAGGCAAACCAGGCCACGCCGCCCAGCAGCAGCACAAAACCGGCCAGCCAGTAGACACGCTTGCTGGGATCCTGCACGCCGGTCGGCATTTCTGCATTCATGTTGTCCGCCACATGCATCTCGGCCACCGCCAACGGTGCCTGCGGTTCCAGCGCGGCCAGCAGGGGTGCCTCATCGAGGCGCAAATAACGCGCATAGCTGCGGACAAAACCACGCAGAAAGGTCGCGCCCTGGAGCGTCGAATAGTCGTCATTCTCCAGTGCTTCCAGCTGCCGCACCCCAAACTTCAGGACTTGGGCAACCTCAGCCAGGGAATAGCCCTGGGACTGGCGCGCCGCGCGCAAGCTGGCGCCAGGCAGCGGCAGGGGTGCAGGCGTCACTTCCTCGACAGGGGTATCAAACAATTCGCTCATTCAAATCGCCCCTGCATCATGCTTTGATACTGCGGCGTGTCCTGGAACTTGCGCCGCATGAGCGTGGTGTACCTCAGCTCGCTCTCGCGGTCTCCGGCCTTGCGCTCAATGCGCGCGCCCAGCCAGACCACCTCGACGATGGGGTCCACCATGCGGCCAAGATCATTGACCTGCTGGCGCGCCTCATTCAGCCGACCGGTCTGGTAATAGGTTTCCGCCAACCAGTAACGGGCCTGGACGTTGCTGGGATCGAGACGCAGGGCGATATTCAGATGCTCCTCCGCGGCCTTGAAATCCTTGTCCTTCAACAGACAGATACCGGCATTGGTATAGGGCTTGGTCGGCGTGGGATAGAGTGTGTTGCTATAGGCCAAGCGGAAACGGCTCATGCTGTCGGCAGGGCGACCTGTCTGACAGACGAACCAGCCATAGTTGTTGTTGATTTCGGGATCGTTGGGCGCAAGCTCAAGCGCGCGACGAAACGCCGCCTCTGCGCGGGCATTGTCCCCCAGCATCATGTGCACTAGGCCCTGCAGGCCATATGCAGGCGCGTAGCCGGAATCAGCTTCCAGCGCGATGCGGGCCTCTTCCAGCGCCACCGGATAACGCCCATCCACCGCATAGTGGGAACCCAGATCGGTATGGACCTTGGCGCGATTTCGCTCATCAGTCTGCGCCGGCTGCTGCGACATCGCCTGCACGGCGACCACGCTTCCGCCACCACCGGCAGCACCGCCCTGGGTCGTCACACATGCCGTCAGCAGGCAAGCTGCCAGCATTAGACCCGCGCCCTGCATCCCCATCTTCCGTCCCTGAATCACCGAATGATCTCCCCGTTCGTGGCGTGTCCAGCATTTTGCAGGCGGATCACCCGCCGCGATTTGTCTTTTACCTGGCCGGCCAACTGGCCGCAGGCGGCGTCGATGTCATCGCCGCGCGTTTTACGTGTGGTCGTGATAATACCTGCGCTCATCAGGATATCGGCGAAGCGGCGAATACGATCCGATGAACTGCGCTTGAAATGCGCGGCAGGAAATGGGTTGAAGGGAATCAGGTTGTACTTGCATGGCACCTGAGCGGCAATATCGACCAACTGGCGTGCATGGGCGTCGCTATCGTTCACACCGTCCAGCATCACGTATTCAAAGGTGATGAAGTCGCGCGGCGCCTTTTCCAGATAGCGATTACAGGCAGCCAGCAGCTCGGCCAGCGGATACTTCTTGTTGATGGGCACCAGCTGGTCGCGCAATTCATCGTTGGGCGCATGCAGAGAAACCGCCAGCGCGACCGGGCAGGCGTCGCGCAAGCGATCCATGGCCGGCACGATGCCCGAGGTGGACACCGTCACACGACGGCGCGACAGGCCATAGGCATTGTCGTCCAGCATCAGCTTGAGCGCGGCGACCACGTTGTCGAAATTGGTGAGCGGCTCGCCCATGCCCATCATCACCACATTGCTGATGATGCGCTCGCCCTTGGGGTCGCGCCCCAGCGCCTTGTTGGCCATCCACAACTGCCCGATGATTTCGGCCGTCGTCAGATTGCGATTGAAGCCCTGCTTGCCGGTCGAGCAGAAGGCGCAGTCGAGCGCACACCCCGCCTGACTGGAAATGCACAAGGTGCCGCGATCAGCCTCGGGAATAAACACCGTCTCGATGGCGTTGTCATTGCCGACCGAGAACAGGAATTTGCGCGTGCCGTCGTGCGAAATCTTGTCGCTGACCTTGGGCGGCGCAATGATGGCGGCCTCGACCGCCAGCTTTTCCCTCAGCGTGCGGGCGATATCGGTCATTTGTCCGACATCCTCCGCGCCGAAGTGGTGCAACCAACGCAGCACCTGCTTGGCGCGGAACGGTTTTTCGCCCAGACCGGCGAAATAGGTCGTCAAGGCCTCTGGATCGAGATCGAGAAGATTCACAGCCATGCTGACAGTACAGTCCGGGCGTAACTTCGACTTAGCGCGAGTAAACGTTCAGCGCCGGGAAGAAGTAGGCGATTTCAACAGCAGCAGTTTCCGGCGCATCCGAACCATGCACTGCGTTGGCGTCGATGCTGTCAGCGAAATCGGCGCGGATGGTGCCCTTCTCGGCCTTCTTCGGATCGGTGGCGCCCATCAGTTCGCGGTTCTTGAGAATGGCGCTCTCGCCTTCCAGCACTTGAATCACGACGGGGCCGGAGATCATGAAATCAACCAGATCCTTGAAGAAGGGACGCTCACGGTGCACAGCGTAGAAACCTTCGGCATCCTGGCGGGACAGTTGAGCCATGCGCGAAGCGATGATCTTGAGGCCAGCATCTTCAAAGCGCGTGTAAATCTTGCCGATCACATTCTTGGCAACTGCATCGGGTTTAATGATCGACAGGGTACGTTCAACAGCCATTGGATTCTCCAGTTGGATTTAAGCGACAAAAATTCTGCGGTCGGGGCCTGGCGCATTGAAAAACAAAGCAAAACGGCCCGGCGAGGAAGCACTCCCGCGAATCCGACATTTTATCGCATTCGGCCCGGTTTCCGCAGCTTTTCTCCGCTGGCACAGCGGTCTAGGCAGCATGGATATTGGGCAGGCAGGCACCGCCGGCGCGCCCCGCATGCATAACTTTTATCGCGCTATATGACGCACTACTACAATCTCCGGTAAAGTCCCAGTCGCAAGCATCACACCGGGCCGAGACCCGGAGATCAACCTGAACCACGAACCAGGAGGAGAAGATGAAGCTCAAGCACATTTTGCTGGCCGTTGCCGCACTCGTCGGCACTGCTGCCAGCCAGGCACAGGATTTTCCCACCAAGGCCGTCACCATCGTCGTGCCTTTTGCTGCCGGTGGCCCCACCGACACCGTCGCCCGACTGGTGGCCCAAGCCATGAGCACCAACCTCAAACAAACGGTGCTGATTGAAAACGTCGGCGGTGCAGGCGGTACTGTCGGCGCAGGGCGTGTTGCACGCGCGGCCGGTGACGGTTATACCTTGCTACTGCACCATATCGGTCAATCGACCGCCCCCTCGTTGTATCGCAAATTGTCCTACGACCCCGTCCAGGACTTCGAGCCCATCGGTCTGATCACCGATGTACCGATGACCATCGTTGCGCGCAAGGACTTTCCGGCCAAGGACATGAAAGACCTGATTGCCTACGTGAAAGCCAACAAGGACAAAGTTACCTATGCCAACGCCGGTATCGGCTCGGCCTCGCACCTGTGCGGCATGCTCTTCATGACCGCCATCAAGACCGACCTGACCACTGTGCCCTACAAGGGTACCGGCCCGGCCATGAATGATCTGCTCGGCGGACAGGTGGACTTCATGTGCGACCAGACCACCAATACGACCAGCCAGATCAAGGGTGGCAAGATCAAGGCCTATGCTGTCACCAGCAAGACCAAGGTCCCTTCGCTGCCTGAACTGCCGACGGTCGAGAGTGCTGGCCTGCCGGGCTTCGAAGTCGGCTCCTGGCATGGTCTGTACGCGCCTAAGGGCACGCCGACGCCAGTGATCGATCGCCTGGTCAAGGCCTTGCAAGCCGCGCTGCAGGATCCCACGGTCAAGCAGCGCTTTGCCGACCTGGGTACCCAGCCCGAAGCGCTGAACCGCGCCACCCCTGAAGCGCTGCGCGCCCATCTGCGCCGCGAAATTGACAAGTGGGCGCCCATCATCAAGCAGGCCGGCATCTACGCCGATTAAGCAAAGAGCAACGTAAGCAAGCTCAGACGAGGCCAGCCTGGACCCAAACTCAGGCTGGCCTTGTTGCATCAAGCGCATCATTCGTAAGGAACACGAACGTGAGCACGAATACCAGCAACTCCACCGATTTCTGGGCCGGCATTATCTACATTGCCTTTGGCGTCACTGCGCTCGTCGCCGCCCACGACTATGGCATGGGCACCGCACTGAAAATGGGGCCCGGCTATTTCCCGACCGCCCTCGCCTGGGTGCTCACTGCCATCGGTGTGATCTCGGCCATACGCGGCCTGCGTGGCAAGGGCGAACCGGTCTCCGCCCTCAGCCTGCGCGGCATCATCCTGATCGCTGGCCCCATCGTGCTGTTTGCCAGTCTCTTGCGGGCGACCGGCCTGCTGGTCGCACTGCCGCTATTGATCATCACGAGTGCCTACGCCAGCGCGCACTTCAATCTGGTGCGCACCTTGCTGCTCGCCGCGGGCCTGACGATATTCTGCAGCCTGGTCTTCATCAAGGGCCTGGGCATTCCCATGCCGCTGCTCGGCACCTGGTTCGGCTACTGAGGAGACCGGCATGGAACTGATCACCAACCTGGGCATTGGCTTCGATACCGCCTTCACGCTCACCAATCTGATGTACTGCCTGCTGGGCGTGTTTCTCGGCACCGCCATCGGCGTCCTGCCCGGTCTCGGCCCGACTGCCACCATCGCCATGCTGCTGCCGGTGACCTTCGGCCTCGATCCGGTCGCCGCGCTGATCATGCTGTCCGGCATTTACTACGGCTCGCAATATGGCGGCTCTACCACTGCCATCCTGGTCAACCTGCCTGGAGAGGCGGCGTCGGTTGTCACCTCGCTCGACGGCTATCAGATGGCGCGCAACGGCCAAGCCGGCAAGGCCCTGGCTGCCGCAGCCATCGGCTCCTTCGTCGCCGGCAGCATTGCCACCGTGCTGATCGCGCTGTTCGCGCCACCGCTCGCCGAGATCGCCTTGAAATTCGGCCCCGCCGAATACTTCTCACTGATGGTGCTGGGCCTGGTTGTTGCCGTAGTGCTCGCGCACGGCTCGCTTCTGCATGCCATCGGCATGGTCATTCTCGGCCTGCTATTCGGGCTGATCGGCACCGACGTCAACTCCGGCATGGCGCGCTTCACTTTTGATCTGCCCGAGCTCGCCGACGGCGTCAGCTTTGTCGTCGTCGCCATGGGCATGTTCGGCCTGGGTGAGATCATTGCCAATATAGAGCGCGAAAGCACCCGCTCGGTCATGGTCAAGAAGATCGAAGGCCTGATGCCAACCAAGGAAGACCTGAAACGTATTGCTGCACCGATTCTGCGCGGTACCGTGCTCGGTTCGGCCCTCGGCATCCTGCCGGGCAGTGGCAATATCCTCGGCGCCTTTGCCTCTTATTCGATCGAGAAGAAGATCTCGAAACACAAGGAGCAGTTCGGCAAGGGCGCCATCGAAGGTGTGGCGGGTCCGGAGTCGGCCAACAATGCCGGCGCGCAGACCTCCTTCATTCCGATGCTGACACTGGGGATTCCCTCCAACCCGGTGATGGCGCTGATGATAGGTGCCATGATCCTGCAAGGCATACAGCCCGGCCCCTCGGTCATCACCGAGCAGCCGCAACTGTTCTGGGGCATCATCGCCTCGATGTGGATAGGTAACTTCTTCCTCATCGTGCTCAATCTACCCATGATTGGCCTCTGGGTGCGCATGATCATGGTGCCCTACCCGCTGCTGTTCCCGGCCATTCTTTCGTTCTGCTGCATCGGCGTGTTCAGCCTTAACAACGCGACCTTCGATATCTACCTGATCGCGATTTCGGGTGTGCTCGGCTATATTTTCGCCAAGCTCAAGTGCGAGCCGGCGCCACTGCTGCTCGGCTTTATTCTGGGCCCGCTGATGGAGGAGTACATGCGTCGCGCACTGGTGCTGTCACGCGGAGATGCGATGACCTTCCTCAACCGTCCCATCAGCGCCACCATGCTCGCCATCTCGGCCGTTGCCATCATCGTCGTACTGGCCCCCGCCGTACGCAAGCAACGCGACATTGCTTTGCAGGAGTAAGGCTAAGCGAGTTCGATGTCCACCTGCCCCCGGGTCCGGAACAGCCGATACGTCGGTAGTTCCAGACTAGGGTGGCGATCCGGCCCAGCCTCCATGAACTGGCGCAGCACTTCCTCCAGGCGCACGCTGCTGGGCGCTTGCAGTCCCCTCACGGCAAGAAGGTAGCGCAAGAGATTGCGTGCCCGCGCATGACTCAGGCCGCACAGCTGGCTAACGGGAATCGGGAAATCGCGGTACTCGCCGAGATCCAGCTCCGCCATCTCATCCAGCATGGACTGTGCTTCAGCAAAATATTCGGTCGCACGCGCCAGATTCTCGACCGCAGCAGGAAAGCGCCCGCTCAGAACCGGAATGACTTCGTGGCGAATGAAGTTGCGCGAATAAGCGGTGTCCGCATTACTCTCGTCCTCCACCCACTGCAGCGCATGGGCTTTGGCATAGCTTTCGAGTTCGGCTCGGCTGCAGGCCAGCAAGGGGCGCAAATAGCGCCCGGCGGCACCTGAGCGGAGCGGGATACCGGCAGCGCCGCGCACGCCTGCACCGCGCAGCAGATTGAAGAGCAGCGTCTCAGCCTGATCGTTGGCATGGTGCGCGAGCAGCACATGCTCAGCCGGGTGGGTTGCGAAAGCCTGGTAGCGCAAACGCCGCGCAGCAGCCTCCAGGCCTTCGTCCGAATCACGCGGTACGGAGACTTGTATGACTGACAATGGAATATCCAGTGCCGCACAGATGGCACGACACGATTCAGCCCATGCATCGGCATGGCCGCTGATGCCGTGGTGCACATGGATGGCGGATAGTTGTCCTATGCCGCCGGCACTGGCCTGAGCCGCAATGTCGAGCAGAACCGCGGAGTCCAGGCCACCGGAGAAGGCGACCGCAATGCGGGTATCACGCTGAAGGCCGGCAAGACAGGCTTGCACGGCCCGCACGGGATCAGTGGATCGGCTGTTCCTTGAACTTGCCATAGGCCATCACGCGCTCGAAACGACGCTCGACAAGCTCGCCTGACGACAAGGCCGACAACTGTTTGAGTTGCTCCTGCAAGACCTTCTTGAGCGTTGCAGCCATGACTTGATGATCGCGGTGGGCGCCGCCCAGCGGTTCAGTCACGATGCGGTCGATCAGGCCCAAAGCCTTGAGGCGTGCCGCGGTAATCCCCATGGTCTCGGCCGCCTCATTGGCGCGCTCGGCGCTCTTCCACAAAATGGAAGCACAACCCTCGGGAGAAATGACGGAATACACCGAGTATTGCAACATATTGACGACATCACCCACAGCAATAGCCAAGGCGCCGCCTGAACCACCCTCGCCGATGATCGTGGCAATCAGAGGGACCTTGAGCTCCGCCATCTCGAAAAGATTGCGCCCAATCGCTTCCGATTGACCCCGTTCTTCGGCGTCAATGCCGGGATAAGCACCCGGCGTATCGACGAAGGTGAAGATAGGCAAATCGAACTTCTCGGCCAGCTTCATCAGGCGCAAGGCCTTGCGATAGCCTTCAGGACGCGGCATACCGAAGTTACGATAAATCTTTTCCTTGGTGTCACGCCCCTTCTGGTGACCGATCACCATGCAGGGCTGGCCATTGAAACGCGCCATGCCGCCGACGATAGCGTGGTCATCCGCAAAGTGACGATCACCGTGCAACTCCTCGAAGTCCGTGAACATCAGATTCAGGTAATCGAGGGTGTAGGGGCGTTGCGAATGGCGAGCAACCTGAGCGCTTTGCCAGGATGAGAGCTTGGCGTAAATGTCCTTGGTCAGCGCCTGGCTCTTGATTTCAAGCCGGCCGATCTCTTCGGAGATATCGACAGCCGAGTCTTCCTGAACAAAGCGAAGTTGTTCGATCTTCGCTTCAAGTTCGGCGATCGGCTGTTCAAATTCGAGAAAGTTCGTTTTCATGGGCGGAGATTTTACCAAGCTTCACGCGCAGAATATAGGCTTGAGACAGACAAACTTCAGCACAAAACCCTTGCAACTTCATTGACTGATAGGGGCGTCACGCGAAACCTTGCCGATTGGTCGCTGTGCGAGGGGCAAGGTGCTTTCATGAGCCGGGCTAAGAGTGTTATCGCAGCCTCGGCTACAGAGAGCGCAAAGTAAAACACCCCACCGTCTTTCGAAGGTGGGGTGTTTTGGGATGGGGACTCTGGCGCTGACCTACTTTCTCACGGGCAATCCGCAATATCATCGGCGCGAAGGTGTTTCACGG
>DATMSM010000105.1:0-22150 GCA_035565355.1 Rhodocyclaceae bacterium
GTCTCGCGGGCCCTGGCGGGCAGTTGCGAAGTGCCGCTGGCGGCCTACGCCGAAATGCAGGCGGGCAATACCCTGCGCCTGCGCGGCCTGGTGGCCCTGCCCGACGGCAGCCGCATTGCTACCGCCGAACTCAGCGGCAACGCCGCCGACCCGGAAGGCTTGGGGCTACGCCTGGTCGAACAGTTGCGCGCCGATGGCGCTGACGCCATCCTCGCTGAACTGCCGGGCCACACCAGGCCGGCATGACGCCATCATGTCATTGAGGGGGCGCCATATCGTCGTCACCCGCCCCGCCGGCCAGGCCACACACCTGGCCGAGGCGCTGGTGGCCGAGGGCGCCGTGCCGGTGCTGTTCCCGGTCCTGGCCATCGCACCGCTGAACAACACGACCGAGCTGGTCGAACGCATCATCGCACTCGACCAGTACGACTTCGCCGTCTTCGTCAGTCCCAATGCCGTCGCCCTGGGCTTGCGCGAAGTGCTGGCGCGCCGCGCCTGGCCGCCGCATTTGCGCGTCGCCACCGTCGGCCACAGCAGCGAAGCCGCCCTGCAGGCGCACAACCTGGCGGGGCAGGAGAAACAGGTACTGTGTCCGCAAGGGCGTTTCGATTCCGAGGCCCTGCTCGAACTACCCGAGTTGCAAAACATGCAAGGCCGGCGCGTCATTATTTTCCGTGGCGACGGTGGCCGCGAACTGCTGTCCACCACGCTGCGCCAGCGCGGCGCAACGGTGGACTATGCCGCCTGCTATACACGCCACCGCCCGACGCAAAGTGCCGACCCGCTGCTGCGCCTGTGGCAGGCCGGTCAGCTCGACGCCATCACCGTCACCAGCAGCGAGGGCCTGCACAACCTCGTTGCCATGGTCGGCCAGCTCGGTCAGGCCTGGCTGCGCAAGACCCCGCTGTTCGTGCCGCATGCGCGCATTGCCGCCGCCGCTGATGCTTGCGGCCTACACCAGGTAGTGCTGACAGACCCTGCAGATGCCGGACTGATGGCGGGTTTGCTAAGATACTTCGACCATGAGTGAAACCCCCACCCCCGCGCCAGCCGCCCCTTCCGTTGCGCGCCCGGCGCTGCTTAAACAACCAGCCCTGCTGATCGCACTCGTTGCCGTCGCGCTGGCGGCAGCGACCTGGGTCACCGGCAGCAGCCGCATCGCCGGCCTGCAGGAGGATCTCGCCCAGCGTCTGAGCGAAGGCGATGGTGCCATCCGCGACAGCCGCAGCGACAGCCGCCAGGCCAAGGAAGAAACTCAGGCATTGGCCGCGCGCGTGGCGCTGCTCGAAGCCAAGCTCAATGAGGCGCAAGGCCAGCAGGCAGCGCTTGAGTCCATGTACCAGGATCTGGCGCGCGGCCGCGATGAGCGGCTGCTGGTCGAGATTGAACAATCGGTCGCCATCGCGGCACAGCAACTGCAGCTGGCGGGCAATGTCGAAGCGGCCCTGATCGCACTGCAGAGCGCCGAAACGCGCCTGACGCAGAACGGCAATGCGCAGTTCGCCAGTGTGCGCCGCCTGATCACGCGCGACATCGAACGCCTCAAGGCGCTGCCGCAGGCTGATATCTCGGGTATGGCAACCCGTCTCGAAACCGTGGTGGCCGCCGTCGATACCCTGCCGCTGGCCTATGCACAGCGCCCGCCGCGCAGCGCCGCCAAGGACCAGGACAAGGCGCCCGTACCCGCCATGACCGAAGCCGCCTACTGGTCAGGCCTGCTTGACGGCGCCTGGACCGAGGTCAAGGAGATGGTGCGCATCGAACGCATGGACAAGGATGCCCCGGCCCTGCTCGCGCCCAACCAGACATTGTTCCTGCGCGAAAACCTGCGCCTGCGTCTCATCAATGCACGACTCTCGCTGCTACAACGCGACGGCTCCAGTTTCCGCGACGATCTGCGTCTGGCGGTGAAATGGCTGGAGCAGTATTTCGACATGCGTGCACCGGCCGTCAAATCCGCACGCGATACGCTGCAGCGCATGTCCGCCAGCAATCTGAATCTGGCCTTGCCGCGGCTGGACGAAACCCAAGCCGCACTGCGCACGCTCCGGCTGCCGCGCGAGAAGCGTTAGGGCGTGCTCACGCTAAGGAGACGAGTGCGAATGATAAAAATCGGGATGCAGTGCAAGGCGCGAGTGACGCAGCGTAGTTCATCTACGCAAGGAGCGAGTAACGCCGCAATGCGCCCGATTTTCATCATTCCCTTCGGGTTGCGGCAAAATGCCGCGTCTGCTGCGTTGCACTCCTTGCGAAGAGAACCACTCTTCGCTGTGTCGCGCGCCTTGCATCCATCGGCATTTTGCGGCAACGCATCTCGCCGCCTTAGCGTGAGCACGCCCTAATGCGCACCCTGCTGTGGCTGATCACCCTGGGCGCCCTGGCCGTCGGCCTGGCGCTGGCCGCGCAGCACAACGACGGCTACGCGCTGTTCGTGCTGCCGCCGTGGCGTGTCGAAATCTCGCTCAATCTGCTCGTGCTGCTGGTGATCACGACTTTCGTGGTCGGCTATCTGTTGTTGCGCGGCATCTTCCTGACGCTTGCACTGCCCGCGCGCGTACGCACCTTTCGCACCCTGCGCCGCCAGCGCAAGGCCGAAGACGCACTGCGTGAAGCCGTGCTGTTCTGGCTGGGCGGCCGCTATGCGCGCAGCCTGTCCAGTGCCGAGCTGGCCTGGAAGGCCGGCCATGCGCCGGGGCTGGCTGCACTGATCGCGCTCGCAGCAGCGCATTCACTGCGCGACGAGCAGAAGGTTCTGGAATGGCGCCAGCGTGCCAGTGCGCACGATGGCGAGGTGCGCAGCGAACGTCTGCTGCTTGAGGCCGAGCTGGCGGTCGAATCGCGCGAATTCACCGAGGCACTGACCCTGCTCAACCAGATCGAGCAGCGCAGCGGCCGCCATATCGTCGCCATGCGCCTGGCGCTGCGCGCGCATCGCGCCGCCGGCCACTGGAACGAAGTCGTGCATCTGGCGCGCCAGCTCAGAAAGCACCATGCACTGACCGATGTCCAGGCCGCCCCGCTGATCGCCGGCGCTCATCGCGAACGCCTGCGCGCACTCGCTGCCGATGGCCACAGCCTGTCCGGCTACTGGGATCGTGTGCCCGAAGCAGAGCGGCACGCACCGGGCCTGGCCCTCGAAGCCGCACGCTCCATGCTGGCCGCCAAGGAATACGCCGCCGCGCAACAGGTGATCGAGGACGGCCTCGATGAAGAATGGAACTCCGAGCTGGTGGCCCTCTACGCCGATTGCCGTGGCGGCGACGTGCTCGGCCGCATCGCCCGCGCCGAGGGCTGGCTGCTCAGCCACCCCCGGGACTCCGCCTTGCTGCTGGTGCTGGGCCGCCTGTGCCAGGACAAGCAGCTGTGGGGCAAGGCGCAAAGTTATTTCGAAGCTTCACTGTCGCTGGATGACAGCCGCGCCGCACGCATTGCCCTGGCGCAGCTGCTCGACCATCTGGAACAGAACGAGCTTGCCAACAAGCATTACCGTGCCGCCGCGCTCCTGAACTGAGCGGCGGACGCAGGAGGGTTGTCTGCCTACGCATCGCCGCACGCTTTCGCCGTGCCACCGCATTGCCCTGCTATGCGGGCTCGGTCTCTGTACTGCCTTCTCCGCCCGCGCCGAAATCCGGCTCACGGATACCCCGCGCGACATTGTCGAGCTGCTGTCACCCCATTTGCCGGATGAAGCCAGTGACGATGCCGCTGCCGGCGTGCGCCTGCAAAGACAGCTCGACAAGCTGGTCCCGGAGCTGTTGGCGACCGAAGGTTATTTCGAGCCACGCCTGACTTACTCGATGCAGGAGCGGGAACTCCGCCTCAAGGTCGAGCCGGGGCCGCGTGTCCTGGTCCGTGATGTGAATCTCGTGATCGAAGGCGATGTGACGGAGGCCCAACGCGACGCGCTGCGTTCGGCATGGTCGCTCAAACCGGGCATGCCCTTCCGTCAGGCTGACTGGAGCCGAGCCAAGCAGGCGCTGCTGACGCAATTGCTGGCAAGCGACTTTCGCGCCGCTGGACTGCAAGAAAGTCGCGCCGACATCGATGTGCCGGCGCAAGCCGCCGACCTCACCCTGATCTTTAGCAGCGGCGCCGCCTATCGTTTCGGCCCGCTCGTCATACGCGGGCTGGAAAGTTACGACAGCGAGCTGATCGCCCGCTACAACCGCTTCGTCAAACCGGGCGATCCCTACGACGAGGCGGCGCTCACGGCCTTGCAGGCGGCGCTGCAGGCCAGCGGCTACTTCAGCTCGGTGCAGGTCAGCACCCAGCCTGAAGAGGCCCAAGCGGACGCCGATGGGCGCTTGCAACTGCCGGTGCATCTGCGCCTGCGCGAACGGGCGCCGCACCGCATTTCCTTCGGCGCCGGCGCCAGTTCGAATACAGGCGCGCGCGTGGAGGCGATGTACAGCACCACCAATCTTGCCTGGCAGGCGTGGAAGCTGAACACCGGTGTCCGCCTCGAAGAAAAGCGACAGACGCTGTATGCCGATGTGTTCCTGCCGCCTGCGCACAAAAACTATCTGCCCAGCGTGGGCATGGCCATTGAACACACCGACATTGCCAATCTGAAAACCGAGCGGCACGCCTTCAGCATTCAGCGCGCGCAGAAACGCGGCAGCGTCGATGCCAAGTATCTGCTCAATTGGGAACAGGAAGACAAGGAACCCTGGGGCGGAATCGCCACCCGCAACAAGGCGCTGGTCGCCGACAGCCAGTTCAACTGGTATCACCTCGATAGTCTGGTCAACCCGCGCCGCGGACAGGCGCTACTGTTCAAGCTGGGTGTGGCGTCCAAGGCGATGGCCTCGGATCAGGACTTTGTCCGCACCCAGGCACGTTTCCAGCAGTATTTCCCGGTCGGCGCACGCGATACGCTGAGCCTGCGCGCCGAAGTCGGCTATACCTTTGCGGCGAGCAAGGACGGCATCCCGGAAAGCTATCTGTTCCGCACCGGCGGAACCAACTCGGTGCGCGGCTACGGCTACCAGAGCCTGGGCGTGCGCAACGGCGAAGCCATCGTCGGCGGTCGCTACATGACGACCCTGAGCGCCGAGTACACGCACTGGTTGGACAAGGCCTGGGGCATGGCGCTCTTCGTCGACGCTGGCAATGCCGTCGACAGCCTCGACAAGGTGCGCCTCAAATACGGTGCCGGCGCCGGCGCGCGCTGGCTCAGCCCGGCCGGACCGATCGGTCTCGATCTCGCCTGGGGCGAGGAAAGCCGCATGCCGCGCCTGCATTTCTCGCTGGCGATTCCGTTCTGAGCAGCCGCCCATGCAACGCCGACGCCTCCTGCTCATCCCGCTGTTTCTGCTCCTGCCTGCCGCAGCGCTGGCCTGGCTGCTGCTGACCGAAAGCGGTCTGCACGGCGCCGCCTCGCTGCTGAGCAAGCTCAGCGGCGGCAAGCTGCAGCTTGAACAGGTGTCGGGCCGGCTCGCCGAACGGGTCCATATCGGCACACTGCGCTGGCAGGATGTCGACAGCCGCATGCAGGTGCGTGACCTCGATCTGCGCTGGTCGCCGCTGGCCTTGCTGCGCGGCACCCTGCAGATCGATGCGCTCGGTCTGGGCGAAACAGCGATTGAAACCGGCAACAGCGAAGAGGCGGCGCGTCTGCCGGACAGCCTTGCCCTACCCTTCAGGCTCAATATCACCCGCCTCGCCGTCGCCGCCCTGCGCATCAATGGACAGCTGATCGCCGACAGCGCCTCGGCCTCGCTGCACGTGACAGACGCTGGCTATGTGCTCGAGCGCCTAACCCTGCAGCGCGACGCGCTGGGCTTGCAAGCGCACGGCACACTGGCGGCGCAGCCGCCGTTTGCCTTGTCGCTGGATGCCAGCCTGGACGGCAAGCTTCAGGACAAGCCTTTTGCCGTGGTGCTCAAGGCCGGCGGTGATCTGAGTCGGAGTGAAGTCGCCCTGCAGCGCCGCGCCGGGCCTTTCGATCTGGACCTGCAAACGGTGCTGCGCCCCTACGCCGAGCAGCCTCTGGCTGCACTTGCCTTCAGCACCAAGGACCTGGATCTGGCCGCCCTGCTGCCGACGTTGCCGCACACACGCATCAGCGCCGACTGCCGCCTGGCGGAAGCGCAGGGCCGCGCCGCCAGTGCGAGCTCATCGAGCCCCGCGCCAAGCACCAATTGTCGCCTCGACAATGCACTGGCCGGACCCATAGACAAGCAACGCCTGCCGCTGCGCCAGATGCGCGTGCGCCTGAGTCTGCAGGAGCAGCAACTGCAACTCTCCGCGCTGCGCCTCAGCCATGGCAGCAGTGTTCTGCAAGGACAGGCGAACTTGGGCAGTGCTGGCCTGAGCGCCGAGCTTGAGGCGCAGGCTCTCGATCTGTCCGGCATTCATAGCCGCGCACGGCCGACGCGCCTGAGCGGTCCCATCACAATCAATACGACGCCGGGCGAGCAAACGCTGCGCGCCGATCTGCGCGACGCCACGCTCGCGCTGCAGATGCAGCTCGAGCGCAGCAGCGCACGCATACAGCTCGAACGCCTGGCACTCAAGGCTCACGGTGCCAGCGTGCTGTTGCAAGGCCATCTGGACTCCACCACACAAAACTTTCTTGCCGAGGGCCGCTTCGATCAGTTCAACCCGGCGCAGTTCCTGCGCGCTGCAAAAGGCCAGCTCAATGGCGACTTCAGCGCTGCCGGGCGGCTCGGTGAGTCGCCGCAACTGCGCTTCGAGTTCGCGTTGCGCAACAGTCGCCTCGCCGATGCACCGGCCACCGGGGGCGGACAACTGGAGCTGGCCGGGCCGCAGGTGCGCAAGGCAAACCTGGCGCTGGATCTGGGCCCTAACCGGGCGCGTCTGACGGGTGCTTTTGGGCGCCCGGGCGAGAAACTGCTGCTGGAGATCCAGGCGCCCAAGCTGGCGCCTTACGGCATCGAAGGCGACCTGCAGGCAAGACTGGAGGCTTCGGGCCGGCTGGAGGCCTTGCAACTGCAGGGCAACGCACACAGCACGCTGCTGCGCCTGCCGGGCCAGGGCCGCATCAGCCAGTTGAAGATGGCGAGCGATATCGGCGCGCGACCCAATGATCCGATGCAGCTGCAATTGCAATTTGAACAGCTGGATCTGGCTGCGGGCGAACATAGCCTGCGCAAGTTCATGCTTGATGTGCATGGCAGCCGGCGCCAGCATGAGATCCGCCTGTCTGCACTGCTCGACGCAGACATGCCGCTGCAGCTTGCCGCCCGCGGCGGCTTTGCGCCCAAGGCCGAGTCCGAGTGGCAGGGCAGCCTGACGCAGCTGTCGCTGGCACAGCCGGCAGCGCAGCGTGAACTGCGGCTAGCGGAAGAAACCCCGCTCCTGCTCGGCGCCACGCGCTGGACTATCGGGCCTGCGCGCTTGGTCAGCAGCAACGCCAGCCTGCGCCTGCAGGGCAGTGCCGTTGCCGGCCGTATGCAGGTATCCGCGCAAGCCGGCAATCCCGGCCTGGGTCGCGCCAGCATCGAGCTATCGGCGCGCCCACAGGATGTCTGGCGGCTCTCGGCGCAAACGCCGCTACAGGGTCGCCTGCAGGCTTCGGTTGAAGACCTGGCCTGGTTCAACGCGCTGCTCGGTCCGATGTGGCGAGCCAGCGGGCGGCTGGATGCAGATGTGCAACTGGCCGGCACGCTGCAACTGCCGCTGCTGAACGGCGACATCCGCGGCGACGCACTGGGACTGCGCCAGATCGATACGCGCATGCATCTGCACCAGGGCCGCTTGCGCGCGCATCTGCGCAACAGTCTGCTCACGCTGGAGGAGTTCTCCGCGCAAAGCGAACTCACTGCTCCACCGCCTGCCCTGCAGCGCCTGCTCGATGACAAGGGGCGCGCCTTGATTGCAACGCCCGGTCGCATCAGCGCGCAGGGGCGCATGCAAGTGGGCGCACAGCCCAGCGCCGAGGCCGAAGCGCTGGCACTCGAATTCAAGCTGGAGCGGCTGGGCGTGGCGCAAACGCCGCAGCAGTGGCTGCTACTGTCAGGACAAGGCCGGCTGAATTGGCAGCAGGCGCGGCTCGGCATGCAGGCAAGCTTGGGCGTGGATGCCGCGCACTGGCAACTGGCCGATCTGTCGCGACCCCAGTTGTCGGACGATGTGGTCGTGCACCGGGCCGGCAAGTCCGACGGCGAGGCACGCCGCCTCACGCCGTGGCGCGGCGAGGTGCAGATCGGCCTGGGGCGGCACTTCTCCTTTGCCGGTGCCGGCGCACGCGGACGCCTGGCAGGACAAATCCAGGTCAGCGCCAACGCGCAGGACCTTCCGCGCGCCAGCGGCACGGTCACGCTGGTCGACGGACGCTACGAAGCCTATGGACAACAGCTCGAGATCGAGCGCGGCATCCTCAACTTCCAAGGGCTGCTGGAAAATCCGGCGCTCAATATCGTCGCCCTGCGCAAGGGTCTGCCGGTGGAAGCGGGCGTAGCGATCACGGGCTACGCGCAGGCGCCGGTCGTACGCCTGGTATCGGAACCGAATGTGCCGGATGCCGAAAAGTTGTCCTGGCTGGTGCTGGGTCGACCGCCGGAGCACGACGGCAACGACTCGGGTGTGCTGATGGCGGCGGTCGGCGCCATTTTCGGCGGCCAGAGCAGCACCGCTACGCAGCAGCTCAAGGACAGTTTCGGCATCGATGAAATCAGCGTGCGCAGTGGCGTGCCCGGCCAGGGGCAAGCCATGCGCAGCAGCGTGGTGGCGATGGGCGGCAGCAGCGCCAGCAGCGGCCAGGTCCTGGCAGTCGGCAAGCAGTTGTCGAACCGGCTGCGCCTGTCCTACGAACAGGCCTTGGGCGGAGCCACCAGCCTGGTCAAGCTGACGCTCAAGCTCAGCGAACGCGTGTCGGTGGTCGGGACGTCCGGCACCGACGCGGCCCTGGATGTGTTCTACAGCTTCAGCTTCGGCGGCAATACAGCGCGCCGACGCTGAGGCGACTTGCGCTCAGGTGCCGCGCAGATAGGGTGCTGCCATTTCCAGCATGCGCAGCGTGCGCGGATTCGCGGCATCGCGATTTTTCATCACGTCTATGTAGTGCGAGAGTTTGCGCGACAGCGTCTCGTCATCGCTGCCGGCCTCCAGCGCACGCACGATGGCCAGCGCGGCATTGAAGGTGACGGAAAGATTACGCGTCTCGTCGGCGAGGCGGATGAATTCGTACATTGCCTCCTGCATCTTGCCATCGCGCGCCAGGCCGACGGCCTTGCGGTTGAGGTTCTGCATCGCGACTTCGGATTCATCGGTCAGACGCTTGGCGATGGCGCCCATACCGCCCCGCTCCATGGCGCCGACGATGCGTGCGGTCATGGCTTCGTTGCCGTGATAATCGGCCAGCACCTTGCGGCTGATCTCGGCAGCACCGGCCTCGTCGCCTTCCGCGATCGCCACCTCCATCACCGCCAGCAGCATGCCGTTGTCGCCGACCGGCCGCTCGCGCATGGCACTGCTGATCTGGGCGTAGAAGCCCCTGGCCTCGGTCTGATTGCTACCTGACTTGGCCCGCGCATACTGCGCCACCAGTTCGGCCAGACGGTAACCGCGCGACTCTTCGCTGTCGCTGTCCAGCTTCAGGTAATGATCGTTGAGGGTCGAGATCAGCTTGGTCAGGCGCGCCGAGGATTCCGCGCCCGGCTGCTTGAGCAGGAGTGTGGAAAAGCCGGAGAAATCGCTGGCATGCAACATCACGGAACCCACGCCGTGCTCGAACATGCCGGCATAGGCCGCGCTGGCGTCGGCGCTATCGCCGACGTCGAGTGCCATGCGCACGACTTCGCGGTGGCGGTGTATGGCGCGCGGGTTGCGGGCCAGCACATCCTTCATCAGCGCCCGCGCCAGCTCGGGCGAACCCTTGATCTCATGTACCTGCGCCAGCATGTCGTGCGCCTGCGCGAAATCACGGTTCTCGGTGATGAGGCTTTCCAGCAGATCACGCGATTCGTCGTAGCGGTCGAGCGCAAAATAGGTACGCGCCGCGCCCAGGCGCGCCCACGGTAGACGCGGGTAGTCCACCAGCACGGCACTGTAGTGCTGGTGCGCTTCCTCGTTGCGATTGAGCTTGAGCAGACATTCGCCGATCAGGCGCAGGCAATCGAGCTCATAGGGCGTCTTCCGCTCCAGCATGGTGCGGGTACCTTCGAGGCAAGCCTGGTAGTCGCTGGCGTCGAAACGGTCGGTCAGGGGCTTCAGCGCCAGTTTCTTTTCGTAGGCCTTGGACAGGCGTTCGGACAGGCTGCTGGGTGTGAGAGGCTTGATCAGATAATCATCGGGCGCCAGTTCGGCGACGGCGAAGATCTGCTCATAGGCGCGCTCGGCCGTGACCATGATGAAGACGCAGGAGGTCGGGATCAGGCGCCGGTGCCGGCACTCTTCCAGCAGATGCTGGCCATCCTTGGGGCGGCCGGACCGGCTGCTGCCCTCATCGAGAATGTAGTCGCAGAGAATGACGTCGAAGGGCTCGCGATTATTGATGCGGTAGAGCGCATCACTGTAGTTGACGGCCTGATCGACGGATTTGCCGCCCATGCCGAGAATACTGTTGCGCAACCACATGCGCATCGTGGCCGAGTCCTCGACGACGAGGAAGCGCAGCTTGCTCCAGTCCCGCATCCCTCCCCCTCCCCAGGGTTTTAGTTCAGCGCATCATACCGCGCCGCTCAAGCCCAGTCGCGCGGCCGCAGAAAATCGCGGTATAGCTTTTCTTCGGCACTGCCTTTTTCCGGCGCCCAGTCATAGCGCCACTTGACGACCGGCGGCATGGACATGAGGATGGATTCGGCGCGGCCTTTGGACTGCAAACCGAACAGCGTGCCACGGTCCCACACCAGATTGAATTCGACATAGCGGCCGCGACGATAAGCCTGAAAATCGCGCTCACGCTCGCCATAGGGCATGTTGCGGCGGCGCTCGCAGATGGGCAGGTAGGCGTCGAGAAAGCCGTTGCCAACCGCCTGCAGCAGATTGAAGCATTTTGTAAACGGCCAGTAGCTCTTGTCTGCGTTGCCCGGGCCTTGCTCGTTGAGGTCGTCGAAGAAGATGCCGCCGATGCCGCGCGGCTCATTGCGATGCTTGAGGAAGAAGTAGTCGTCGCACCACTTCTTGTAGTGCGCATAGGTTTCTTCGCCAAACGGCGCGAGTGCGGTCTTGCAGGTCTGGTGAAAATGCTTCGCGTCTTCCTCGAAGCCGTAGTAGGGCGTCATGTCCATGCCGCCGCCCAGCCACCAGATGGGCTGCACGTCCGGCGCAGCGCCTAGCGGCGGATAGGCGACAAAGCAGCGCACATTGGCGTGTGCGGTCGGGCAATACGGATTGCGCGGATGCAGTACCAGCGAGACGCCCATGGCCTCCCACGGCCGGCCAGCCAGCTCGGGGCGATGCGCGGTTGCCGAGGTGGGTAGTTCATCGCCGGTGACATGCGAGAAATTGACGCCGCCACGCTCGAAGAAATTGCCCTCCTCGATCACGCAGGACATACCGCGCTCCCAGGCGTCGCGCTTGAACGGCTTGCCGTCGAAGCGCTCCAGCGCCCCAACGATCTTGACGCGCAGCCCCGTCAGGTAGTGACGTATCGCGTCAACATCAAAATTGGCCGTCTTTGCCATCATCAACGTTCCATCCGCACAAGAAAAAGCCGCGTGCAACATGCACGCGGCTTGGACTTTAAGGCTTTTTTCGGCGCCTGTGCAAGTAAATCGCCCTAGCGCTTGATGGCGCGATAACCGATGTCCTTGCGATACTGCATGCCGTCGAAGTTGATTTTGTCGATCGCGTCATAGGCCAGCTTCTGTGCGCCGCGCACGGTGTCGCCCAGTGCGGTGACACAGAGCACACGGCCACCGGCGGTGACGACTTCGCCGTCCTGGTCGCTCGTGCCGGCGTGGAAGACATGCGCATCCACCAGCTTCTGGTCGAGGCCGCGGATAACATCGCCCTTGCGCGGCGTCTCCGGATAGTTGTAGGCCGCCAACACCACGCCCATGGCGACGCGGAAGTCCCACTCGGCTTCGACCTGATCGAGCTTGCCGTCGATGGCGGCGTCGAGCAGCGTGACGAAGTTGCTCTTGAGACGCATCATGATGGGCTGAGTCTCCGGATCGCCCATGCGGCAATTGAATTCCAGCACCTTGATCGAGCCGTCCGGCTTGATCATCAGGCCGGCGTAGAGGAAGCCAGTATAGGGAATGCCGTCGGCCTCCATGCCGCGCAAGGTCGGCATGATCACCTCGCGCATGGCGCGCGCATGCACGTCCGGCGTCACCACTGGCGCGGGCGAATAAGCGCCCATGCCGCCGGTATTGGGGCCCTGGTCGCCGTCACCAAGGCGTTTATGGTCCTGGCTGGTCGCCATCGCCAGCGCATGCTTGCCATCGGCCATGACGATGAAGCTGGCTTCTTCGCCGTCGAGGAACTCCTCGATCACAACGCGCGCACCCGCATCGCCCATCTTGTTGTCGAGCAGCATCATGTCGATGGCGGCGTGCGCCTCGTCCAGCGACATGGCGACGACCACACCCTTGCCGGCAGCCAGGCCGTCCGCCTTGATGACGATGGGGGCGCCTTCCTGGTTTACATAGGCGTGCGCGGCGGCAGCGTCGGAGAAGGTCTCGAACTTGGCGGTGGGGATACCATGGCGCGCCATGAAACGCTTGGAAAAGTCCTTGGAGCTTTCGAGTTGCGCGGCAGCCTGTGTCGGGCCGAAGATGCGCAAGCCGCGGGCACGAAAGATATTGACGATACCTGCGGCCAGGGGCGCTTCCGGCCCGACCAGGGTCAGATAGACGCCTTCCTTCTCGGCAAAGTCGGCCAGCTCATTCGGATCAGTGATCGGAATGTTCTTGAGCTCCTTCTCGCGCGCCGTACCGGCGTTACCTGGCGCGACATAGACAACCTGCAGACCGGGGGTCTGGGCCAGGCGCCAGGCAAGAGCGTGTTCACGACCACCGGAACCGACGACGAGAAGCTTCATTCAAACGTCTCCACAAAGGAATGCGAGGTATCAGCGGTCACCAAACGACCACTTGCCCCAGAAGAACAGGATATTGCCGTTATTGCGTCCGCCCGGCACATACGTGCCTTCAAGCGAGAAATTCCGGTACGAGATCGCCGCCACCGGCAGCACGCCGGGGATGGGCGTGTAGTTGCCGATGTCGGAACGGGTGGTGACGAAGGCGGTGTAGCCCAGGCCGGTCTGCCAGCCGCTACGCTCGCCCCACATG
Source organism: Rhodocyclaceae bacterium (assembly GCA_035565355.1). GTDB lineage: Bacteria > Pseudomonadota > Gammaproteobacteria > Burkholderiales > Rhodocyclaceae. Next base: position 13,206 of record DATMSM010000105.1, read on the forward strand.
GCCTTCCAGCTGTAGCCGAGCATCCACTCCGGCTTGGCGTGCGAATCCTGGAAACCCATGACGTACACGCCGTGCCAGTTGCCGCGTTCATCGTAGTAACCGCGCCCATAGCCTAGGCCAAGGGGCTTTTCGTTGTACTCGGCTATCTTTTCGCGATCGTAGGCAAAGCGCAGATGATGCGTGCGCAGCGGGACATACAGTTCGGACTGCCCTTCGCGATAGGTCTTCGCTACCGCATTCCAGCTGCGCTGGTACCAGCTGTCGTCACGCTCGACGACCTCGGTCTCCTCGGCCTGAACGGCAAGGGAGAGAAGTGCGGCGAGAGTGAGGAGACTGCGCTTGATCACGGAATTGCTCGACAAAAATGCTTAGTGACGGAAATGGCGGAAGCCGGTGAACACCATGGCGATGTTCTGCTCATCGGCGGCAGCAATGACTTCGGCATCGCGCACCGAACCGCCCGGCTGGATGACGGCGGTGGCGCCGGCCTGGGCCAACACGTCCAAACCGTCGCGGAAGGGAAAGAATGCGTCGGACGCAACCGCGCAACCGGCAATCTGCAGCTTGGCGGCCTCGGCCTTGATGACGGCGATGCGCGAGGAATCGACGCGGCTCATCTGACCGGCGCCGACACCGACGGTGACGCCATCCTTGCAGTAAACGATGGCGTTCGACTTCACATACTTGGCCACACGCCACGCGAACAGCATGTCGGCAAGTTCCTTGGCGGTCGGTGCACGCTTGGTGACCACCTTGAGCTCAGCCGCACTGATGGGCGCGATATCGGCGCTTTGCACCAGGATGCCGCCGCCAACGCGCTTGTAATCAAAGCCTGCGCCGGTCGTTGCCAGGGGCACGATGAGTACGCGCAGGTTCTGCTTGGAGGCAAACACAGCGCGCGCCTCGGCGGTAACTTCCGGCGCGATGATGACTTCGGCGAACTGGCCAGCGACCGCTTCGGCTGCAGCCTTGTCGATGGCGACGTTGAAGGCGATGATGCCGCCGAAGGCCGAGGTCGAGTCGGTAGTGAAGGCCTTGCGATAGGCCTCGGTCGCATTCGCGCCGAGTGCTACGCCGCACGGGTTAGCGTGCTTGATGATGACGCAGGCGATCTCGCCCTCTGTTGCTTTAAAGCTCTTTACACATTCCCACGCCGCATCGGCATCGGCGATATTGTTGTAAGAGAGCTCCTTGCCCTGGATCTGTTCATAGGTGGCGATGCTGCCCTCGACGGCCTGCGGCTCCCTGTAGAAGGCGGCCTGCTGATGGGGATTCTCGCCGTAGCGCAGATCTTGCACCTTGTCGAAGGCGAGCTGCAGTTTGTTGGGGAAAACCTGCGGCACGTTCTGTTCGTCAAGGCTGGTCAGCCAGTTGGCGATGGCGCTGTCGTAACGCGCGGTGTGCGTAAAGGCTTTCTTGGCCAGCGCAAAGCGGGTGGCGTAGGAGAGCGCACCAGCATTGGCCTTCAGCTCGGCGATGATGTTCGCGTAGTCTTCATGATCGGTGACGATACCGACACCACCGGCAGCATTGCCGTGGTTCTTGGCCGCCGCGCGCACCATGGCCGGGCCGCCGATGTCGATGTTCTCGATGGCATCGTCCAGCGTGACATCAGGCTTGGCGACCGTCGCCTGGAAGGGATAGAGATTGACCACCACCAGATCGATGCGCGGAATATCGTGCTGCGCCATCGTGTCGGTGTGTTCCTGGAGATCGCGACGACCCAGGATGCCGCCATGCACCTTGGGGTGCAGGGTCTTGACGCGACCGTCCAGCATTTCCGGAAAGCCCGTGTAATCGGACACGTCGGTGACGGCGAGGCCGGCATCGCGCAACAGTTTGGCGGTGCCTCCGGTGGACAACAGATTGACGTTGAGCGCGGCGAGCGCTCTGGCGAACTCAAGTACGCCGGTCTTGTCGGAGACGCTCAGCAGCGCCTGGCTTACTTTGGTGGTCATAGGGTATGGACTTGGTACAAAAAACCGGCCCCACGCTGCGGTGGGGCCGAAGGGTTCTTCAGAGCAGGCCGTGCTCCGTGAGCTTGCGCCGCAAGGTATTGCGATTGATGCCCAGCAGTTCGGCGGCGACGGTCTGATTGCCGTCAGCCTGCCTCATGACGACTTCGAGCATGGGCTTCTCCACGCTGGCCAGCACCATGTCGTAGATGGCGCACGGGCGTTCGCCGTCAAGATCGCGGAAATAGCGGTTCAGGGAGCGGCGTACGCTGTCGGAAAGATCGCTGGAACTCATGCTGCAAGCGCCTCGGGATTTTGGGATTCTTTCGCGTCTTCCTCGTAGCGCAGGCGCTCGCTCTCGGCGGCCTGGGCGTGGAAGAATTCGTCGGTCGCCGTCAGTTGCTCGGCAACCGTCGGCAGCTTGTTCATGGCATGGCGGAAATTGGCGGAGCCCACCAGGCCCTTGGTGTACCAGGAGATGTGCTTTCTGGCGACACGCACGCCGGTCTCTTCGCCGTAAAAGCCATACAGATCCATCAGGTGCTCGCGCAGAATCTGGTGGATTTCCGTCACCTTGGGCGCGGCCATCAGCTCGCCGGTATTCAGGTAGTGCTCAATCTCGCGGAAGATCCAGGGACGGCCCTGTGCGGCGCGACCGACCATGACACCGTCGGCCTTGGTGTAGTCGAGCACGAACTTGGCTTTCTGCGGCGAGGTGATGTCGCCATTGGCGATCACCGGAATCTTGATCTGCGACTTGACCAAAGCGATGGTGTCGTACTCGGCCTCGCCCATGTACTGGTCGGCGCGCGTGCGGCCGTGAATGGCGACGGCGCGGATGCCGGACTCCTGCGCGATGCGCGCAATATTCGGTGCATTCTTGTTGTCGCGGTTCCAGCCGGTGCGGAACTTGAGCGTCACCGGCACATTACCGGCACCGCGCACCACAGCCTCAAGAATCTCGGCCACCAGCGGCTCGTTCTGCATCAGCGCCGAGCCGGCCATGACGTTGCAGACCTTCTTGGCCGGGCAACCCATATTGATGTCGATGATCTGCGCGCCTTCGTCCACGTTGTAGCGGGCGGCATCTTCCATCATCTTCGGATCGGCGCCGGCAATCTGCACCGAGATCGGATCGACTTCACCGTCGTGATTGGCGCGACGGCGCGTCTTGGCGCTGCCGTAGAGCAGGGAATTCGAGGTCACCATTTCCGACACGGCCACGCCCGCGCCCAGCTTCTTGCAGAGCTGACGGAAGGGCCTATCCGTCACGCCCGCCATCGGGGCGACAAACAGATTATTGCGGAGAGTGAAGCCAGCGAATTCCATCAGGCGAAACGGAAGAATTACGGTGAGGAAGGGCCGCAATTCTACCGCAAAGCGCTGCCTAAAAAACGATCAACTGCTCTTTTTTTAAGCAGCGTCAAACATACCGGAATTACGTTATTGCAGGCGCCACAGCGAAGTCACCTCGGCAGATCGCGCCGCATGCAGGTGGTCACTCACGTCGGTGGCCTTGCCGTGACGAGGGCGAATATCCAGGCGCTCCAGCACCGTAAGGCCGGCATCGGCAATCGCCTTTAGCAAAAAGGCGCGGGATCGCAAGCCCAGATGCTCGGCCAGATCCGAAAGCACTAACCAGCCTTCGCCGCCGGGACTCAGATGATCCTTTAGCCCTTTGAGAAAGCCCTGCAACATGCGGCTATCCGGATCGTAGATGGCCTGATCAAGCACGCTATTGGCAGCACCCGGCAACCAGGGCGGGTTGCAGACAATCAGCGGCGCCTGTCCGGCCGGGAAAAGATCAGTCGCGCCGATCTCGATGCGCTCGCCCAGGCCCAGCCGCTCGATATTGTCACGGGCGCAGGCGAGTGCACGCGGATTGAGTTCAGTAGCGACGATCTTCTTGACGCCACGTTGCGCCAGCACCGCGGCGATCACCCCGGTACCGGTGCCGATGTCGAAAGCCAGCTCGGTGGAGGGCAGCGGCGCCTGGGCGATCAGATCCAGATATTCGCCGCGCACCGGCGAAAACACGCCGTAATGCGGGTGTATGTGCTGTCCGCCCAGTGCTGGAATCGCCACGCCTTTCTTGCGCCATTCATGCGCACCGATGACGCCCTGCAATTCACGCAGCGAAACGATATAAGGCTCGCTGCACTCGGCATAAGCTTCCGTACAGGCTGACACGACATCCGGCGCGCGGCGCAGGGGGATCACATGCCCAGCCTCGACCGGGACCAGCAGCATGCCGAGCATACGGGCCCGCTGCAGCTGGCTTTGCCGGTGCAGATGGAAAGCCTCGGTGATGTTCTTGGGAACGGCGGGTTTCTTTTTCTTCTGGTCGGCGCGCCTGCCCATGGCCTGCAGCAATTGCCGCGCATTCTGGAAGTCGCCGCGCCACAGTAAGGCCGTACCTTCGCAAGCGAGCCGGTAAGCGGCGTCAGCCGTGGTCGCATCATCGGCGATGACGACGCGCCTTGGCGGCACAGCCCCATTCTCCGAACGCCACAGCGCGGACTTCGGGACGCCGTCCTCCTCCCAGTGTAGGGTTACCAAGCGCGGGCACCAAACATCATGCGGCGCGCCAGAAAGCTGCGCAGCGGCGGCAGCATGTCCAGTGCAATCAGCGCCGCACCGCGTGCATGCTTGAGCAGGAAATCATCGTTGCTGAAGACGCGAATCAGGCCGTCGGTAATGCCGATAGTGCCGCTGCGGTCGAGCCGGCGCTGGGCAGCGTAACGCGCCAACACTGCAGGCGCGCCAACATCCGCGGCCCCGCTCAGGCAATGCGCCAGCGCCATGCAGTCGCGCAGGGCCAGGTTGAAGCCCTGGCCGGCGACCGGGTGCAAGGTCTGCGCAGCATTGCCCAGCCAGACCTGGCGCTGCGTCGTCGGCTGTTGTCGATAGCGCAGGCCCAGCGGATAGATGAAGCGGCCCTGCACGGCGGTGAATTGCACGCGCGGGCCGAACTCTTCCTGTAAGTGGGACAGCAGTTCGGCATCCGGCATGGCCTGCAAGCGCTCCGCATCCGCCGGCTTGCAAACATAGACGGCGGCATAATCGTTTTCGAAAGGCAACAGGGCGAACGGGCCGTGGCTGGTGAAGCGCTCCCAGGCGGTGCCCTGGTGCGGGCGTGCCGGCGTCAGGCGGCAGATCAGCGCATGCTGTCCATAGTCGCGCTCGACGACCTCGGCGGCCTCGCCTATCTTGCCTTCGGCATAAGCCGCCAGCCGGGCTTCAATGCTGCCGCTACTCAGGTTCAGGGCAATCGACTCTTGGCCCGGGACAGCGTCGAGCAGGCGGCTTTCGCCACAGAAGGAAATGCCTGCCTCGCTCAGCGCTGTGTCCAGCGCCGTGGCGATGCTGCTGGATGAAGCGACGTAACCGAGTGCCTCCACCTTCTCTTCCTGCGCGGAAATCTTTGTCCGCCCGGCCGCACCACGTTGCGAGACATGGATATTCCGGATCGGCGTAGCCTTGATCTGCGCCCACACGCCCAGTCCGGAGAGGATCTGCATCGACCCGTGCGACAACGCCAGAATGCGCTGATCGCCGGCCGCGGCACCGCGCGGACGCAGGTCGTGAATCTCGGCGGCGATGCCCTGCTTGTGCAAGGCAAGCGCCAGCGACATGCCGACGGGTCCTCCTCCCACGATCACAACCGGCTTTGTCATGCTCAACGGCCCTCGGCCATGACAGCCTCTATCTCGGCGACGGTCTTAGGTGTGGCCGCCGTGATGATGTCGCAGCCGTCCGCCGTCACCAGCGCATCGTCCTCGATGCGAATGCCGATATTGTGGAAGGCGGCCGGCACGTCATCGGCTGGGCGGATGTAGCAACCCGGCTCTATGGTCAGCACCATGCCGGGCTCGAGCGGCTTCCACGCATCGCCGTCCTTGTATTCGCCAGCGTCATGCACATCGAGCCCCAGCCAATGGCCGGTGCGGTGCATGTAGAAACGCTTGTAGCTTTCCTGCTCCAGCACCTCATCCAGCGTGCCCGTCAACAGTTTGAGGTCGAGCATGCCTTGGGCCAGCACTTTGACCGCCGCTTCGTGCGGATCATGGAAGGTGTTACCCGGCTTCGTTGCGTTAATTGCGGCGATCTGCGCATCAAGCACCAGTTGGTACATATCGCGCTGCGCAGCGCTGAACCTGCCGTTCACAGGAAAGGTACGCGTGATGTCGCTGGCATAGCCGTCGAGCTCGCCGCCGGCATCGATCAACAGCAGGTCTCCATCCTTGAGGCGCTGGTTGTTCTCGACATAGTGCAGCACGCAGGCATTGCGGCCACCGGCGACGATGCTGGTGTAGGCCGGCGCCTGACATCCCTGGCGGCGGAATTCGTGCAGTAGCTCGGCTTCGATTTCGTATTCGTATTTGCCAGGACGCGTAGCGCGCATGGCGCGCCTGTGCGCTTCGGCGGAAATCTCGCCGGCGCGGCGCATCAGGGTGATCTCGGATGCATCCTTGATCAGGCGCTGCGCATCGAGGATGGCGCGGATGTCACGGATATTTTCCGGTGCGCGCTTGCCGGCGCGGGCCTGGGCGCGGACGCCGTTCAGGGCCTGCGTAATGCGCATATCCCAGCCGGCATCGTGACCGATGGCGTAATACAGGGTCGGCTGATTGGCCATCAGCTCGACCAGCTTCTCATCAAGCTCAGTGATGGAATAGGCCGCATCGAAACCGAAACTGTCCGCCGCCGCCGCGGGGCCGTAGCGATAGCCGTCCCAGATCTCGCGTTCTTCGTTCTTGTCGCGGCAGAACAGGATGCTCTGGTTTTTCTCGCCGGCGATCAGTACCACCACGGCTTCCGGCTCGGTAAAGCCGGACAGGTAGAGCGCATAGCTATCGGCGCGGTAGGGGAACTGAGCGTCGCGATTGCGCGTCTGTTCCGGCGCGGTCGGCACGATGGCAATGCCGGCGCCCATGCGCTTGAGGGTTTCGAGGCGACGCTTGTGGAAGGGCTCGGTATTCATGATCGCGGTATCAGCGGCGGATTTACAGTCAGTTCGACATCGAGCGCGGCCAGGCGTTCCGGCGTGCCCACGTCCTCCCAGCGGCGCGGGTGGCATTCGCCGCTGACCTTGCCATTGTGCATCGCTTCGCGCAGCAGAGGGGCGAGCTTGGCCGGCTGGCCCCTCTGCAGTCCCGCGAACAGGGCGGGGCGATAGATGCCGATACCGGCGAAGGTCAGATTGCCGGCGGGCGACGCCTTGTCCAGCACGCGGTGGCCATCAAGACGAAAGTCGCCTTCGGCATGGTGCGGCGGGTTCGGCACCAGCACAATATGCGCTAGGTCATCCACCAGCATGGCGGCGCGCCTGGCCGCCAGACCCAGGTTCCAGTCGCAATAGACGTCGCCGTTAATGGCCATGAAGGGCGTATTGGTCCGGTTCGGGTCAAGCAGGGGTAAGGCCTGGGCAATACCGCCGGCGGTTTCCAGCGCGCCGGGCGGTTCGCCCGACCACTGGATACGCACCCCGAACTTGCCGCCGTCACCCAGTGCCTCGACCAGCTTGTCGCCGAGGTGCGCATGGTTGATGACGATCTCGGGCAGCCCGGCCGCGGCCAGCTTTTCGATATGCCACACGATCAGCGGCTTGCCACCGACACTGAGCAGCGGCTTGGGCAGATGATCGGTCAGCGGGCGCATGCGCTCGCCCCGCCCTGCGGCCAGCAGCATGACTTTCATCTAGAAGGTCATTCCGGTCTTGACCTCAGTGCCATGCACCTTGTCGAGCAGGCGCAGCAGCGGCAGCAGGCCGTCGTAGCGGGCGCAGGTGCGGCGCAGGTAATCGAGCACCAGCGGCATGTCCTTGAGGTAACCATCCTTGCCGTCGCGGTGATAGAGGCGGGCGAAAATGCCGAGCACCTTGAGATGGCGCTGCACGCCCATCCATTCGTAGTCGCGATAGAAATCGCCGAAGTCCTCGCGGATCGGCAGGCCGTTTTTCTTGGCCTTTTCCCAGTAGCGCACCAGCCAGTCGATCACGACTTCCTCGTCCCAGCTGATATAGGCATCCTTGAACAGGGACGCCAGATCGTAGCTCATGGGGCCGTAGACAGCGTCCTGGAAATCGATGACACCAGGGTTGGCGCCCTTGCCCTCAGGCACTCGCATCAGATTGCGCGAATGGTAGTCGCGATGCACATAGGCCCTGGGTTCGGCCAGATTGACCGCAAGGATGCGCTGGAAGACGATTTCCAGCACCTTCTGCTGCTTGTCGTCCAGCGTCACGCCCAGATGCTTGCCCAGATACCACTCCGGAAATAACATCAGCTCGCGGCGCAACAGCGCTTCATCATATTCCGGCAACTGGCCGGGCTGGCTGGCGGCCTGCAGGGCGATGAGCGCATCCAGAGCGTCGCCATAAAGCGCCGATGCGGATTCCGCGGTCAATGCCGGCAGATAGGTCTGGCTGCCGAGATCCGACATGAGCAGATAGCCCCGCGCCAGATCCTGCGCCAGTACCTGCGGCACATGCATGCCGGCGCCGGCAAACAGCTGCTGCACATGCAGCCAGGGCCGACAGTCCTCATGACTGGGCGGCGCATCCATGACGATCAGAGTCTCACCATCGCCAAAGCTGACGCGGAAGTAGCGGCGGAAGCTGGCATCGGCCGAAGCGGGAGCCAGGGTAAAACTGCGGCCGGGGTGGAGGTCTTCCAGCCAGGCACTGATTTCCTGCTGACGTTGCATATATGTCAATTTGTGACCGCTTTTCGGGAACGGCTTTCCCCAGGCGGCCAATGTTAGAATGCAAAATTCTAGCATTTGGCGTGTAAAGCCTGCCTGTCAGTCATTTGGAGCGACGGCACGGAATGATAAAAACCATTCAAACGGCATGACGGCACGGGAACAATTTGGCGTCGCGGCAATCGTGACAGCGACGGGCGCCGCCCTGATCACGGCGGCAACAGGCACGGCCGTTGCGGCCGAGGCGCTGCCGCCCTTGCGGGTCGACCCGACGCTGCTGGGCTT
>DATMSM010000106.1:0-10883 GCA_035565355.1 Rhodocyclaceae bacterium
AGCAGAAGGAAATGAGGAATAAAGGCAGAAAAGAAAAAAGCCGTCATGTTTGCACATGACGGCGTTTGAAGTTGGCGGAGTGGACGGGACTCGAACCCGCGACCCCCGGCGTGACAGGCCGGTATTCTAACCAACTGAACTACCACTCCAGTACTGCTGAAGTTGTCGTCTAGAACAACTTCTTAAAATCTGGCGTCCCCACGGGGATTCGAACCCCGGTTCATACCGTGAAAGGGTATTGTCCTAGGCCTCTAGACGATAGGGACAACGTACTGCTTTTACTTCTTCTCTTGAGCCACCCGATCCGAAGATCTGGTGGAGGTACGCGGGATCGAACCGCGGACCTCTTGCATGCCATGCAAGCGCTCTCCCAGCTGAGCTATACCCCCGTTCAAGAGAAGCAAGATTGTAGGTGAGAACTTTGTGTTTGTAAAGCCCTTCCTGCAAACTTTTTCTGAAAATCACACCTTGAACAGCTTGCCGGGATTCATGATCGCGGCGGGGTCTATGGCGTGTTTCAGGGCGCGCATCATATCCAATTCCAGCGCACTTTTGTAGTGCTTTAGCTCGGAAATTTTCAATTGCCCGATACCGTGCTCGGCAGAGATGCTTCCGCCCAGCCCATGCACCAGATCATGAACGATGCGATTGACGGCTTCGGTGTTGTTGAGGAACAGAGTGTCGTCGCCGCTGCGTGGGGACAGGTTGTAGTGCAGATTGCCGTCGCCGACATGGCCGAAACAGACCACGCGGATTTCGGGAAACGCTTGCTCCAACGCCAGCGCAGCCTGCTCAACAAAAGGCGCGATGGCGGAAATGGGCATGGAAATATCGTGCTTGATGCTGTAGCCCTCGCGCTTCTGCGCTTCCGGAATGCTCTCACGCACCTGCCAGAGTTGTTGTGCCTGCGCTGCGCTGCTGGCGAGCGCAGCGTCCAGCACCTCGCCCTTGGCGAGCATGGGGGCCAGCACTTCTTCCAGCATCTCGGCGAGCGGCGCCTGCGCCCAGCTATCACCGAGCTCCAGCAATACTTGCCAGGGATGCGCCCCGGCGAGCGGCGGCTTCACTTGCGGCAGGTGGCGGCGGATCATGTCCAGGGGTGTTGCGCCCATCATTTCGAATGCCGTCAGGCGCTCGCCACAGCTTTCGCGCAGGCGACTCAGGAGCGTCACAGCCGCGGCAGGAGATGGCACCGCTAGCCAGGCGGTCAATTGCGCCTGTGGCCGCGGAAACAGTTTGAGCACTGCCGCCGTCACCAGACCCAGCGTACCTTCGGCGCCGATGAACAACTGTTTGAGATCGTAGCCGGTGTTGTCCTTGCGCAAGGCGCGCAGGCCGTTCCAGACGCGGCCATCGGGCAGCACGACTTCGAGGCCGAGCACAAGCTCGCGCATATTGCCGTAGCGCAGCACCTGCACGCCGCCGGCATTGGTGGAGATATTGCCGCCTATGGTGGCCGAGCCCTCGGCCGCCAAGGACAGCGGAAACAGGCGATTGGCGGCAGCGGCGGCTTCCTGCACCTGTTGCAGAATGACGCCCGCTTCTACCGTGATGGTGTTGTTGTCCACGTCCACGCTGCGGATGCGGTTCAGGCGCGTGAGGCTGACCAGCACTTCGCCCCTGTCGGGAATGCCGCCACCGACGAGGCCGGTGTTACCGCCCTGCGGCACGATGCCGACACCGGCTGCGGCACAGGCAGCAACGACGGCCGAAACTTCCTGCGTGCTACCGGGCAGGACCACGCATTGGGCGCTGCCCTGATAGCGATTGCGCCAGTCGCGCAGATAGGGCGCCATGTCCGCGGTCGTCTTCAGCACATGGGCGGGGCCGACGACTGCGGCCAGGCTGTCGAGGAGGCGTTGCATGTTCAGGACCTCAGCGCAAACTCAAGCGCAGGCAGCATGCGTTCTACGGCAGCGCGCCCTTCGGCAATGGCCTCCGGGCCGCGGTGATAGTCCATCAGGCCAAGGCCGCTCAGCATGGGGGTAAGCAACACGTCTGCGGGTTCGCCGGCGAGCCGGCTGCGCGCGATGCGCACCTGCATGATGTTGATGCTGCTGCTCATCACCGACATCATGGAGGGGGTAGCCGCCGCCCCACCCAGGCCGATGGAACCGCGCAGGCGTTGCAGCCAGCTGCGCTCGTTATCCTTGTCGGTCACGATCTCCTCGCGGCGCAAGGCGCGTCCGGTCAGGTCGGCGCCCAGATCAACGGCAATGACGATGTCCGCACCCATATAGCGGCACAGCGAAACCGGCACCGGATTGACCAAGCCGCCATCCACCAGCAAGCGCCCATTGCGCTCCACCGGCGTAAACAGGCCGGGCATGGCAATCGAAGCGCGCACGGCGTCGGCCACCGAGCCCTCCTTCAGCCAGACTTCACGGCCATTGGCGAGGTCGGTCGCAACACAGGCAAAGGGCATCGCCAGGGCAGAAAAATCGTGGTCGAGAAAATGCTGACGGAAGAAATCGATCAGCTTCTCGCCCTTGATCAGGCCGCCGGCCCAACTCGGATCGAGCAGTTTGAGCACGTTCTGCCAGGTCAGCTTGCCGACCCACTCTTCCAGCATGTCGAGATCGCCGCTGGCGCAAGCGGCGCCGACGAAGGCGCCGATGGAGCAGCCGGCGATGATGTCCGGTTTGTAGCCGGCTTCTTCAAGCGCCCGTATGACGCCGATATGGGCCCAGCCGCGGGCCGCTCCGCTGCCCAGGGCGAGGCCGACTTTCATGAGGTTTGTGCCAGCGTCGCGTACATGTCGTGCACGTCGCAGTCGTTGATGGTGACGGTGGCAAACTCGCCAACTTCCAGGTCGGCACCATCGGTGATGTAGACCAGGCCGTCGATTTCCGGCGCATCGCCGGGGCTGCGCGCCACGGCGCCCTCCTCGTCCACCTCGTCGATCAGCACCTGCATGGTCTTGCCGATCTTCATTTCGAGACGGCGCGTGCTGATGTCTTCCTGGAACTCCATCAGCTGCATCTTGCGCTCTTCGCGCACTTCGTCGGGCACCGCGCCCGGCAGCTCATTCGCTTTTGCTCCCTCCACCGGCGAGTACGCAAACGCGCCGACGCGATCGAGCTCGGCCTGCTCGAGGAACTGCAGCAGCTCTTCGAACTCGGCATCGGTTTCGCCGGGGAAGCCGGTGATGAAGGTAGAACGAATCGTGAGTTCCGGGCAGATCGAACGCCACTTCTTGATGCGCTCGAGATTATTCTCGCTGCTGGCCGGACGCTTCATGGCCTTGAGGATGCGCGGGCTGGCGTGCTGGAAGGGCACATCCAGATACGGCAGGATCTTGCCTTCGGCCATCAGCGGAATTAGGTCATCCACGCTGGGGTAAGGATAGACGTAATGCAGGCGCACCCAGATGCCCAGCTTGGAGAGACCTTCGCAGAGTTCCTTCAGGCGCGTCTTGACCGGCTGACCGCCCCAGAAACCGGTGCGGTACTTCACATCCACGCCGTAGGCACTGGTGTCCTGCGAAATCACCAGCAGTTCCTTGACGCCGGACTCGGCCAGCAGCTCGGCTTCGCGCAGCACGTCGCCGATCGGGCGCGAGACGAGATCGCCGCGCATCGAAGGAATGATGCAGAAGGTGCAGCGATGGTTGCAGCCTTCGGAAATCTTGAGATAGGCGTAGTGCGGCGGCGTCAGGCGTATGCCCTGCGGCGGCACCAGATCGACGAAAGGGTCGTGCATGGGCGGCAGATAGTTGTGCACGGCATCCATGACTTCCTGCGTTGCATGCGGGCCGGTCACGGCCAGCACCGAGGGATGCGCCGTGGTGACAATGTCGCGGCCGGCCGCGTCCTTCTTGGCGCCCAGGCAACCGGTGACGATAACCTTGCCGTTCTCGGCCAGGGCTTCGCCAATGGCGTCGAGCGACTCCTCGACGGCGGCGTCGATGAAACCGCAGGTATTCACGACGACGAGATCGGCACCGTCATAGTTGCCGGAAATTTCGTAGCCTTCGGCGCGCAAACGCGTCAGGATGGCCTCCGAATCGGAGGACGCCTTGGGACAGCCGAGGGACACGAAGCCCACGGTTGGAATGTGTTTCTTGTTCATTGATACGGACTACTTCTTGTTGGGGTCGTTCGATGCGTTCGAACCGGCCGGGGGAAAGGGAAAACCGCCGAACATGTTTTTAGTCTGTTCCTGCATCTGCTGGAACATTTTTTGGCTCTGCTCGACATAGGCGCCCATCATGTTCTGCATGGCCGGGCCCTGGAAGCTGAGGAACTGCGCCCACAGGTCCTGGCTGCGGTCCGGGGCGGCATCGCCGTACATCGATTTGGCGTGGTCGGCGAAGCGCGCGTGCATATCGTTGAAGGCCTTGATATTGGTTTCCAGATAAGTGCCCATCATGCCCTGGCTGGCATTGCCGTAGAAACGGATCATGGTCGCCAGCACCTCGGTCGAGAACATCGGCGCGCCGCCGGTTTCCTCTTCCAGGATGATCTGCAGCAGGATGCTGCGCGTCAGGTCTTCATTGCTCTTGGCATCCACCACCGCGAAATCGGCGCCGGCCAGCACCAGCGCCTTGACGTCAGCCAGCGTGATGTAGGCGCTGCTCTGCGTGTCATAGAGGCGACGGTTCGGGTACTTCTTGATCAGGCGGCGGGATTCAGCCATGCATTCACTCCGGAATTCAAAACCTTGCCGCAGTGCAGCAAGGGGCGTGCATTATAGTCCTGAAATCGGCAAATTCCCTAGGGGAATCAGCACTTAGGGAAATCATCCCATATGCATGCCGCCGTTGATATTCAGGGTCGCGCCGGTCATGTAGCCGGCCAGCTCGGACGCCAGATAGGAGCACAACGCGCCGATCTCCTCCGGCCGCCCCAGGCGCTTCATGGGCACCGAATCGATGATGCTTTCAACGATGTCCGGCCGCATGCCCATGACCATCTCGGTGCCGATGTAACCGGGCGCGATCGCATTCACCGTCACACCGTGGCTGCACAGCTCCTGTGCCAGCGCCTTGGTGAAGCCCAGGCAGCCGGCCTTGGCAGCGGAGTAGTTGGTCTGCCCCGCCTGCCCGCACACCCCATTCACCGAGGAGATATTGATGATGCGCCCCCAGCCGCGCTCGGCCATGCGCGGCGAAACGTGATGGGTGACGTTGAAGAGGCTGTCGAGGTTGGTGGACAGCACCGCATCCCACTGACTCTTGTCCATCTTGGCGAAAAACTTGTCGCGGATGATGCCGGCGTTATTGACCAGCACAGCAATCGGGCCAATGTCCTTTTCGATCTGCTCGACCATGGCGGCGCAGGCGGCGTAGTCGGTGACGTCGGCTTCGCGCGCATGCATGGCATGGCCCTCCGCCTGGCGCGCCGCCAGCCAGGCATCCCTGTCCGCGTCGCCCGGCAGGCAGTTGGCCACCACCGTGTAGCCGTCAGCCGCCAGTGCCTTGCAGATCGCCGTTCCCAGGCCGCCCAGGCCGCCCGTTACCAATGCCACACGTTTAGTCATTTGCACTCCACTCAGTACATGTGCTGACCGCCATTGATGGATATATTCGCGCCGGTCACGAAGGCCGCCTCCTCGGAGGCGAGATAGGCTACTAGCCCGGCGACCTCCTCCGGTTTGCCCAGACGGCCCAGCGGAATCTGCGGCAAGATCTTGCTGTCCATCACGTCCTTCGGGATAGCCGCCACCATGCGCGTGCCGACATAGCCCGGCGAGATGGTGTTCACGGTCACGCCCTTCTTGGCCACTTCCAACGCCAAAGCTTTAGTGAAGCCATGCATGCCGGCCTTGGCCGCGGCGTAATTGGTCTGGCCGAAAGCGCCCTTCTGCGCGTTCACCGAGGAGATGTTGATGATGCGGCCCCAGCCACGCTCTGTCATGCCGTCCATGACCTGCTTGGTCATGTTGAAGACGGAGTCGAGATTGGTATGAATCACCATGTCCCAGTCGGCTTTTGTCATCTTGCGGAAGGTCACGTCACGCGTGATGCCGGCGTTGTTCACCAGCACGTCTATCGCGCCGACATCGGTCGTCACCTGCGCCACGCAGGCGGCGCAATCGTCATAGTCGCCGACATCACAGGCATAGGCGGAGAACGCATAGCCCTGCTCGCGCATGCTGGCGACCCAGTCGTCAGCCTTGCCGTTCTTGGGGCTGTAGGTCGTCACCACGCGATAGCCCATCTGCGCCAGCTTGCAGCAGACAACTTCACCGATTCCGCCCATGCCACCGGTGACGAGGGCAACCCGCTGTTGTTCCATTCCTTGCTCCTGTTGAGGCGTACTGCCTTCATTGTTTCACGTATCGGCCGGGTGCCGGTTCGATCGCCTGGTACTTCGCGTTGCCGGGCTTCCTGCGCGCCGCGACCTGCCGACCGCCGTATTGCGCCAGCCATTCGGCCCACACCGGCCACCAGCTGCCCGGATGTTCTTTCGCCTTGCCTTGCCAGGCCTCGGCATCCAGCTTGCCATTGTCCTTTTCAAGGCGCCAATGGCTGCGCTTGTTTTTATGCGGTGGATTGATCACGCCGGCGATATGGCCGGATGCGCCGAGCACGAAGGTGCTTTTCGTGCCGATGATTTCGCGCGACAGATAGGCGCTCCGCCACGGCACGATATGGTCCTCGCGCGAGGCATAGATAAAGGTCGGCATATCGAGTTTGCGCAGATCGACCGGCGTGCCGAGCATGGAGAGCTTGCCCGGCACGCGCAAGCTGTTCTCCAGATACAGGTGGCGCAGATACCAGGCCGCAAACGGGCCCGGCAGATTGGTGCTGTCGCCGTTCCAGTAAAGCAGATCGAAGGCCGGCGGCGTGTGCCCCTTGAGGTAGTTGCCGACCACATAGTTCCAGATCAGGTCGTTGGCGCGCAAGGACGCAAAGGCCGCAGCGAACTCCTTGCCGTGCATCAGACCGCCTTGGCCTATGCTGGCCTCGCGCGCGGCAATGCTGGCCGGATCGATAAAGCAGCCGAGCTCACCGGCATCCGCGAAATCCAGCGGCGTGGTCAAGAGAGTCAGCGAGTGCACCGGGTCTTCGCCGCGCGCCCGCGCCACCGCCAGCGCCGACGCCAGCAGGGTGCCGCCGATGCAGAAACCAAGTGCATTGACCTGGGCGCTCTTGCCTATCTCGGCGGCAATCTTGCAGGCAAGCAAGGGCTGGGCGACGAAGTCGTCCCAGCTCAGCTTGCCCTCGGCTTCATGCGGGTTGCGCCAGCTGACCATAAAGACGGTATGCCCCTGCTCCACCGCATAGCGGACGAAAGAGTTCTCCGGCTGCAGGTCGAGGATGTAGTAGCGGTTGATGCAGGGCGGCACGATCACGAAAGAACGTGCGGCGACCTTGTCCGTGCTCGGCGCATACTGGATCAGCTGCATCACTTCGTTCTCAAAGATCACCGAACCCGGGGTGACAGCGAGATTCTTGCCGACTTCGAAGGCCGACTCGTCGCTCATGGAGATGCGTCCCTTCTCCAGGTCGGCGAGCATATTGCGCACGCCGCGCGTAATGCTTTCGCCCTTGCTGAGCAGGGCCTGCTGGATGAATTCGGGGTTGGTCACGGCAAAGTTCGACGGCGCCAGCGCATCGACATACTGCCGCGTCATGAAACGCAAGCGCTTGCGTTCTGCCTCTGCGGTCAGCGGCATCAGCTCGACCGCACGCATCAGGTAGTCGGCATTGATCAGGTAGGCCTGACGCAGATAGTCGTGAAAAGGGCTTGCGCTCCATTCCGGCCCGATGAAGCGCCAGTCGCCGGCGGCGGGCTGGATCACCGGTGCCGCCGCCTCGCCCGGCTTGCGCAGCAACTGGCTTTGCCAGAGCTGCGCATGGCGCGCCAGGGTTTCCTGTTGCAGGGCGGCCAGCGGTGCAGCCCCCGTGCCGGCAGCTTCACCCGCCAACGGCATATGGCCGAGCCACTGCGCCCAGCTTTCCAGTAGGGAAGAAAACGGATTGCCGCCCTGCGTGCCCTTGGTGTCCATTGCGCCTTGCTTGCCGTTTGATGCCACTCAGACAAGTTTATTGTGCGGCGCAGCAATCAAGAAGTCAAACCGCACCAGGCGCGCCGCCGGGTATGCTGTTGTCCTTGCCGCCGGAGGTATATCCATGTCCCTGCTGCCGTTCGACCTCATGCTGGTGATCTACTTGATCGCCATCACCGCCGAAGCCATGTCCGGCGCGCTGGCGGCCGGCCGCCGCGACATGGATATCTTCGGTGTGACCGTGATCGCCTTTGTCACCGCGCTCGGTGGCGGCACGTTGCGCGACGTGATCCTCGGCAACTATCCGATCGGCTGGACCCAGCATCCGGGCTATGTCTATCTGGTCATCGCCGCCGGCCTGCTTACCACCCTGATCGCGCCCTATCTGCATCACCTGCGGCGCGCCTTCCTGTTCCTGGATGCCTTGGGCCTGGTCGCCTTTTCGCTGATCGGCTGCCAGGTTGCGCTGGCGCTCGACTATCCGACCGTGGTCGTGATCATGGCCGGCATGCTGACCGGCATCAGCGGCGGCATCCTGCGCGACATTCTGTGCCAGCAGGTGCCGGTGGTTTTTCTCAAGGAGCTGTATGCGAGCGTTTCGCTCGCCGTCTGCGCCCTCTTCCTGCTGCTCAGCGCTGCCGGCCTGCCTGTCGATGTGAATAGCGCCCTATGCTTCGTAGGCGGCTTGAGCCTGCGCCTGCTGGCGATACGCTACAGCTGGCAATTGCCGACCTTTTCGTATCACCGGCGCTGGGACTGAAGACGGCATAATCCGGGCATGTACATCATCGTCATTGCCTGGCTTTACGTCATCGTGCTCATGGCCGCGACCGAGAAAAGCGTGGTCGCGGGCCTGCTCACCCTGGTCTTCTACGGACTGGCGCCGGTGGCTCTATTTGTCTGGATATTCGGCACGCCGGGTCGCCGCCGCGCACGCCTGGCCGCCGCACGCAGCCGCCTGCCGCAAGCGGAGGGATCAGCCGACGAAGTCGTGGGCGATGTGGTGCGTGAGGAAGATCGTCGCCACACCCAGCACGATCAGTGAGATCTGCTGCAGGGTGGCGCGCAGCTCGGTGCGCTTGTGCAGGCCGGGGATCAGGTCGGCCACGGCCACGTAGATCATGCTCGCCGCCGCCAGCGCCAGCAGGTGCGGCACCAGCCCCTGCACTGCCGACAGGCCGAAATAGGCCAAGAGGCCGCCGGCCAGGGTAGCGAAACTCGACACCATATTCAGCATGAAGGCGCGCAGCTTGCCGTAGCCGGAGTTCAGCAGGATCAGGAAGTCGCCGATCTCCTGCGGAATCTCGTGCGCGATGATGGCCAGTGCGGTGACGATACCCAGCTGGACGTCCTGCATGAAGGCGGCCGCGATCAGCACGCCGTCGACGAAGTTGTGGAAGGCGTCACCGACCAGGATAAGCATGCCGCTGCGGCCTTGGTCATGTGCGTGCGTGGCCGCCTTGGCGTATTTTTCGGGCCCCGGCGCGGCCATACGGTACTTGCCCGGCTCGACCTTGGGCACGAGGTCGTGGCCTTCGCACTCCTCGTGGTGGCAATGCCGCCACAGCACCAGCTTCTCCAGTAGAAAGAAGAGCAGGATGCCGCCAAGCACGATGGCACAGGTTTGTCCGGCATTGTTGCTCGCCTCGATGGCATGCGGCAGCACTTCCAGGAAGGAAGCGCCGAGCAGGGCGCCAATGGCATAACTGACCAGCATGGGCACCCAGCTGGCTCGCGAGGACATGGCAAGTCCCGAGGCGGCAGTGACGCTGATGGCGCCGCCGACAAAAGACATCAGAATGATCCAGGCAAGTACGGACATGGGTAGCGGAAGAATGGGGACGAAAAAAAGGCCCCAACGACTGGCGAAGGGGCCCGATTATCCCTGAATCCGCGAGGGAGCGGATACAGGCCGCGGAGAAACAATGCTCGGTGATGCGCTTAATGCAAGATGGCTGGACCGCCCGCCTCGCCCGCAGGCGCCGCGCGCTGCAGCCAGAAACCGGTCAGCCGTTCCGCACAGGCGCGCAATTCGTCTGAAAAACGTTGATCGTTCGCCACCGCCTGGAGCTGGCTGACGGCAGCATCCGCCAGTGCCGGCGATTTGCAACAGGAGTAGCGACTGATCAAGGTCAAAGCGGCAACCAGAGCAAGCTCGGGCTGGTCCGGGTAGTCGGGCAGGCTTTGCATATCAACGGGCTCCAGCGCGGGATCAGAGACGGACTGCGTAGTATTCGACGACGTGCTGGATCTCAATCGGAAACGGCACTTCGCTCGCGTCGGGATTACGCAGCACGGTGGCGATGCCGCTCGTCTCGTCGCGCTTCACCCACTCGGCGGCCTCCAGCACGGGCGTCGCCAGGGTTTCGATGACGCAGGGAATCTTCAAGCCCTTGGCCGTCACTTGCAGCGTGTCGCCGGCCTTGACGCGGATCGACGGAATATTCACGGCGCGGCCGTTCAACAGCACATGCTTGTGGCGCACCAGTTGGCGGGCGGCCACGATGGTCGGCGCAAAGCCGGCACGGAATACGGCATTGTCGATACGGCGCTCAAGGAATTCGAGCAGCTTCTTGCCGGCCTGATCACGGCTGGCCTTGGCCTCGCTCATCAGACGGCGAATCTGGGTTTCGGTCACGCCGTAGTTGAAGCGCAGCTTCTGCTTCTCCATCAGCTTGATGCCGTAGTCGGACTTCTTGCGCTGGCGCTGGCCATGCTGGCCCGGCGGATAGTTGCGCTCGGTGGTCTTGCTGGTCAGACCAGGCAATGCGGTGCCGAGGGCGCGAACGACTTTGAGGCGGGGACCGGTATAGCGAGACATCTTTGACGCTCCTGTATCTACTCTCTGTTTAGTCTGCCAGGCCCTGCTTAAGGACCGGCGCCAAGGTGTTCCGCAGAAAGAAACCCGGCGTCTGGTGAGGACAGAC
>DATMSM010000107.1:0-15073 GCA_035565355.1 Rhodocyclaceae bacterium
CTCCGGCCACTACGAAACCCTCCTCTACGTCACCGCCGCCATGGCCGCCACCGCCGCCTTCCTCGCACTCAAAGTCCTCAAACCCATGCGATCACAACTTCAAAAGAAGTTTGATGCACTACATGCTGCAGGCAAGGGGCATTGAGGGTACAATAATAGGGTTGTTCAGATTTCAAGCTTGCGGGGCCGCTTTCAACCGGCCCCGATGCAAGGCCCAGTAGCATTCGCAGCAACCACCCAAAAAACGAATACGTTTTACACAGACACAGCAAGGAGCAACACATGTCCTCAGCAGCACATCAAGCCGCCCCGGTCGCTGAAGGCGTCGAACTGACCGACGGCTTTAACCTCCTGATGGATGCCCTCGAAATGAACGGCATCAAGAATATCTACGGTCTGCTCGGCATTCCGGTTACCGAAGTGGGTCGCATGTGGCAAGCACGCGGCAACAACTTCTACAGCTTCCGCAACGAACAGAACGCCGGCTACGCCGCTTCCGTTGCTGGCTATCTGACCAAGAAGCCTGGTATCTGCGTGACCGTGTCCGCTCCCGGCTTCCTGAACGGTCTGACCGCTCTGGCCAACGCCACCACCAACTGCTTCCCGATGATCCTGATCTCGGGTTCGTCGGAACGCGAAATCGTCGACCTGATGCAGGGCGACTACGAAGAAATGGACCAGCTGAACATCGCCCGTCCGTTCTGTAAGGCCTCCTTCCGTATCAACCGTCCGGAAGACATCGGCGTTGCCGTCGTCCGCGCCATCCGTACCGCCGTTTCCGGCCGTCCGGGCGGTGTCTACCTGGACATCCCGGCTCGCCTGTTCAGCACCACCATGGCTGCCCTGGAAGGCGAAAAGTCGCTGTGGGTTCCGGTTGATCCGGCTCCGGCTCAAGTGCCCGCCCCGTCCGCCGTCAAGCGCGCTGCTGACCTGATCAAGGGCGCCAAGAAGCCGCTGATCCTGTTCGGCAAGGGTGCTGCCTACGCTCAGTGCGACGCCGACATCCTGGCTTTCGTTGAAGAAACCGGCATCCCCTTCACCCCGATGTCGATGGCCAAGGGCCTGGTCTCCGACCTGCACCCGCAATGTGCCGCTGCTGCCCGTTCGATGGTTCTGCAAGAATCCGACGTCGTGATCCTGGTCGGTGCCCGCCTGAACTGGCTGCTGGCACACGGCAAGGGCAAGACCTGGGGTTCCGAGCCGAAGAAGTTCGTGCAAATCGACATCCAGGCCAACGAAATCGACAGCAACGTGCCGATCGCTGCACCGCTGGTTGGCGACATCGAGTCCTGTATCAATGCCCTGCGCGCTGAACTGAAGGGCTTCAAGGCTCCGGCCGAGTGGCTGTCCGGCGTTGCTGAAAAGCACTCCGGCACCCGCGCCAAGCTGGCCGCCAAGCTGTCGACCGCCACCCCGGTCATGAACTACCACAATTCGCTCGGCGCCATCCGCGACGTGCTGAAGAACCACCCCGACACCATCCTGGTGAACGAAGGCGCCAACGCCCTCGACAACGCCCGTATGGTTATCGACCAATACCTGCCGCGCAAGCGTGTCGACACCGGCACCTGGGGCGTCATGGGTATCGGTATGGGTTCCGCAGCTGCCGCTGCTGTTGAATCCGGCAAGCCGGTCGTCGCCATCTGTGGTGACTCCGCTTTCGGTTTCTCCGGCATGGAATACGAGACCCTGACCCGTTACAACCTGCCGGTTACCGTCATCATCATGAACAATGGCGGTATCTACCGCGGTGACGAAGCCAGCCCGGATCACCAGTTCTCCTGCATGCTGTTCAACCCGAAGACCCGCTACGACCACTTCTCCATCGCCCTGGGCGGTGAAGGCGTGCGCGTGACGACTCCGGAAGAACTGAGCAAGGCTCTGGAAGCCTCGATCAAGTCCGGCAAGACCACCATCATCGACGCGATCATCGATCCGGCCGCTGGTGTGGAATCCGGTCGTATCGGCAACCTGAACATCGTCTCCACCGTTGGCAAGAAGAAGAAGTAATTCTTCCGCCGCGATGATCGGGCCGGCAACGGCCTGATTGACGAAGCAGTACGAATGCCCCTTGAAGCGATTCAAGGGGCATTTTCTTTGAGGCGCTATGTACCGCTATTTCTACTTTCCTGATCGTGTTGCCTACGGCACGCCGGCAGATGCCGGGCGCGTGTACGAGGATGTGCGTTTCCGCAGTGCGGACGGCACCGTGCTGGCAGGCTGGTTCATGCCTGCACCAGGCAAAGCCCGCGCGACGGTGGTCCACATGCACGGCAATGCCCAGAACATGAGCGCCCACTGGCCCTATGCCGGGTGGCTGCTAGATCGGGGCTTCAATGTGTTTAGCTTCGACTATCGAGGCTACGGCAACTCACAGGGCAGCCCTGACCCCGCAGGCATACTTGCGGACGCCATCGCGGCACTCGACTATCTGCGCAACCGCGATGACAAGAACAAGCTATGCGTGTTCGGCCAGAGCCTGGGCGGCATGCTGGCGATTGCCGCCGCCGCCATCAGCCCTGCAGGCATCCGCGCCGTACTCGCCGAAGCGCCGGTCCATTCATATACCGCCTGGGCCGAAGATCAGATGCCGGAGAAGGAGCTGGTGCTGGACGACGAGCACTGCGCAAGCAGTCATATCGCAGCCCTGTCGCCCATCCCCTTGTTGCTCATCCACAGCCTCGTCGATCGCGTGGTGCCCTATGCGCATTCGGAGCAGTTACTGGCAATGGCCGGTGAACCGAAGCAGCTGCTCACGATTGCCGACGGCGCACATAACGACGCAATGACCGACTGCCACGGCACCCACTATCAGGAGATCGCTGCCGCCTTCTTCACCGAGGCCTGCGTGCAATGACCGCCCACGCCTGCCGGCCCGGCTGCGGCGCCTGCTGCATCGCGCCGTCCATCAGTTCCTTGCAGAAGCCGGCCGGCAAAGCCTGCATGCATCTGGATGCGGACCAGCTATGCGGCATCTTCGGAAAAGCGGAACGGCCGGCCTGCTGTAGCGGCCTGCAAGCTTCGGAGGAAATGTGCGGCACTAGTCGCGAACATGCCCTCGTCTGGCTGGACAGGCTGGAGCGCCTGACGGCGCCTACTTGAGTTCGCCGTGCAGAAAACGGTTGATATGCTGCAAGCCCCACGCGGCCGCATCCTCGCGGCTGGCGATGCGGTCCATGGCGCCGGGTTTTGAAAGGTCAATCAACTCGGGCTTGATGTATGTCTGCGCCTTGCTCGAAAAGAAGACTTTGACCACGGGCTGCAGCAAGGACTTCTGCGACTGCTCGACAACCACGCCCAAGCGCCCCGACTCCAGGCGCACCAGCGAGCCGGCCGGATAGATGCCGATGCTGCGCACAAAAGCCTGGAACACCTGCTCGTCGAAATGTCCCTTGCTCCATTCGGTCATCTTGCGGATAGACTCGGCCGGATCCCAACCCGCCTTGTAGGGGCGGTTCGAAGTAATCGCATCATAGACATCGCAGACCGCCCCCATCTTGGCATGCAGACTGATCTGGTCACCGCTTAGGTGATCAGGGTAGCCGCTACCGTCGACTTTCTCATGATGGTGGCGGCATACGTCCAGCACAATAGCGCCAACGGCATCGCCTTCCACAAGCAGACGATGGCCCTCGCCCGGATGGCCGCGCATGATGGCGAACTCCTCGTCCGTCAGCTTGCCCGGCTTGTTGAGGACATCCGGCGGCATCACGGCCTTGCCCAGGTCATGCAGCAGGCCGGCCAGGCCGAGTTCGCGTGTCGCGGTTTCGTCCTGCCCGAGCTGGCGCGCGAGTGACACCATCAGCGCGCATACGGCCACCGAGTGCATATAGGTGTAATCGTCGGCCGTCTTCAGGCGGGCCAGACTGATGAGCGCTCCCGGGTTGCGCCGCACCGAGGATGAAATCTCGTCGACCAACGCGCCCGCAGCATCAGCGTCAATGGCCTTGCCCATGCGCACTTCCTGAAACATGGACACGACCGCACCCTTGGCCTTGTTGCATATTTTGGCGGCGCGCTTGACCTCCTGATCAAACTCGACCTGCTGAACCAGCGGCTGCATGAGCGATTGTGCGGCGACAAGCATCTGGTCCACTTCGCTCGCCACGCTCGTTTCAGAGGCCGTTCGGACCTCTCCGGGAACATCGCGTCCCTTGTCTGTGTCTATCCACAGCTCGGTCACGCCACTATCACGCACCTTGGCCAGATCCTGCGCATCCTTGACGGCGAACTTGCTGCGCCAGAAGGGATGGTCCATCCAGCCGCCGCAGAATTCGTGGATATACATGCCGACACGCAGATCCGCGATGGCGATTTTTTTCAGCATGCTAAACTGCAGAAGCCGATTTCACGGCCTTGTTTTTTATTAGTACACATGGACTATTACCCCCTGCTGCAAGCCTTTATCCTCGGCGTCGTCGAGGGACTCACCGAATTTCTTCCGATTTCCAGCACTGGCCATCTCATTCTTGCCGGCGATCTTCTTGATTTTAACGATGACCGCGGCAAACTGTTTGAAATCGTCATTCAGTTCGGTGCCATTCTCGCAGTCGTGTGGGAATATCGCCAGCGCATTTCGAAACTCTGCCGCGGTATTTTCAATGACGCCAGCGCGCAGAAGTTTGCCCTCAACCTTGCGGTCGCCTTTTTGCCGCTGGCCATCCTCGGCCTGATTTTCGGCAGTGCCATCAAGGCCAATCTATTCGCACCTGTCCCGGTTGCGCTCGCCTTCATCATCGGTGGCCTCATCATCCTCTGGGCAGAAAAGCGCGAGCACGTCGTTCGCGTGGAAAACATCGAGGATCTGAGCCTGCTGGATGCGGTCAAGCTCGGCTTTGCGCAAGCTGTCGCGCTCATACCGGGGACATCGCGCTCCGGCTCCACCATCATCGGCGGCTTGCTGTTCGGCCTCTCGCGCAAGGCCGCGACCGAGTTCTCCTTCTTCCTCGCCATTCCCACGCTAGGCCTCGCCACCTTCTATCAGCTCTACAAGGAACGCGAGCTGTTGAGCATGGACGACCTCGGCATGTGGGTGGTCGGCCTGGTCTCCTCCTTCATCTCCGCCTTTCTGTGCGTACGCTGGCTGCTGCGCTTCATCAGCAACCACGACTTCACGCCCTTTGCCTGGTATCGCATCGCCTTCGGCTTCGTCGTGCTGGCGACCTGGTACTGGGGCATCGTCGACTGGACCGCGCACTGATGGGGCACCTGCTTTATCTGCACGGTTTCCTGTCTGGCCCCGCCTCGCGCAAGGCGCAGGATCTGCACGCACGCATGCGGCAACGCGGGCTGGGCGACAAGTTCATATGCCCGCAGCTCCCGGTCTCCCCCAAGGCCGCCATCGCACTGGCTGAATCGCTACTGGTACCGGGCACCACAGTCGTCGGCTCCTCGCTCGGCGGCTACTACGCCACCTGGTTATGCGAACAGCACCCCGATCTCGTACGCGGCGCGGTGCTCGTCAATCCAGCCGTGCTGGCTCACATCTCATTGGAACGCTATCTGGGGCCGCAGAAGAATCTCTATACCGGCGAGGCGTTCGACTTCACGCCAACGCATATCGCCGAGATGCGCGCCTTCGAAGTACCCAAGCCCAAGCGCGAAGATGCCTACTGGCTGCTCGCGGAGGAAGGCGACGAGATACTCGATTATCGCCAGGCGGCAGAAAAATATGCCCGCTCTAAGCAAACGATCTTGCCCGGCGGCAACCACACTTTCTCGCTGTGGCACGACTACCTGGACGCCGTGATTGATTTCGCCCGCCTGGGCTAAGGGCGGCAACGCCGGGGCGCAGCGGTATAATTCCGATCCGCAAATCCGCAGCATCTCCCCATGAATGTCCTGTTTGAAGAGGACGGCGCTTTCAAGGCCGGCAGCATCCTCGCCGACAACAACACCTCGCTGCAGATCGAACTGCCCACCGGCAAGCGCAGCAAGGTCAAGAGCGGCAATGTACTGCTGCGCTTCGCTTCGCCCAACCCGGCCGAACTGATGCAGCGTGCCGAGCAGGCGGCGGAGGAAATCGACGTTGCCTTCCTGTGGGAGGTCTGCGGCGACGGCGAATTTGCGTTCGAGGAGTTGGCCGCCGAATACCAGGGCGACAAGCCCGGCCCGGTCGATGCCGCCAGCGTGCTGATGCGTCTGCATTCGGCGCCCATGTATTTCCACCGCAAGGGCAAGGGCCGCTACCGCAAGGCACCGCCGGAAATCCTGCAGGCGGCGCTGGCCGGTCTAGAGAAGAAGCGCCTGCAAGCCGAGCAGGTCGAACGCATGAGCCTCGAGCTGATCGCCGGCACGCTACCACCCGAGTTCCCGCCCCTGCTGCAGCAGTTGCTCTACAAACCGGACCGCAACCGCCTTGAAACCAAGGCGCTGGAAGCCGCCTGTGCCGAAGCGCATCTGTCGGTACCGAAGCTGCTCGCGCACTGTCGCGCCTTTGCCAGCAGCCACGACTATCATCTCGGGCGCTTCCTGTTCGAATACTTTCCCAAGGGTACGGACTTCCCGACGCATGATTTCGCGCTCGGCGACTTTGCCGATCTGCCTCTGGCCGAAGCACAGGCCTTCAGCATCGACGACGCCTCGACCACCGAAATCGATGATGCGCTTTCGGTCACGCCGCGTCCTCAGAGCGAAGGCGGCGGCTGGCGTATCGGCATCCATATCGCCGCGCCCGGCCTCTCGGTGACGCCGGAAAACGCACTCGGCGCCATTGCGCGCACGCGTCTGTCCACCGTCTACATGCCCGGCCACAAGATCACCATGTTGCCGGAAGCGGTGGTCGATGCCTTCACCCTGGCCGAGGGACGCGTTTGCCCGACCTTGTCGCTCTATCTCGACGTTGCGCCCGATCTGCGCATCCGCGGGCAAGAATCGCGACTTGAGCGCATCCGCATCGCGGCCAACCTGCGCCATCACGATATCGAGCCGGTGTTCAACGATGCGACACTGGCGGCCGGCGACAAGAGCGGGCTACCCGACTTTCCCTATCGTGACGAGCTCTATCTGCTGTGGCAACTGGCCACCGTGCTTGAGGCCGGCCGCGGCAAGCCTTCGGCCAATCGCACGCAGAAGGACTTCAACTACCGCATAGACTGGGAACGCGACGGCGTCGATCCAGGCTTTGAGAACACCCAGGGCTGGCTCAGCCTCGACGAACGGCCACGCGGCAGTCCGCTCGACATGCTGGTCGCCGAGATGATGATCGTTGCCAACGCCGGCTGGGGCGCCGCCCTGCGCGATGCCGGCATCGCCGCCCTCTATCGAGCCCAGGCCTCAGGCAAGGTTCGCATGACCACGGTCGCCGCACCGCACGAGGGGCTGGGGGTCGATTGCTATGCCTGGGCCAGCTCGCCATTGCGCCGCTACGTTGACCTCATTAACCAGTGGCAGCTGATTGCCTGGGTGCGCGGCGAGGCGCCGCGCTATACAGCCAAGGACACCGAGTTCCTGGCCGCCCTGCGCGATTTCGAACTGACCTACGCCGGATACGCCGAATTCCAGCGCGGCATGGAGCGCTATTGGTGCCTGCGCTGGCTGCTGCAGCATGCCACTGAAAGCACCAACGCCACGGTGCTGCGCGAAAATCTTGTGCGCCTTGAAGAGGTGCCGCTGGTCCTGCGCGTGAACTCGCTGCCGGCACTGGATCGCGGTGCCCGCGTGACCCTGGAAATCGGGCGCATCGACCTGCTCGACGCCGATATCCACGCCAACTATCGGGCCACCCTGGCCGGGCACGGCGAGATCGACGCGTCCGATGACGACGAGCTTGCGGAAGACGCCGCCCGCATCGGCGCTGAGGAGGTTACCGAGGGCGCGCCGCCGCCCGGCGCTGACGCCGAATTGGCAGGCAATGAGGCCTCTGCTAGCGCTTTGGGGACGACAAGCGACGCAGAGTAAAATCGGGGCATGCTGAAAGCTGCTTTCCCATCCATGTCGGGCCTGACGCTCGGCATCGGCGTCTCCCTTGCCCTTCATGCTGCGATCCTCAGCGTGCACTTCACCCTGCCGGATGCGCTCGGCAAGGCCAGCGCACGCGCACTTGACGTCATCCTGGTCAACAGCAAGAGCGCGCGCAAGCCGACCGACGCGCAGGCGCTGGCCCAAGCCAATCTCGACGGCGGCGGCAATACCGAGCAGAACCGCATCGCCAGCACGCCGCTGCCGCCCTCGCACAACACCCGGGAAGGCGACAGCCTGGTCAACGCGCAACGCCGCGTCGCCGAGCTCGAAAGCATGCAACGCCAGCTGATGACGCAGGCGAAGAGCAAGAAGGTCGTCAGCAACGAGCGCACCACGCGTGACCCGCAGCCGCAAACGCCACAGCCGCTCAGCGGCGCGGATCTGGCCAGCAGCGCCATGGCCATCGCCCGCCTCGAAGCGCAGATCTCGCAACAGATGGACGCCTACAACAAGATGCCGCGCAAGAAATTCATCGGCGCGCGCACCGAGGAGCTGCGTTATGCGCAGTACATCGAGGACTGGCGCCAGAAGGTCGAGCGCATCGGCAATCTCAACTACCCGGAAGCGGCGCGCGGACGCCTCTACGGCAATCTCGTCCTGACCCTGACCTTGCGCAGCGATGGCAGCCTCAGCAATGTCGAACTGATCCGCTCCTCCGGCCACCAGGCGCTGGACGAGGCGGCCCAGCGTATTGTGCGCATGGCCGCGCCCTATGCCGTCTTTCCCGAATCCATACGCCGCGAGTACGATGAACTGGTCATCACGCGCACCTGGAACTTCACCAACTCCGACCGCCTGCAGACGAAATGATGAGTGATCGCGACACTGACCGTTATGTGGTGATCGGCAACCCCGTTGCTCACAGCAAGTCACCGCGCATCCATGCCCTGTTTGCGACCCAGACTGCGCAGGCGATGCACTACACCACCCTGCTGGCACCACTGGATGGCTTTGTAACGGCAGTGCGCGAATTCATCGCAGCCGGCGGACGTGGCGCCAATGTCACCGTGCCCTTCAAGGAGGAGGCCTTCCGCCTCTGCACCCAGTTGAGCGCGCGCGCGGCGGCGGCGGGTGCAGTGAACACCCTGCGCTTCGATGCCAGCGGCACCATCTTCGGCGACAACACCGACGGTGCCGGACTGGTACGCGACATTACCGCCAATCTGTGCCGCAGCCTGCATGAGAAACGGGTATTGCTGCTCGGCGCGGGCGGCGCCGCACGCGGCGTCATCCTGCCCTTGCTGCTCGAAGCACCGGCCCGGCTCTATATCGCCAACCGCACACCGGCCAAGGCCGCCGCTCTCGTCAACGAATTCAATGCCCTGCCGGACGCCTTGCCTGGACGCCTGGATGGCGGCAGCTTCAGCAACCTTGCCGGGCAGCAGTTCGACATCCTCATCAATGCCACCTCGGCCGGCCTCTCGGATAGCCCATTGGACCTGCCCGCCGGCCTTTTTGCCGAGGGCGCCCTCGCCTACGACATGGTCTACGGTCGTGAAACGCCGTTTATGCAGCAAGCCGTCGCCGCCGGCGCACAAGTCGCGGACGGCCTCGGCATGCTGGTCGAACAAGCCGCCGAATCCTTCTGCATCTGGCGCGGCGTGCGGCCGGAAACCGCGCCGGTCATGCAGGCACTGCGGGCGGGCTAAAGCATGCTGAAACGAGTCGGGCGCTGGCTCCGGCGCGGCCTGTTGCTGCTGGTGCTGGGCATTTTCTTGCTGCAGCTCTGGTATTTGGGCTGGGTTGCCTGGTGGCGCTTCGTTAATCCCGGCATGACCAGCTTCATGGAGGTCCGTCTCGAACAATTGCGCGAGAAGAATCCCAAGTACGAACTCAAGCATCAGTGGCAGCCCTACGAGCGTATTTCCGTGCACCTCAAGCGCGCCGTGGTCGCGGCCGAGGACGACAAGTTCATCGACCACGAGGGCTTCGACTGGGTCGGCATCCAGAAGGCCATGGAAAAAAACGAGCGAAAGGGGCGCATTGTCGCCGGCGGTTCGACCATTTCACAGCAACTGGCCAAGAACCTGTTCCTCTCGGCCAGCAAGACCCCGTGGCGCAAAGCGCAGGAGGCTGTCATCACGCTCATGCTGGAAACACTGTGGGACAAGCGTCGCATTCTTGAGGTCTATCTCAATGTAGTCGAGTGGGGCGATGGCGTCTTCGGCGCTGAAGCCGCCTCGCGCCGCTATTTCGGCACCAGCGCGACCCGCCTTGGTCCCGAGCAGGCCGCACGCCTGGCCGTGATGCTGCCCGCGCCGCGCCGCTTCGAGCGCAATCCGTATTCGGGCTATCTGAACGGCCGCACCCAGCTGATTCTCGGCCGCATGCATTACGCCACCGTGCCGCAATAAGCTCCCTGTATCATCGCTGCGATGAACGCTGCCCCCGACACCTCGCTCTCCAACCTGCCGGCCTACCGCACCGCCGTGCTGCGCCGCATGCTCGGCATGTCGCTGTCCTGGCGCCACCCGCTGTCCTCGGCCGAAGCCCTGCTTGACCCGGTCGCCATCATCGGCACCCTGTGGCTGCTGGTCCTGCATGCGGACCTCCAGGCCGAGGCGCATTGGTGGTGGCTGTCGGCCCTGCTGCTGGTGCTCACCTTTCCGGCCCCCGCCTATCTGCGCATCCCCTTCATGGCGGTGGTGCGCAGCATCCTGTCCGGCTGGGTGGTGCTGGCACCGGTACTGATCGGCGGCAGCCTGCTGCTGGCCCAGCTGGCTGGCACGCCGCCCATCCTCGAATCCGTGGTCCTGCGCGACTGGCTGTGGCTGGCGCCCTTGATGCAGCTCGGCCTGCATGCGCTATTGCGCTGCCTGGCGCCCATGCTCATCGACCTTGACGGTAGCAGCCGCGTGGCCGTGATTGCCGGTGCCGGCGACACCGGTTCGCGCCTGGGCGAACAACTGCTCAACAACCCTTACGGCGCCACGCGGGTCATGGGCTTCTTCGACGATCGACACGGCGAACGCGTCGGTCAGGAGTTGCCCATACTCGGCCCCCTCTCCGACCTGCCTGCTTATATCGCCGCCGGTAATGCCAATGTCGTCTACATCACGCTGCCGCTGTCGGTCCAGTCACGCATCGGCACCATGCTGGAAAACCTGCGCCAAACCGATGCCCAGGTCTATTACGTACCCGACGTGCTGGTTGCGGACCTGCTGCGCGGCTGGTGCGATGTGGTCGGCGACGCGCCGGTAGTGGCCATGCTCGAGTCGCCCTTCGCCAGCCTGGCGGGCGTGGGCAAGCGCCTTATTGACATTGTGCTGGCCTCGCTGCTGTTGCTATTGGTGCTGCCGCTGCTCGCCGTACTGGGCCTCGCCGTCAAGCTGGTTTCACGCGGGCCGGCTTTTGTGGTCCAGCACCGCTTTGGTCTGGATGGCCGTCAAATCGACCTTTACGCACTGCGCGCCACCGAGCCGGGGCCTCAGGAGACCGAGCTGGGCGACAAAGCTCCCCCCAATAATGGCCTGGGCCGCATCCTGCGCCGCACGCAGTTGGAAAAGCTGCCGCGCCTCGTCAATGTGATTCAGGGGCGTCTCAGCCTGGTTGGACCGCGGCCGCACGCCAAGGCCCATAATGAAATCTACCGCCGCATCGTCAAGGGCCATCTGGTCCGTCACCAGGTACGCTGCGGCATCACCGGCTGGGCACAGATCAACGGCGTGCGTGGCGGCGAGAAGTCGCTCGATCACATGAAGGCGCGCGTCAGTCACGATCTGGAATATCTGCGTCACTGGTCGCTGCGTCTGGATCTGCAGATCATGCTGCGGGCAATGGCTAATCTGCTCACGCCGCGGCGCTGACGGATAGCCCATCATCCAGCCCGAATGGAAGGGGAAAGGAACTTGTCCGTCGTCCTGAAAACAAATCTGGGGGAAGCGGGCATCATCCCCTACAATGGCGCCCGCGGAGACTAGGAAAGCCATGAGCGATACCCCCGTCAACCCTGCCGAGGACGACAGCGCCGCGCTGCAGCTTGATCTGCGCGAGGTGCAGGAGCTGCTCGCCCGGCAAAGGCGGGTGGAAAACCTGGTGCACCGCCAGGACATGCCGCGCCACGAGCTGGTTGAGGGCCTGGTCCACAAGCAGCACCTGAACGAGTTGAAGCAGCGTCTGGGACTCATGACCCCGGCGCGCATTGCCCGCATTCTCGAAGCGTTGCCGCAGGACGACGGCCTGCTGCTGTGGGAGTTGATCGGTCCCGAACGCGGCGAGGAAGTCCTGAATGAACTTTCGGACGCCGTGCGCGAAACCCTCGCCGGCAGCCCGCCTCCTTACCAGCGTCGCCCCATCATGCTCAACGCCTTCGAACTGAATAATGGCCGCCTGCGGCAGATCCCCGTGGAAAACCATGGCGACCTGGCCGCCACCAAGCCCATCTGGGTGGACCTGATTGCCCCCAGCGAACTCGAACGCGAGTGGGTGGAGCAGATATTCGGCCTGGTGCTGCCGGATACGGACAATCTCACCGACCTTGAAGAGTCCGCGCGTTTCTATATCGAGGAAAACGGCGAGGTGCATCTGCACTCCGACTTCCTGCTCGACAAGGAAGACGAGTCGCGCAACGTGCCGGTCGCCTTCGTTATTCACCAGAACATCCTGTTTTCTGTGCGCGGCGAAGAGCTGCCGGTGTTCCGTCTGCAACGTCTGCGTGCGCGTATTCAGCCCGGCTATGTGTCGGAAGGCCGCGACGTGCTGCTCGACCTCTACGGGGCCGACGTCGAATACTCCGCCGATGCGCTGGAAGACGTCTATGCCGAACTCGAAGAAGTCGGCAAGAAGGTGCTCTCACCCAACGTCAGCGACGAAGAGGCCGCCACCATCCTCGCCGACATCGCGCGCGAAGAAGACTTGAACGGCCGGATTCGCCGCAATGTGCTGGACACGCGCCGCGCGCTGTCCTTCCTGATGCGTGGCCGCATCCTCGCGCCCGACCAGCACGAGGATGCGCGCCAGATCCTGCGCGACATTGAGTCCATCGACGGCCACACCGCCTTCATCTTCAACAAGATCAACTTTCTGATGGATGCCACCGTCGGCTTCATCAACATCAACCAGAACAAGGTGGTGAAGATCTTCTCGGTGGCCTCGGTCGCCCTGCTGCCGCCGACGCTGATTGCCAGCATCTATGGCATGAACTTCCGCTTCATGCCTGAGTTGGAGTGGGAATACGGCTACCCCTTCGCCATTGGGCTGATGGTGGTTTCGGTCGGGCTACCGTTCTGGTTCTTCCGCAAAAAAGGCTGGCTCCGTTAAGCCCATCCCCCAGCCCCTTCCCCGAAGGAAGGGGTGGCTGCAGTTCGCGGGCTTTGCCCGCTCCCCAATTAGGGGGCTCTTCGCAGTACGGCTTGGTGGTTTGCACCTCCGGCGCATCCCGCCTTGGCTTGGGGCGGCCCTGCGCCAAGGCTGCGTGGTTTTCGCTTCGTAGCAGCCGCTTACTTCATGCCGGCAAATACCGCATCCGCCGCCGCCAACGTCGCCGCTATGTCAGCATCGCTATGCACGATGGAGACAAAGCCGGCCTCGAAAGCAGACGGGGCGAGGTAGACGCCCTTGTCCAGCATGGCATGGAAAAAATGGTTGAAGTTTTCCTTGCTGCAGCGCATGACTTCGGCGTAGCTGGCCGGCGGTTCGGCGGAAAAGTAGATGCCGAACATGCCGCCCACCGATTGGGCCGAGAAGGCAACACCGTGTTTGCGCGCCGCATTCGTCAGCCCTTCGCACAGAGCGCGTACCTTGGCGCCCAAAGCGTCGTAGAAGCCCGGTGCCTGGATCTTCGCCAGCGTCACGAGTCCGGCGGCCACGGAAAGCGGATTGCCGGACAGCGTACCGGCCTGATACACCGGACCCAGCGGCGCAATTTTCTCCATGATCTCGCGCCGACCGCCAAAGGCGCCGAGCGGCATACCGCCGCCGACGATCTTGCCGAAGGTGGACAGGTCGGGGGTGATGCCGAACAAGCCCTGTGCGCTTTGCAAGCCGACGCGGAAACCCGTCATCACCTCGTCGAAGATGAGCACGGCGCCGTGCTGCGTGCACAGTGCCCGCATAGCCGCCAGGAAATCGGCCGTGGGTGCAATCAGGTTCATATTGCCGGCGACCGGCTCGACAATGACGCAGGCAATCTTGTCGCCGTGGGTGGCGAAGGCCTCGCGCAAAGCTTGCGCGTCGTTGTAGGCGAGTACCAGCGTATGCTGCGCCAGGTCGGCCGGCACCCCAGCCGAGGAGGGATTGCCAAAAGTCAGCATGCCCGAGCCGGCCTTGACCAGCAGACTGTCGGCATGGCCGTGATAACAGCCCTCGAACTTGATGATGAGGTCGCGGCCGGTGTGGCCGCGTGCCAGACGTATCGCGCTCATGGTGGCTTCGGTGCCCGAGGACACCAGGCGCACCATATCCATGCTCGGCACCAGCTTGACCAGCAGGTCGGCCAGGTCGATCTCACGCTCGGTCGGTGCGCCGAAAGACAGCCCTTGGGCAGCCGCATCCTGTACCGCCTTGACCACGTCCGGATCGGCATGACCCAGTATCAGCGGGCCCCAGCTACCGACATAGTCGATATAGCGTTTGCCATCGGCATCCCAGGCATAGGCGCCCTCACCGCGTGTGAAGAAGCGCGGCGTGCCGCCGACAGAGCCGAAAGCACGCACCGGCGAATTCACACCGCCAGGAATGTGCGCCTGGGCGCGTTTGAACAAATCCTCGTTTTTACTCATGCGACGACCTTGAACAGTTCCTGGTAGGCCCGCGCCTGTGCAGCAATATCCGGCGCATCGAAAAGATCGGTGATCACGGCAGCCATATCGGCGCCGGCATCGATCAGGGTCTGAACATTGCTCGTCTTGATACCGCCGATGGCGCACACCGGCACACCAAAACGCGCCTTGGCCTCGGTCAAAAGGCCGAGCGAAGCGGTCACCGCTTCCGGCTTCACGCTGGACGCGAACATCGCGCCGAAGGCGATGTAGTCGGCGCCCTCGCCCACCGCACGTTCGGCGATGGACAAGTCGTCATAGCAGGACACACCGATGATCTTGTCCGGGCCGACGATGGCGCGGGCGCGGGCGGCCCCGCCATCCTCGCGACCGACATGCACGCCATCGGCGCC
>DATMSM010000108.1:0-18988 GCA_035565355.1 Rhodocyclaceae bacterium
TCGACGCCACCGCAGTAGTGCCCGGCGACGCGCTGCTGGTCGCCGAGGGCGAGCGCATCGCCGCCGACGGCATCCTGCGACGGAGCTCCGAGCTGACGGTGGATGAATCCATACTCACTGGCGAAAGCGTGCCGGTGAGCAAGCAGTTCACCGCGGCGGCCACCACCGCCGCGGGCCAGCCGGGTGGCGACGATCAGCCGCATGTATTCGCCGGCACCCTGGCCGTAAGCGGGCACGGCCTGGTCGAAGTCATTGCCACCGGCCGCGGCAGTCAGATCGGCCAGATCGGCGCATCGCTGGCGGACATCGCGCAGGAAGACACCTTGCTGCAGATCGCCATGCGCAAGCTGGTCAAGCTGTTGTCGCTGGCGGCACTTTTCATCAGCCTCTGCCTAATGCTCTGGTACGGTCTGATGCGCGGCGAATGGCTGCAGGGCACGCTGTCGGCGATTGCCTTCGCCATGTCCCTGCTGCCGGAAGAGTTTCCGGTGGCGCTGACGGTCTTCCTCGCGCTGGGGACTTGGCGCCTGGCGCAGGTCAAGGTGCTGGTGCGCCGGCCGGCCGTCATCGAAACCCTGGGCGCCGCCTCCATCCTGTGCGTGGACAAGACCGGCACGCTGACCGAAAACCGCATGCGCGTCAGCGTCCTGCATGCCGGTGGCAGGCCGAGCGACATCGCGCGCGACTGTCGGGCCTTGCCGGAGGAGCTGCATCGCGTGCTCGAATACGCCATGCTCGCCTCGCGGCGCACGGGTGTGGATCCCATGGACAGGGCCGTAATCGAGCTCGGCGAGCAGACACTGGCCGCGACCGAACACCTGCATCCCAGTTGGACCCTGGAGCGCGAATTTGAACTGACACCGCAGCTGCTCGCCATGTCGCGCGCCTGGATCACGGAGGACGGCAGCTTCGCCGTCGCCGCCAAGGGGGCGCCGGAGGCAATTGCCGACCTGTGCCACTTCGACGCCAGCCGCACCGCCAGCCTGATGGCGGAAGTACAGATACTTGCCGCGCGCGGCCTGCGCGTAATTGCCGTCGCCAGCAGCAGCCAGTTGCACGACGAACCGCCGGACGAGCAGCACGATTACGTCTTTGTATTCGAAGGCCTGATCGGTCTGGCCGACCCGCTGCGCGAGCATGTGGTCGATGCGGTTGCCCTGGCGCACGCGGCCGGGATCAAGGTGGCCATGATTACCGGCGACTACCCCGCCACGGCCCTGGCAATAGCCCAAGAGGCCGGCATCGCCACCGACGGCGGCGTGCTGAGTGGCCGCGAACTGGAGGCCATGGATCAAGCCAGTCTCATCAAGGCGCTCGCTAGCGTGCGCGTGTTCGCCCGCATCATGCCGGCACAAAAGCTGCGCCTGGTGCAAACCCTGAAGGAGATGGGCGAGGTTGTGGCAATGACCGGCGACGGTGTGAATGACGCGCCTGCACTGAAAGCCGCGCACATCGGCATCGCCATGGGCGTGCGCGGCACCGATGTGGCGCGCGCCGCTGCCTCGATGGTGCTGCTCGACGAAAACTTCAATCGCATTGTCGGCGGCATCCACATGGGTCGCCGCATTTTCGACAATCTGCGCAAAGTCATGCTCTACATCACCGCCATCCACGTCCCGATTGCCGGGCTGGCGCTGCTGCCCTTGCTGATGGGGCTGCCGCCGCTGCTGCTGCCGGTGCATGTGGCTCTGCTGCAAATGTTGATCGACCCGATGTGCTCGATCGCCTTCGAGGCGATTCCGCCGGATCGGGATCTGATGCGCCGCCCGCCGCGCCATACTGCCGATGCGCTGATCCGCCCGCGCCTGCTGCTGCGCGGCGCCGTCTTCGGCCTTGGCGCGCTCTTGCCGACGCTGGCCGTCTATGCACTGAGCCTGAATACCGGCCATCCCGAGGAAATGGCCCGCACCCTGGCCATCATCAGCCTGATGGCGGGGAATCTGGCGCTCATCGTCCTGACCTCGGGTCAGACCAGCCGTGCCGCCCTGCGCACCCTGCCGCGCAGCTTCTGGTTGATTCCCGGCGCCGCCGTGCTGCTGATCGCCGTGGGCATTGCACTGCCGGATCTGCGCGCCCTGCTCCGCTTCAGCACGCCTGCGCTGCTTGATGGCGTGCTGGCCGCAGGCAGCGGCTTGCTGGGCGTCCTGCTGTTCGGTCTGCTGGCCGGGGGAATGAAGGCAGACCCGCAGATGCGTGCCGGCCAGCGCGCCTGAGTAGCGGCGCCACTCAGACGTTGAGCAGCACCATGCCGTTCTCGACCTTGCAGTCGTAGCGTTTGGTGCAGCCGACGTCGGGTGCTTGCGCCTCGCCGCTGTCGAGGCCTATCTTCCAGCTATGCAAGGGGCAGGTAACGGACTTGCCGTGCACGATGCCCTGCGACAAAGGACCACCCTTGTGCGGGCACTTGTCGTGCACAGCGAAGACTTCATCCTCGGCATTGCGGAAGACGGCGATGTCGCCCTCCGTCTCGGAGCGCACGATGCGGCTGCCCAGGACGGGAATTTCAATGAGTTCACAAACGGTTTTCCAGTTACTCATGGAGAGCTCTCTTTTCCTTATCCGGTGGCTTAGACGGCGAGAATTTCGTAACGCTTGCGGATCTCCGGATCCTTGACCGCCTGCAGCCACGGATCCTCGAAACCCTGCAGCGAAAAGAGCATGCGTTCATAGAGCTCCTTGCGCCGCTCGGTGTCCTCAAGGATGATCTTCTTGACGTAATCGAGGCCGACGCGCGCGACGTAATGACAGGTGCGTTCGAGGTAATAGCCTTCCTCCCGGTAGAGCTGCAGGAAGGCGGCGGAATACTCCATCACCTCCTCGTCGGATGAGACCTTGACCAGGAATTCGGCCACCTCGGTCTTGATACCGCCATTGCCGGCGACATAGATCTCGTAGCCGGAATCGACGCCGATCACGCCGACGTCCTTGATGCCGGCCTCGGCGCAATTGCGCGGGCAGCCCGACACGGCCAGCTTGACCTTGTGCGGCGAGTACATGCCGAACAGCATGGTCTCGAGCTTGACGCCCATGGTCATGGACTTCTGCGTACCGAAGCGGCAATGCTCGGCACCGACGCAGGTCTTCACCGTGCGTATGCTCTTGCCGTAGGCGTGGCCGGAGACCATGCCGGCCTTGGACAGGTCGTCCCACATTTTGGGCAGATCTTCCTTCTTCACACCGAGCAGGTCGATGCGCTGGCCGCCGGTGACCTTGACGGTCGGGACTTTGTACTTGTCGGCGACGTCGGCGATGGCGCGCAGTTCGTCCGGCGTGGTGAGGCCGCCGAGCATGCGCGGCACCACCGAATAGGTGCCGTCTTTCTGGATATTGGCGTGATGGCGCTCGTTGATGTAACGCGACTGCGGATCGTCCTTGGCCTCATGCGGCCAGGAGGAAATCAGGTAGTAGTTGAGCGCGGGACGACAAGTGGCGCAGCCGTTCGGCGTCTTCCAGTTCAGTTCCTGCATCACCGCCGGCACGCTCAGCAGATGCTTGTCGACAATCGCCTTGCGTACTGCACCGTGGTTGTGATCGGTGCAGCCGCAGACCGGCTTGTCGCTCGGGTTGGCATGCTGATAGGCGCCGCCCAGCGTCGAGGCGAGGATCTGCTCGACAAGACCAGTACAGGACCCGCACGAGCTGGCGGCCTTGGTGTGCTTCTTCACCTCATCGAGCGAGAACAGGCCCTGCTCCTTGATCGCCTTAACGATGGTGCCCTTGCACACGCCGTTGCAACCGCAGACCTCGGCCGTATCGGCCATCATGGCGGCCTTGTTCTGGCCCTGGTGGCCAACATCGCCAACGCGGCTGGCATGAGCCATCTCGCCGAACATCAGGGAATCGCGCATCTCGCCTATGCTCTGCTTGTCCTTGAGCAGCTGGAAGTACCAGCCGCCGTCACTGGTGTCGCCGTACATGACGGCGCCGATCAGCTTGTCGTCCTTGAGCACCAGTTTCTTGTATACGCCGCCGGAGGGATCGTGCAGCACGATCTCGTCGGCGCCGTCGCCCCCCATGAACTCGCCGGCAGAGAACACATCGATGCCGGTGACCTTGAGCTTGGTCGAAGTCACCGAACCCTGATAGCGGCCAATGCCGTGCATGGCGAGATGGTTGGCGCAGACCTTGGCCTGCTCGAACAGCGGCGCCACCAGACCATAGGCCACGCCACGGTGCTCGGCGCATTCGCCGATGGCGTAGACGCGCGGATCGTAGGTCTGCATGGTGTCGTTCACCACCACGCCGCGATTGCTGTGGATGCCGGCGGCCTTGGCCAGCTCGGCGTTGGGGCGGATGCCGGCGGCCATGACCACGATGTCGGCCGGTATCGTTTCGCCATCCTTGAGGCGCAGCGCGCAGACGCGACCGCTCTCGCCCTGTACCAGCTCCGTGGTTTGCGCACCCAGCCGGAACTTGATGCCCTTCTGTTCCAGCGACTGCATCAGCATGTCGGCGGAAGCCTTGTCGAGCTGGCGCTCCATGATCCAGTCGGCGATATGCACCACGGTCACATCCATGCCGCGCAGCAGCAGACCGTTGGCCGCCTCCAGGCCGAGCAGGCCGGCGCCGATGACGACCGCATGCTTATGCAGGCGCGCCGCCTCGATCATCATGTCAGTGTCGGCAATGTCACGGTAGCCGATGACGCCGGGCAAGTCCTTGCCGGGCACCGGAAGAATGAAGGGCGAGGAGCCGGTGGCCAGCAACAGGCGATCGTACTGAGCGGTGGTTCCATCGCTGGCGATCACGGTGCGATTGACGCGGTCGATCTTTTCTATGCGCTTGCCGAGGTGCAGATTGATCTTGTTCTCTGCATACCACTCGAGCGGATTGAGGATGATGTCGCGCACCCCCATCTCGCCGGCCAGCACCGGCGAAAGCATGATGCGGTTGTAATTGGGATGCGGCTCGGCGCCGAAGACGGTGATGTCATAGAGATCGGGAGCATGCTTCAACAGCTCTTCCAGCGTGCGACAGCCTGCCATGCCGTTGCCTATCATCACCAGTTTTAATTTGTCCATCAGGGGTTCCTCGCTGCATCTGTCCAATACGGTGCCGCGCTTGTGTGGTGCGCGTTCACAGGGACTAAAGCAATCCATGTGCCATTGATGCAACTTTTCCCAGCGCCTTCATTTGTCGGGATTTTTCCAGCAGGGATGTTTTTTGTCCCGTTACACAAACCGCCCCAACTTGGGGCGAAAACGGAAAACTTGCACCCAGAATGCACAATTACTCGGGCCGATACATGCGGCGTCGATGTGGCCATTGATCGTTTTGCGGGCGCGACGAATGCACCATTCTCTAGCCTCTTCAAGGCCTTGCCCCAAATTCAGGCAGCCTCCCGCACCGTGATGGCACAGGCGTTGCTAAACGGTGGGGCATATTCCTTCACACCTATGCGCCATGAACAAGCAATCGTTTCTCGAAGTCGGCCACACCCCCACGCTGATCGCTGCCTTTCTCTATTTCGATCTGGCCTTCATGGTCTGGGTCATACTCGGGCCGCTCGGCGTGCAGATCGCCGCCGACCTCAATCTCACGCATGCACAAAAAGGCTTCATGGTGGCGACCCCGGTGCTCGCCGGTGCGCTGCTGCGCTTCGTCATGGGCATGCTGGTCGATCACCTCAAGCCCAAGCTGACCGGCGCCATTGGTCAGCTCATCGTCATGGCCGCCCTGTTTGTAGCGTGGTGGTTCGGCATTCACAGCTATGCGCAAGCGCTGTTGCTCGGCGTCTTTCTCGGCGTCGCCGGCGCGGCCTTCGCCGTGGCCCTGCCGCTGGCGTCGCGCTGGTATCCGCCCGAGCATCAGGGCAAGGCGTTGGGCATCGCCGGCATGGGCAACTCCGGTACCGCCATCGCCGCACTGATCGGCCCTAGCCTCGCCATGGCCTACGGCTGGATCAATGTATTCGGCCTGTGCCTGATTCCGCTGGCCATCGTCTTTGTGTTCTACCTCATCGTGGCCAAGGATGCACCCGAGTGCCCGCCGCCCAAGCGCATGTCCGAATACCTGCAGGTTTTGAAGGACAAGGACGCCTGGTGGTTCATGGGCTTCTATTCGGTCACCTTCGGCGGCTTCGTCGGTCTGGCATCCTCGTTGACCATCTACTTCAATACCCAGTACGGACTCGACCCCAAGGCGGCCGGCTATTGCACCGCGGCCTGCGTCTTCGCCGGCTCGCTGATCCGCCCCTTCGGTGGTGCGCTGGCAGATCGCATCGGCGGCATCAAGTCACTCTCGGTCGTGTACCTGGTGGCAGCGGCACTGCTGGCGCTGGTCGGTGTCGGCATGCCGAATTTCTGGCTGGCACTGCTGGTCTTCGTCGCTGCCATGCTGGCTCTGGGCATGGGCAACGGCGCCGTCTTCCAACTCGTGCCGCAGCGTTTCCGCAAGGAAATCGGCGTGATGACGGGCCTGGTCGGCATGGCCGGCGGCGTAGGCGGCTTCTATCTCGCCTCCTCGCTCGGCTACTCACGCCAGGCCACCGGCAGCTACATGCTGGGCTTCATGGTGTTTGCCGCGCTGGCGCTTGTCGCCCTGATCGGTCTGAGCTCGGTCAAGACGCGCTGGCGCACCACCTGGGGTGCGCCGCATCTGACCAGCGCCAAGATCTAGGCGACCGGCCACCGCCCTTCAGGCGGGGCATGGCGGGACTCCTTGTTCCGATCGCTCCGCGAGCAATCGCGGCACATCACCCGGCCGGGGATGTGAGACGGACAGGGACTCCCGCCATGCCCCGCCAGGGTTTATTCTTCCCCCTACTGTCCCGCCTCCAT
Organism: Rhodocyclaceae bacterium; assembly: GCA_035565355.1. Classification (GTDB taxonomy): domain Bacteria; phylum Pseudomonadota; class Gammaproteobacteria; order Burkholderiales; family Rhodocyclaceae. Next base: position 6,780 of record DATMSM010000108.1, read on the forward strand.
TCCGTATGCCCCTAGACATCGCTCTCGGCTACTCTTCTTTGACCGGGCCGCGCCCGCGCAACGAGGACTATTACGGCTTTACCACCCCCGAGGGTGCGGAGCTGGAGAACAAGGGACTGCTCGCCGCCGTCGCCGACGGTGTGGGCGGCCATGCCAAGGGCCGCGAGGCTTCTGAATTCACCGTGCGCGGCCTGCTCTCCGACTACTACGCCACGCCGGACACCTGGGCCATCCCCAAGGCGCTGGATATGGTGCTGCAGGCACTCAATCGCTGGCTGTATTCACAAGCGCAGAAGCAACAGCAGAACGTCGGCATGGCGACCACACTGACCGCCATCGTCATGCGCGGCAGCCGCTACACCTATGCGCATGTCGGTGACTCGCGCCTTTATCTGCTACGCGACGGCGAGCTGACGCGGCTCACCAACGACCATGTCTGGGACCACCCCGAACTCGACAATGTGCTATCGCGCGCCATCGGCCTCGATGCAAGCGTGGCTGTCGATTACGGTGAAGGCGAGCTGCACAGCGGCGATGTGTTCATGCTGTGTTCGGACGGGGTCTGGAACAAGCTCGGTGACAAGCGCATCTGCGATCTCCTGCGCGACCATGCCGATCCACAGGTGGCGGCAACGCGGCTGGCCAGTCTGGCCGAGGACACCGGCAGCCAGGATAACTGCACGGCCCTGGTGGTGCGTGTGGACGCCGTACCCAGCGCCAAGCTGCGCGATTCGATTGCACGCGCGCAGTCCCTGCCCCTGCCGCCACTGTTGCGTGTGGGCGAACGGATTGATGGACTGGTCGTCGACGAGATTCTGCACACATCGCGCATCACCCTGCTTTACCGCGTGCATGTCGAGACCAGCGGCCAATCGTGCGTGCTGAAAACACTGCGCGATAACGCCGACCCTGCCGACATCGCCGCACTGGCGCACGAAGAATGGCTGACTCGACGCGTCACCGATGCAGCGTTTCCGCAGGTGATTCCATGGCCACAGCATACGCAGCTCTACTACCTGATGACCTGGCACGAAGGCGCAACGCTGGGTGCTTGGCTCAAGCAGGGCCGACGCTGGTCGCCCGCGGAAACGGAGGAGCTGGGCATACGTCTGCTCAAGGGCGTGTCTGCACTGCACCGACTCGATATCGTGCATCGCGATATAAAACCAGACAATCTGCACCTGGGCAGCGACGGCCGCCTGCGCGTGCTCGATCTTGGCGTGGCCGCATCGGACGGACAAGACTTCAGCGAGATCAACAATCCGGGCACGCCCAGCTATATGGCGCCGGAGCTGTTTGCCAGCCAGGAGGAAGGCAATCGCGCCAGCGTGGCCAGCGATCTTTACGCTTGCGGCGTCACCCTTTACGAGCTGCTGACGCGTAAATATCCTTACGGGGAAATCGAGCCTTTCCAGAAGCCCAGATTCGGCGACCCGGCCCCGCCCACACGCTATCGCCCGGACATCCCCGAGTGGCTGGAGGCCGTGCTACTCAAGGCTGTCGCCCGCGACCCCAAGGAGCGCTTCGAAACCGCGGAAGAGTTCATGCTCGCACTCGAACGCGGCGCGCACCGCCCCTTGCGCGTACCGCGCAAGACACCCCTGCTCAAGCGCGACCCTAACCTCGGCCTGAAGCTGTTGGCCGCCGCCTCGCTTACCCTCAACGCCCTGCTGCTCTACCTCTACCTGCTGAGCTGAAGCGTGGGCAGCGGCGGATGTTGATGCCGGTCAAGCCTATCGCCTGCGGGACCACCACCCGCCCCTGCTTGGCCGATAATTCGTGCGTACCCACTTCTGGAGTTCGCCATGATTCCCCGTCGTCACGTCCTCTCCTTACTGTTCTGCGCGTTCTCGCTCACCCCGCTGCACGCCGCCGCGCCATCCCATGAGCATGCTCATGCTCATGACCACGGCCGTGCGCCACAAGCCTTGACGCTGGACAACGGCAAGAAGTGGGCAAGCGACGCGCCGCTGCGGCAGCGCATGGCGAATCTGCGCGCGGCCTTTGCCGAACAGGTGCCGGCGATACACAAGGGCAGCCTGCCGGCCGCCGGCTACAAGGCGCTTGGCGAGAAGACCGAGGCCGAGATCGCCGGCATCGTCGCCGAATGCAAGCTCGCGCCCAAGGCCGATGCCATGCTGCACCTGATCATTACCGATATGCTGGCCGGTGCCGACATCATGACCGGCAAGACGCCGGGCAAGCCGGCCGCGGGCGCGCATCGGGTAGTGACTGTGCTGAACCAGTACGGCCGCCATTTCGAGCATCCGGGTTGGCAGCCGCTGCCCTGATCAGGCCGCCTTCTTGAGTTGCTTGCGGTGCAGAAAGTCCACGACCGCGGCGCGATACCTCGCAAACTCTGGCTTCTCGACCAGATCGAGCCGGTCGCGCGGCCAGGGCAGATCGACATCGACGATCTGGCCGATGGTCGCGGCGGGGCCGTTGGTCATCATGACGATGCGGTCGGATAACAGCACTGCCTCATCCACATCATGCGTCACCATGACCACACTGGCCCCGGTCTCGGACATGACGCGCATCAGTTCGTCCTGCAGACTGGCACGCGTCAGCGCATCGAGTGCGCCGAAGGGCTCGTCCATGAGCAGTATCTTGGGCTCCATGGCAAAGGCACGCGCGATGCCGACGCGCTGCTTCATGCCGCCCGAGACCTCGTGCGGAAACTTGTCCATGGCGTGATCCATGCGCACCATCCTGAGCGCTTCGACGGTGCGTGCCTTGAGCTTGGGTCGGCCCTCCTTTTCGCCGAAGACACGTTCGACGGCGAGATAGACGTTGTCGAAACAACTCAGCCAGGGCAGCAGGGAATGATTCTGGAACACCACCGCCCGCTCGGGACCGGGCCCGGCGATCTCGCGGCCATCACAAATCAGCGCACCCGAGGTCGGCAGGGCCAGGCCGGCGATCAGGTTAAGCAAGGTGGACTTGCCGCAGCCCGAGTGTCCGATCAGCGAGACCACCTCGCCTTCACGGATATCGAGATTGATGTCGCGCAGCGCGACGAACTTGCCGTTTCTGGTATCGAAGGTTTGACCAACATCTTCGATCTGCACAATGGGTTTGCTCATTTCATTCTCCCGAAGGAACTCATCAGTTTGTAGGGGGAGTCCAGAGGGGGCGGGCCCCCTCTGCATCTTCACTGGGCATCATCGCGTCTCGTAACTAAAGCGCCTGGCGAGCCGAATCAGCATCTGCTCAAGCAAGAGCCCCACAAGGCCGATCACAAAGATAGCGATGATGATGTTTTCGACCTTGAGGTTGTTCCACTCATCCCAAACCCAGAAGCCGATGCCTACGCCGCCGGTCAGCATTTCTGCCGCAACGATCACCAGCCAGGCGGTACCGATGGAAAGCCGGATCCCCGTCAACATGTAGGGCAGAACCGCCGGAAACAGGATCTTGGTGGCGATCTTCATCTCGGAGAGGTTCAGCACGCGGGCGACGTTGATGTAATCGCTGGGCACGCGGCGCACGCCTTCGGCGGTGTTGAGGATCATCGGCCAGATCGAGCAGATGAAGATGGTCCAGGTAGCCGCCGGGTCGGCCTTCTTGAACACGAGCAGGCCGATCGGCAGCCAGGCCAGCGGGGATACCGGACGCAGCAGGCTGATGATGGGATCGAACATGCTGCTCATAAACTGGAAGCGGCCGAGCAGGAAGCCGAGCGGGATGCCGACGGCAGCCGCAAAGCCGAAGCCGATACCGACGCGCTGCAGCGAGGACAGGATGTTCCAGCCTATCCCCTGATCGTTCGGACCATTGCTGTAAAAGGGGTCCGAGAAGAGCACCACGGCCGCCTTCCAGGTCACGACGGGGCTGGGAATACTGCCGCCCTTGATGGACACCAGCGCCCAGATTCCGATCAGCAATGCCAGCCCGAACAGCGGAGGAATCACCGTCTTCAGCACACGCCGCAGCCCTTCGCCGGTTTTTCCGGCGAGCGGCCGCGGCGGCGGCGGAGCCACCAGGCCCACCGCTTTGGCTGCAGCCGGGACAAGCTCTTCGATTTTCTTTTCCATGATGATTGCACTCATATCGGTCTCCAGTAGAACGGCGGCGCAGGCCCGGTGAAATAAACGCCTATGCCTTGATCTTGAAAGAAGCGGCGTACTTGGCCGGATCCTTGCCGTCCCACACCACGCCATCGACGAGCTTGCTCGAACGCATCTCGCTCTTGGGCAAGGGCACATTGGCGGCAGCGGCGGCCTGCTTGTAGATGTCCACGCGATTGACCGACTTGGCCACGGCCAGGTAGTCCGGATCGTTCTTGAGCAAGCCCCAGCGCTTGTGCTGCGTGAGGAACCACATGCCGTCGGAGAGATAAGGGAAGTTGGCGGCGCCGTCGTTGTAGAACTTCATGGCGTTCTTGTCGTCCCAGCTCTTGCCGATGCCGTTGTCGTAGCGACCGAGCATGCGTGCGACGATGACGTCTGAATCGGTATTCACATAGGACTTCTGCGCCACCGTGTCGGCCGTCTTTTGCTTGTTGCTGATCGACGCATCGATCCAGCGACCGGCCTCCAGAATCGCGGCAGTCATTGCACGAGCGGTATTGGGGTTCTTGCTGACCCATTCGGCGGTAGTGCCCAACACCTTCTCCGGGTGATCGGTCCAGATATCCTGTGTCGTCGTCGCCGTGAAGCCGATGCCATCGATGATGGCGCGGTTGTTCCAGGGCTCGCCGACGCAAAAGCCGTCCATATTGCCGACGCGCATATTGGCGACCATCTGCGGTGGCGGCACGACGATGTTCTTGACGTCCTTGAAGGGATCGATGCCATGAGCTGCAAGCCAGTAGTACAGCCACATCGCATGCGTGCCGGTGGGGAAGGTCTGGGCGAAGGTGTAGTCCTTCTCCTTTTTGGCCACCAGCTTGGCGAGGCTAGCACCGTCGCTCACGCCCTTGCCATGCAAGGCCTTGGAAAGGGTAATGGCCTGGCCATTGTTGTTGAGCGACATCAGGACGCTCATATCCTTCTTGGGACCGCCAATGCCAAGATGCACGCCGTAGACCAGGCCGTAGAGCACATGGGCCGCATCCAGTTCGCCATTGACCAGCTTGTCACGCACGCTGGCCCAGGACGCTTCTTTGGACGGAATGATCTTGATGCCGTACTTCTCATCAAACTTCTGCACCGCGGCCATGACCACCGAGGAGCAGTCGGTCAGGGGAATAAAACCGATCCGGACTTCCTTCTTTTCCGGTGCGTCTGAACCGGCCGCCCAGGCTGCCGAGCGCACGCCGGGCGGCACCATGCTCATCAGGCTGACGCCGGCGCCTGCCATGGCCGTGGTCTTGATGAAGTCGCGGCGGCTAAGACCCTGCTTCTTGTCTTCCATTGCTGTTCTCCGTGTATTCCGTTCGGCAAAAAAAAGCGGCGTCACAGAAACCTCGACCACAAGGGAGGAAGTTCCTGGACGCCGTTGTCCGCTGATCGCTCAAGTCGCCATTGACCCGAGTTACTTGTTACTCAGCAAGCCCCGTGCCACCACATCGGAGACTGGCTTAAAGGCTTGCCATTACAGGAAATGCAGCCACCCCTCCAAGCGGGTACGAACTGCCGATAGCGCACACTACCGTGCAACAGGAAGGTGCATGCGCACCGGAATGGGGAGCTGATTCTGGCCCCGCTGGCCGATCAGAGCAGGATTTTCGCCATAGCCAGCACATCGCTGGCGACGTCGAACAGGGGTTGGCCGCGATCCATGGCCAGCTTGCGCAGCGCGTTGTAGGCAGCATCTTCATCCATGCCGCGCGCCTTCATCAGGACGCCCTTGGCACGATCTATGATGATGCGATCGGACAGCTTGCGTGTCGCCTCGTCGCGCTCGCGCTTGAGCTCCCGGTATTCCTCGAAGCGCGCCATCGCTACTTCGACCAGCGGCTGGATACGCTCGATCTGCAGGCCATCGACCACATAGGCGGAAACCCCGGCCCGCATGGCTTCGCGGATGATCCGGCTGTCCCGATCCCGGGCAAACATCAGCACCGGGCGCGGCATGGCGCGCCCTAGCACGGCGAGGTGTTCGAGCGTGTCACGCGAAGGTGAGTCGGTCTCGATGAGAATGACATCCGGGCGCAGGCGCTCGACGCGCTCAGCCAGATCCAGCGTATCCGGCATCAGGGCCGCGACCTGATAGCCGGCAGCGACCAGGCCGGCGCAGATTTCGGCGGCGCGACTGTGCGACTCGTCGATGACAAGGACGCTCAGCACCTTCTGCTCGGGATAGTTCGGGGAAATCGCCATCCCCGAATAGACGCAAATTACATGCCGGTTCTAATCCGGCCTCACCGCACTCAGTTAGGGCAGTTGAGTATTAGCAGGGAAATGTCGTCCGTCGGCGCACGATCAGCCAACTGCGCCTTCAACCCGGCCCGCACATGCGAGAGCAGATCGACATTCGTCGGGCGGGATTCGAGCAGAGCGGCAAAACGCTCAACGCCGAAAGCCTCGCCGGACAGCATGGGGCTTTCAAGCAGGCCATCGGAGCAGACCACAAAACTGTCGCCCGCCTGCCAATGTACGCGGCTGAGGCTCAGTAATTCCGCATCGGTATCGACGATGCCCAGCGAAAGATGGTTGGAAATAAAGCGCTGCTTGACGCGACCGTCGGTACCCAGCCAGAACAGCACGGGAATGCCGCCTACCCAAATATCAGCCTGCTGTGTTTGCGGATCCACGCACAACAAGGCGGCGGCAACAAAGCGGCCGCGGGGCAGCGTCGCCACCAGTTGGCGATTGAGTTCTCCGATCAGGTGCGGCAGGTCCGGCGGCGCGACGGACTCAACCAGGCTGTAGAACATGCTGAGCACGGGCATCACGCTGATGGCAGGCGCCAGGCCATGACCGCAGCCGTCGGCGAGCATGGCGAACAGCTTGCCGTCAGCTGCGCGCGCAGCGGCGACGATATCGCCGCTGAAGTCCTGCGCCGGCAATACCCAGTGCTGGATGCACTTATCCGCCAGACCGGGGCGCGCCATCTGACGCTCGACGATCTCCTGCGTCAGGGCGTGTTCGCGTTCCAGATGCGTGCGATAGGCCTCGACACGACGTTGCAGCTCGACCATGCGGCATAGGGAGCGCAGCTTTGCGTCCAGCACGATGAAATTGATGGGCTTGGACATGAAGTCGTCGCCCCCCGCCTCCAGCCCATCAATCAGGTTGTCGTTGCGATCGAGTGCGGAAATGAAGATCACCGGCACCCAGCGCTCGCCTGACAGCTCGCGGATGCGGCGCGTGGCCTCGTAGCCGTTGATCTGCGGCATCATCACATCCATCAGGATCACGTCCGGGCGCTCGCGCACAAAAGTCGCCAGCGCCTCGTCGCCATTCGCCGCGCCGAGGAATTCATAGCCGAGCCGTTCGAGGAAGACCTTGAGAATCTGGCGATTGACGGCAGTATCGTCGGCCACCATGACCTTGAGTCTGAGCCCGCCTGCGGTCGAGGCCGGGAAGTCCGGCAATGTCTGGTTCATGGCATTTTTCCTGGTGCCGAGATGCGTGGAAACGGTGGCAACCACAATATTGCCGCAACCCTGATATTCCAGACTCGTGAAGCACAGTGCGCGGGCAACAGCAATGCCGCGCCCGTTGGGATCGTAAGCGCGCTCGGGCGCAATGGCAAGATAGCGTTGCCAATCGAAGCCGCGGCCGCAGTCGCTGATGACAAAGGTCAGCGCATCCGCACCGCGCATCACCTCGACACGCACCTTGCGTCCCGCCTGTTCCGGTGCGGCGATACGCCGCTCGATTTCGGTCTCCCAAGTGCCGCTCATGTGCAAGGCGGTTTTCTCCGCATAGCTGATGGCGAGATTGCCGTGCTCGATGGCGTTGATAAAGAGCTCGCCAAGGCCCATGCTGGCGAGCTCCGGCTCGGGACAGCGGCGGCCGAGGCGGCGCGCCAACTGCCGCGCTTCCTGCAATGTTGAGAACTCAAAAACGTTGCCGCCCGCATTGTCGTCATCCGGCTCGGCCCGGAACTCGAGCGGAAAAGCCAGCCGGCTCAATGCCGCGTTGACGATCGCCAGCCACATCTCACGCGCACTCGACTTGTTGAGATAGTAGTAAGCGCCTGCCTTAAGGCCATCGCTGACGGACTCGGTGCTGCCTGCTTCGGTCAGCATGACCACGGGCGTCTGGCGGAAACGTGCATCGGATTTGATGTGGCGCAGCAGTTGCATGCCATCCATACCCGGCATCGTGCGATCGAGCAGGATCAGATCGTAGGCCGTAGCCTCATGCTGCAAGTGCTGCCAGGCTGCTGCTGGGGAATCGCACAGATGCAACTGGAACGCAGAGCCGTCGAGGTGGGACGCCACACGCTGCAGGCTGGTCTGCTCGTCATCAACCACCAGGATATTCGCTGCGCGCCGCTCCACTCACTCCCCCTTCTTGCCGCGCTCAACGCGCCAAACCGGCGCTGCGCAATGCATAGCCGGCCATGGCTGCCAGCATTTCAGGTGCCTCGCCCAGCGATGGTGCCATGCGGACTTGCAGATGGGGATACACCGCCATGGCCTCCGCCGCCAGACGCGGCAAGTCCTCGCGCACATGGGTGCCCGCAGCAATGAAAACCGGCACAACAACGACCTCGTCGGCCCCCGCCTCGGCCAGGCTGGCAATGGCGGCAGGCAGGCTGGGCTCCATCAGTTCAAGAAACCCCAGGCTCACCAGTGCATCCGGTTGCTGGCGCGCAATCTCCTTGCGCAAAGCCAGGAACGGCTCGGCCCAGGCCGGATTTCTCGACCCATGGCCGAACAAAACAATACCGCGCTTCATGACCCCTCCCCTGTGATTTCCGCCACAATACAGTGCTTTCGGGCTTACCGCGCAAGGCGCCGCCAAAGGCTGACAAGGTATTGACATACATAAGAAAACCCCTTATTATCTCGGGCTCTTTGCAGTACCTTTCATTAACGGAGTTCCCTATGTATGCGGTCATAAAAACCGGCGGCAAGCAGTATCGCGTCGCAGCCGGCCAAAAAATTAAGGTAGAACAGATACCTGCAGACGTGGGCGCGGAAATCACCCTGGACCAGGTTCTCATGGTCGGCGAGGGTGACTCGGTCAAGATTGGTGCCCCGCTGGTTGCGGGCGCTACCGTCACGGCCAAGGTCATCGCCCAAGGTCGTCACGACAAGGTCAAGATCTTCAAGATGCGCCGTCGCAAGCACTATCAGAAGCACCAAGGCCATCGCCAGAATTACACCGAAATCGAAATCGGCGCCATCGCCGGTTAACAGGAGTCAAGCACCATGGCACACAAAAAGGCAGGCGGCAGTTCGCGTAACGGCCGCGACTCAGAATCGAAGCGACTCGGCGTAAAGGCATTCGGCGGTCAACTGGTTCCGGCTGGAAGCATCATCGTTCGTCAGCGCGGCACCCGTTTCCACGCTGGTGACGGCGTCGGCATGGGCGTGGATCACACCCTGTTCGCCAAGGTCGAAGGCACTGTTCAGTTCGTCGTCAAGGGCGCTGAGCAACGCAAGACCGTGATCATCGTTCCGGCCGCCGCTTAATCCCGGCCCCGGTACCCTCAAAAGCCCTATCCTCGCGGGTAGGGCTTTTGTGTTTCTAGCCTCTGTAAGTACACACAAGACACCATGAAATTCTTCGACGAAGCGAAAATCGAAGTAGTCGCCGGCGACGGCGGCAACGGCGTGGCCACGTTTCGCCGCGAGAAGTTCATCCCCTTCGGCGGCCCGGACGGCGGCGATGGTGGGCGTGGCGGCAGCGTTTTCGCTGTGGCTGACCGCAATATCAATACCCTGATCGACTATCGCTATACCCGCCACTTCCGCGCCCAGCGCGGCCAGAATGGCCGTGGTTCCGATTGCTATGGCAAGGGCGGCGATGACCTGGAGCTGCGTGTTCCGGTCGGCACCGTCATTGCCGATGCCAATACCGGCGTTATCATTGCCGACCTTGCCAGCGACGGCCAGCGCGAGCTAATCGCGCGTGGCGGCAAGGGCGGGCTGGGTAATCTGCACTTCAAGTCCAGCACCAATCGCGCCCCGCGCCAATGTACGCCGGGCGAAGAGGGCGAGCACAAGGAACTCAAGCTCGAGCTCAAGGTGCTGGCCGACGTCGGTTTGCTCGGCCTGCCGAATGCCGGCAAGTCCACCTTCATCCGCGCCGTCTCGGCAGCGAAACCCAAGGTCGCCGACTACCCCTTCACCACGCTGCATCCCAATCTGGGCGTCGTGCGCGTGGACGACAACCGCAGCTTCGTGATCGCCGACATTCCCGGCCTGATCGAAGGCGCGGCCGAAGGCGCCGGCTTGGGCCATCGTTTTCTCAAGCACCTGCAGCGCACCGGCCTGCTGTTGCATCTGGTCGATATGGCGCCCTTCGATGAGAATGCAGATCCGATCCGCGATGCACATGCCATCGTCGAAGAATTGCGCAAGTACGACGAGTCGCTCTACAACAAGCCGCGCTGGCTGGTTCTCAACAAGATCGACCTGGTCCCCGAAGACGAGCGCGCCGAGCGCATTGCCGCACTCGTCAAGGGCTACGGCGCAGTAGACAAGTACTTTGTCATTGCCGGCATCAGCGGCGACGGTTGCAAGCCGCTCACCTATGCCATCATGGAACACCTCGAATCACTACCCCGTAATAACGACGATATTGAAGCGGATGTAGATGAGAACGCAGATCTCGAATAGCCGCCGCCTGGTCATTAAGGTCGGCAGTGCGCTGGTTACCGACAACGGCGCCGGCCTTTCTCAGCAATTCATCACCGACCTGGCCGCCCAGATGGCGGCCCTGCGCGGACAGGGCAAGGAAGTCCTGCTCGTCACTTCCGGCGCCATCGCCGCCGGCATGCAGCGCCTGGGCTGGAGCACTCGCCCCAGCGCCATGCATGAGCTGCAAGCCGCCGCCGCCGTCGGCCAGATGGGCTTGGCCACCGCCTACGAAGGCGCATTTGCCAAGCATGGCATCAACACCGCACAGATCCTTTTGACGCACGACGACCTCGCCGACCGCACCCGCTATCTGAATGCGCGCTCGACACTGCAAGGCTTACTTGAATTCAAGGTTATTCCGGTCATCAACGAGAATGACACTGTCGTCACCGATGAAATCAAGTTTGGCGACAATGACACGCTCGGCGCCCTCGTCGCCAACTTGATCGAGGCCGATGCGCTGATCATCCTCACTGATCAGCAAGGCCTCTACAGCGCCGACCCGCGCAGCACCCCCGACGCCGTCTTCATTCATGAAGGCGAAGCCGAAGACAGGCAGTATGAGTCCATGGCCGGTGGCGCCGGCACAGGCATCAGCAAGGGCGGCATGATCACCAAGATCAAGGCTGCCCAGCGCGCAGCGCGCAGCGGCACTCACACGATCATTGCCAGCGGTCGCGAAACAGACATACTGCCGCGCCTGATCGAGGGTGAGCAGCTCGGCACCCTGCTCTACGCAACTTCGTCTCCGCTCGCTGCACGCAAGCAGTGGCTGGCCGATCATCTGCAATTGGCCGGTTCGGTCACGCTGGATGACGGCGCAGTCAATGCACTGAATGCCGGCAAGAGCCTGCTTCCTGTTGGCATCAAGCAGGTTTCAGGAGACTTCGAGCGGGGTGCTGCGATTGCATGCCGCGACCTTCATGGTCGCGAAATCGCCCGCGGCCTGGCCAACTATTCATCGTCGGAGTCCCGGCGCATTGCGGGTCATGCCAGCAGCGAAATCGAAAGCCTGCTCGGCTATGTGGATGAGGATGTCCTGATTCACAGAGACAACTTAGTGCTGCTGTAAGCGCTACCCGCAAACAAAAAGGCCAACTCGAGGAGTTGGCCTTTTTGTTTTCATACCTATTCAGAATAGCCACATGCGACAGCAATGGCGAGTCTTGCTTAGCGGCGTTGATACGTTCACGCTAAGCCGCCTCCGATTGTCGAAGAGGTGTAGCACGCGGACATACCCTGTTCTCAAAATCGCGTGACAAAACATCCTCGTCGCCTCAGGTCCTACTTTGCCAGGAGCGCTCCGATCAGCAGGCGCACCTGGATTCATTATCGCTGCGTCTGCGGTATGGGTATTGACTCGCAGCCTCGGCTACAGAGAGCGCAAAGTAAAACACCCCACCGTCTTTCGAAGGTGGGGTGTTTTGGGATGGGGACTCTGGCGCTGACCTACTTTCTCACGGGCAATCCGCAATATCATCGGCGCGAAGGTGTTTCACGG
>DATMSM010000109.1:0-12217 GCA_035565355.1 Rhodocyclaceae bacterium
GCCCCGCTCGCTGCCACGCCGCTGGCAGCATCGCTGCCGGCCGGCTCGGACAGGCTGACGGCACGCCGCCCCAGTACCTTCTGCTGGGCACCGTAGAGCGTGGCGCGCCCTTCGAGCAGCATGCGGCTGCGCTGAGCCGAATCGAAGACCTGGCTGAAGTCGTCCAGATCAAGGCGCAGGCGACAACCGGCACCCGCGCCTTCGTGACCGGACATCAGGCTGCGTTGCAGGCGTATGCCCAGCAGCTCGGCAGGCTGGCCGCTCCAGCGGCTACCGGCATAGTGTTCACGCCGATTGCCATCGGCATAGGCGAGCCGATAGTGCATCGCCGTGCCGGCCAACCATGAACTCGGCACCACATCGAGACTGCGCAGCGCAGCCGTCGATTCGGCCTTGAATGGCGGCAGATCGTAATAGGTGGTGTTGTGCTGCTGTCGGGGCGGCGCCAGCGAACAGGCCGTCAACAGAGCAAGCAGGGGCAGAAAACGGGACGGAGTCATGCGGTCATCCTCTGAGCGGTAGCGTGATCACGGCCGGGGCTGATCGAAGCCGGCTTCGCCGGGGCCAGGTCGGGCCGGCGGGCGGCCGAAGATCAGCGCCTGCGGGTTGGCGTCCAGCGTTTCGAGCAGACGCGAGAGCTGGCGCGTGGTATCGGTCAGCTCCTTCATCAGGGCATTGGCGCGCGGCAGTGTCGCGTGCGCCGACTCGCCGCTGCCGAGCAGGGTTTCGACGCGCCCGGACAGATGGTTGAGATTGCCGATCAGCGTCCGCGCTTCCGCGACCATGGGGCGCACTTCCTCACTGCCGGCCTCAAGATTGTCGAGCGTGCGGCTGAGGCGCTTGATGTTCTCCGACGACAAGGCCTGGCGCAGGCCGCTCATCACCTGGGGCAGTTCGCCCAGGCCTTCGGAAGCGCGCGCGAGGTTCTCGATGCTGCGATTGAGGTTGGCGATATTCTTGTCGTCGAGCACCTTGTTGAGCTTCTCCACCAGTTCGTCTATGCCCGCCACCACCTGGCCGGCATGATCGGCAAGCGCTTCAAAGCGGGTGCGGTGCAGCGCCAGCCGCGGCGGCTCGCCATCGGTCGAGGTCAGCGGCGTCATATCCGAGCCGTCATCCTCCAGTGCGATGAAGGTCAGGCCGGTGATGCCCTGCGAGGCCAGACTCGCCACCGTGCCGCGCGTAAGCTGGAAGTCCTGATCCAGGCTGATGCGCACAATGATGAGGCGCGGGTTCTTGGGATCGACGCTGATGGCGACGACCTTGCCGGCGCGGATGCCGCGATAGCGCACTACCGCCTCGACATTGAGGCCGCCGACGCTCTGTCGCGTTTCCAGCAGGTAGTAGGCGCGCTCGTCGCGGTCCTGCTTGAACCACCAGACCGCCGCCGCCGTCGCCAGTCCGAAGATCAGGACAAACAGCCCGGCCGCCAGCGCATGTGATCGATTTTCCATGGCTCTACCCTGTCGCTATGCTTTTGTCGTTGCCAGCGCCCGCGCGCCGCGTTCCGAATGGAAGAAATTATGAATGAAGGGGTGCTCGACCTGCATGACTTCCTGCATGCTGCCGTAGGCGAGTATGCGCCGCTCGGCCAGCACCGCGACCTTGGTCGACAGTGCCGCCAGGGTATCCAGATCGTGGGTCACCAGCACCACGGTCAGGCAAAGTTCCTCGCGCAGGCTGCGAATCAGCCTGACAAAACTGTCCGAGCGATCCGGGTCCAGGCCTGCGGTCGGCTCGTCGAGCAGCAGCAGCTCCGGCTCCAGCGACAGGGCGCGCGCCAGCGAGACGCGCTTGATCATGCCGCCGGACAGCTCCGCCGGCATCAGGCTTGCGTGCTGCGGCAACAGCTCGACCATGTTCAGCTTGAGCATGACCAGATCATGGATCAGCGCCTCATCGAGCAGCTTGAGCTCGCGCAGCGGGAAGGCGATGTTGTCGTACACATTGAGTGCGGAGAACAGGGCACCCTGTTGGAACAGCACGCCGAAACGGCGCCGGATGGCGCGCTCGCGCTGGATGCCGCCACCGAACAGCGGCTCGCCGAAGATGCGCACCTCGCCCTCGGTCGGCAGCAGCAGGCCGTTGATCTGGCGCAGCAGCGTGGTCTTGCCGCTGCCCGAGCCTCCGACCAGCGACACCACCTCGCCGCGCATGATCTCCAGATCGAGGTTGCGCAGCACCCAGTTCTGTCCGAAGCGCATGCCCAGATTGCGCACGGCAATCACCGGCACCGGATCGCCCTGCCCGTTTTGTGGCGTGGTAAGGGCGGCGCTCATATCAGCCCCACATTGCGCGTGGCAATCGCGAATATCGCGTCAAGCAGGATCACCACGGTGATGGCGGTCACCACCGAGGAGGTCGTGTTGGACGACAGGCTTTCGGTGTTGGGCCGCACGCGCAGGCCGAAGTGGCAGGCCACCAGCGCCACCGCAAGGCCGAACACGACGCCCTTGGCAAGCGCAATCCAGACATTGCCGATCGGTACGACCTTGGGCAGGGTCTGGAAAAAGAAGGCCGCCGATATATCCAGCTGAATCTGCGCCGCGAGCATGCCGCCGACCAGCGCCGCCGCAGTGGTCCAAACCACCAGCATCGGCATGGCCAGGGCCAGCGCCACCACCTTGGGAAAGACCAGACGCAGCGAACGCTGCACGCCCATGACATTGAGCGCATCGATTTCCTCGGTCACGCGCATCACGCCGAGCTGTGCCGTCATGGCCGAACCCGTACGCCCGGCGATCAGGATGGCGACCAGCAAGGGCCCCAGCTCGCGGATGATGCCGAGCCCGAGAATATTGATGATGAAAACATCGGCCCCGAACTGGCGCAGCTGCAGCGAGGACAGGTAGGACAGGACGATGCCGATCAGCCAGCCGACCAGCGCCGTCACCGGCATGGCGCGTACCCCCGCCTTGAATAGATTGGCACTGATCTCGCGGCGCGGCAGCTCAGCCGGATAGCGGCAGAGATAGGCAAAGTTGAGCGCGAATTGCCCGAGCAGGGCGACAAAATCGATCAGGTGCGCCTTCAGGTCCAGCACCAGCGCGCCCGTGCGGCGCAGCCAGGCGAAGGTCGTCGTCTCCGTCGCCTCCTGTGCCGCTGCGTCGGTAGCGGCCAGGCGCGCGAAGATGCGCTGGTGTTCCGCCTGCAGTTGCACAGAGGCCGGCAGCTTGCGTCCCCAGGCCCGCCACAGCAGCATGGCGCCGGTACTGTCGAAAGCGTCTATGCCGCTGCAGTCCCAGCGCATGTCGGCGCTCGCCGCCAGCGCGGCCAGTGCAATCTGCAAGGCATCGATCTCTTGGCCGACCACGGCCAGCGTCCAGGTGCCGCTCAGCCGGGCGACGACGGCCCCATCCTGCTCCGCGCGGGTCAGTCCGACACTGCGGGCAAGCGGGCCGGTCTGCGTCATACCGTATCGCGGACCTTGAAGTTGATGCCCAGGCCGTTCCATTGCCGCGCCTCATCCTCCAGCACGGCAGCAGTCAGCGGCACCTCGCCCAGCCAGCCCGGCGGCACGCCGAGCAGATAACCCTTGGAGGTGGCGGCGGCTTCGAACGGCGGCAGCGGCTGATTGTCGCGCGCGCGATGCAGCACGACGGCGGTACGCAGACAGAAGATCAGCAGCCACTCGACCGGATCGCGCGCCAGCGGCTGCAGGCGTTCCAGCTTGCCGCGATGGCCCAGCACCAGACGCGCGAGGCGTGCCTGGTCGCGCTTGGAGAAGCCGGGCATGTCGGCATTTTCAAGAATATAGGCGCTGTGCTTGTGATAACTCGAATGCGCAATCGAGATCCCCAGCTCATGCAGGCGCGCCGCCCATGACAGGAACAGCGCATCGTCGTTTTCCGGATCGTTCGCCGCCGGCATGATCTGGCGCAGCAGGGCCAGCGCCGTCGCCTCGACGCGCTTCGCCTGCACCTGGTCGACGCCGTAGCGGCGCGTGAAATGCTTGACCGTGGCCTCGCGCAGATCGTCGTGATGATTGCGCCCAAGCAGGTCATAGAGCACGCCCAGGCGCAAGGCGCCGTCGGAAAAGGTCATCTGCTCCAGCTCGAAAGCCTTGAACAGCGCCGACATGATGGCCAGACCGCCGGGCAGCACCGGCGTGCGGTCGCTGCGCATCCCTTCAAGACGCGCCTGGTTCACATTGCCGGCGCGGATCAGCGCCTCGGTCAGTCGCTCTATGCCCTTACGCGTGATGCCCTGCTCGGCAAAGCCATTCTCCTCCAGCAAGTCGACGATGGCGCGCGCCGTGCCCGAGGAACCGACCGCAGTTTCCCAGCCCGTCTCGCGGAAATTCTGCACGATGGTCTGCAGCTCCTGGCCTGCGGCCAATTCGGCTTCGTGAAAGGACTTCTTGTCGATCTGACCGTCGGGGAAATAGCGCAGGCTGTAACTGACGCAGCCCATATAGAGCGACTCCAGTTGCAGCGGCTTGAAATTCTTGCCGATGATGAACTCGGTGGAACCGCCGCCGATATCCACGATCAGCTGCTGCTGGCGCGGATTGGGCAGGGTATGCGCAACGCCAAGATAGATCAGGCGCGCTTCCTCGCGTCCGGCAATGACTTCGATGGGGAAACCCAGCGCCGCCTCGGCCTGGACCAGGAAGGAGGCGCCATTCTTGGCAACGCGCAAAGTATTGGTGGCCACCGCGCGCACCGCCTCGGGCCGGAAACCACGCAGGCGTTCGCCGAACTTGGACAAGGCATTCAGCGCGCGCAACTGGGAAACGCCGTCGAGCTGCTTGTCCAGGCCCAGGCCGGCTCCCAGACGTACCGTTTCCTTGAGACCGTCCAGCTCATAAATCTGGTTGCCGCGTATCTGGCCGACCTGCAGCCGAAAACTGTTGGATCCCAAATCGACTGCTGCAATCAGCTCGTGTTCCAAAATCCCAGACCTCGCGCGAAAAGTTCGTTGATTCTAGCATCAGCCCCCCGGCCTGCTGCAGCGCAACAGCGGACAGCACTGCCTGTACACCGATCCCCCTTCCCATGACGACGGATGAACGGTAGGCTGTAACAAAGCTGCAATACAGCTGACACATACTCGCGTGTTGTTTCCATTCTGCGCCTTGCTATGAACCAGCCCGCCCTTCCGCGTCAGGTCTCGCCCGGACGCTTCCTCAACCGGGAGCTGTCCTTTCTCGCCTTCAACAAGCGCGTTCTGGCGCAAGCGGCCGACCCCACGGTGCCGCTGCTGGAACGGCTCAAGTTCATCTGCATCGTCTCATCGAACATGGACGAGTTCTTTGAGATTCGCGTCGCCGGCATCAAGGAACAGTTGAAGCTGGGCAGCGCCCTGCCGGGCAATGACGGCCTGCTGCCGCTGGATGCCTTCCGCAGTCTGGGCCAGCAGGCGCATGCCATCATCGGCGCCCAATATGCGCTGCTCAACGACGAGATCCTGCCGGCACTGGCCGCAGAAGGCATCGTCTTCCTGCGCCGCAATCAGTGGACCCCGGAACAGCAGGAGTGGATTCACACCTACTTCCAGAGCGAAGTGATGCCGCTGCTCACGCCGATCGGACTCGACCCATCCCACCCCTTCCCGCGCGTGCTCAACAAGAGCCTCAACTTCGCTGTCGAGCTGGATGGACCCGATGCCTTCGGCCGCAGTTCCGGCGCCGCCATCGTGCAGGCACCGCGCGCGCTGCCGCGCGTGATCCAACTGCCCAAGGAACTCACGGGCGTGGACTACGGTTTCGTTTTCCTATCCTCGGTTCTGCACCAGCATGTGGGCGAACTCTTCTCGGGCATGGACGTACTCGGCTGCTACCAGTTCCGCGTCACGCGCAACTCGGACCTGTTC
This sequence comes from Rhodocyclaceae bacterium, assembly GCA_035565355.1. Classification (GTDB taxonomy): domain Bacteria; phylum Pseudomonadota; class Gammaproteobacteria; order Burkholderiales; family Rhodocyclaceae. Next base: position 5,815 of record DATMSM010000109.1, read on the forward strand.
GTCGACGACGAAGAAATCAAGAACCTGCGTACTGCGCTGCAGGGCGAACTGCCGCAACGCCACTTTGGCGACGCCGTGCGTCTCGAGGTCGCCGACAACTGCTCGGCCATCATGGCCAACTTCCTGTTGCAGCAGTTCGGCCTCGGCCCCGACGATCTCTATCGCACGCCGGGCATCGTGAACCTGGTGCGTCTGATGTCGGTGCCCGACCTGATCGACCGCTCCGACCTCAAGTACCCGCCCTTCCAGCCGGCGCTGCCCAAGGTGCTGACCAAGCGCTTCGACATCTTCGAGAGCATCCAGAAGCAGGATGTCCTGCTGCACCATCCGTTCCAGTCCTTCGCCCCGGTCATCCAGCTGCTTGAGCAGGCGGCCGACGACCCGCAGGTGGTGGCGATCAAGATGACGGTCTATCGCACCGGCACCGATTCTGTACTGATGGAGCACCTCCTGCGCGCCGCGCAGAAGGGCAAGGAAGTAACGGTGGTGGTCGAGCTGATGGCGCGCTTCGATGAGGAAGCCAACCTCAGCATCGCCGCGCGCCTGGAGGAAGTCGGCGCGCATGTCGTCTACGGCGTGGTCGGCTACAAGACCCACGCCAAGATGCTGATGGTGCTGCGGCGCGAGCAGGAGAACAAGAAAGCCGTGTTCCGCCGCTACGTGCATCTCAGCAGCGGCAACTATCATCCGCGCACCACGCGCTTCTATACCGACTTCGGCCTGCTCACCTGCAACCGCGAGATCGGCGACGACGTCAACGAAGTCTTCAAGCAGCTCACCGGGCTGGGCAAGGCGCACAAGTTGAAGCACCTGTGGCAGGCGCCCTTCACGCTGCATGCCAATATGATCGCCGCGATTCGCGCCGAAGCGGCCATCGCCCGCAGCGGCAAGAAGGCCAGGGTCATCGCCAAGATGAACTCCCTGCTCGAACGCCAAATCATCGAAGAACTTTACGAAGCCAGCAGCGCCGGCGTCGAGATCGACCTCATCGTGCGCGGCGTGTGCGCGCTGCGCCCCGGCGTGCCCGGCATGTCGGAGAACATCCGCGTGCGCTCGGTGGTCGGACGCTTTCTCGAACACCATCGCATCTTCTATTTCCACGCCGACGGCGAAGAGAAGGTCTATCTTTCGTCGGCCGACTGGATGGAACGCAATTTCTTCCGCCGCATCGAGACCAGTTTTCCCGTGCTCGATCCGCGTCTCAAGCGACGTGTCATCAAGGAGGGTCTGCGCGTCTATCTGGCCGACAATGCTCAGGCCTGGGAGATGGACAGCGAAGGCGAATACCACCTGCGCACCTCGCGCCGCGCGCGCCAATCGGCGCAGGAGATCTTGATGGCAGAGCTGGGCAGCGCGACGACACTGCCCGCTGTCGTGCGCGGCAGCTAGCCCGGGCCGCTGACCACCACGCGATTGCGGCCGCTGCCCTTGGCCGCATACAGGGCCTCGTCGGCGGCATTGAGCAAGGTACGGTCGCTCACCCCGGGGGCCCAGCCTGCGATGCCGGCACTGAAAGTGAAGCGAAGCTCCGGCACTTGCCCCGGCACGGGCGTGTTCGAGATGGTCTCGCGCATGCGATCGATCACGCGCGCAGCCTCGGCCGTCGCCGTATTCGGCATAAGCAGCCCGAACTCCTCGCCGCCCAGGCGCGCCAGCACGTCGGAGCGGCGCATGGTGCGATTAAGGAAATCGACCAGGAACTGCAGGGCGATATCACCCACTTCGTGGCCACGCTCGTCGTTGACGCGCTTGAAGTGGTCGATGTCGATGATGCCCAGGCTCAGCTCGCCGCCATAACGCTTGACCCGCTCCAGCTCGTTGATCAGCAGAGCATTGAAGGCGCGCCGATTGAGGGCGCCGGTGAGGAAATCGTGCGTGGCCTGCTCGTGTAACTCGCTATTGAGGCTGGAGAGCTGGCGGTTGGCGGTTTCCAGGCGGCGCCGGTAGTCGCGGGCGCGCAGGAAGTAGAGCGCCGCCAGCCACAAGCCCCAGATCAGCAGCGTGGCAGCGGTGGCGCCAGCGGAGAAAAGCAATTTTCGCTGCGCCCGTACATCATGCAAGGCCTCCAGATTGGCCGCCACATAGATCTGCAAGCCGGCATCGATCATGGTGCGGCTGCCGACCAGCACGGGATGACCGTCCAGGAGAAGCACATCCGGAAACTGGCTCAAGCCGGCCGACTGCGTGGGCAGTGGCTCGAAATCGGTGCGCGCATAACGCACCATGCGCTGGGCTTCGTTGAGCTTGTCCACGCTGGCCCCCGGCAGCACGGTAAACAGGTACTTGGGGTTTTCCGCCAGCACCACCACGCCATATTCATCGCTGATCAAGCTGCCCGCGATGCGCAGGAGATGCTGCAGTCGCGGCTGGTTGATCTTCACGCCGACCGTGCCGATCACTTCGCTATCCTTGCGTATGGGCATGGAAAAGAAGAAGCCGGGCACCCGCGTCGTCTTGCCGACAGCGAACTGCTGTCCGGGAATACCGGTGATCGACATGCGAAAGTGCTCGCGGTCGCTGTAGTCCAGCCCCACGGTACTCGCCGGCGTATCCCAGTTGCTGGCAGCCACCGAGACGCCCTGGGCATTCATGATGTAGATCAGGTCCAGGCCAAAGCTCGAGGCCACCCCTTGCAGAAAGACATTCACGCCCTCCGCCGCATCGGGATTGAGGATGGCCGAACGGGCATGTCCCTCCTCGGAAATCCAGGTGGTGATGCTGCGGGCCTGGCTGAAAAGCACCTCCAGATCGGACTCGCTATCGGTGAGCTGGCGCGCAATCTGCAGGGTCTGACGATGAATGGCCGCCTCAATGCGGCTGACCGCGATGCGCTCCGTCGCTATCCACGCAATCGCCACCACGGCCGGCACGCATAGCAGCGTCAGCCCACTGGCCAATACCAGCGGAGAAGCTTCCTTGAAGCGACCGAGATGACGATGCAGCCAAGCGCGCATGTCCGCCTTCTCCCGCAAGCGGGGTATGGGAATGCCACATCTTAACCGCGCCTGACGGAAATAACCCCCGAAACCTCCTGCAAAAGCGTCAAGATGCGCTTCAGTTTGTCGAGTCCGGGCAACTCAACGGTAAAGGACATGCTGGCGCCCCCCTGTTTCGAGAGGGTTTTCACCGCCGTGACATTGACCTTTTCGCGCGACAGCACTTCGGAGATGTCGCGCAGCAGGCCCTGACGATCGCTCGCCTCGACCCGCAGATCAACGGCATACATGCCGTCGGCGCGGCCCTCGGCATAACCAGGGCCCCAGCCGGCATCGATGCGCCGTTCCGGATTGCGCGTCACCATATTGCGGAAGTTCGGGCATTCGGCGCGATGGATGGAAACGCCGCGCCCACGCGTGACGAAACCGGCAATAGGATCCGGCGGCACCGGCTTGCAGCAGCGGCCCAATTGGGTCAGCAACTTGTCCACGCCGACGATAAGCACATCGCCACCGCCCGCCTTGCTGCGCTTGGTCTGTATCTCCGGCGCCAACTCCGGCTCGGGCTGCGTGCCGTGCAAGGCCTGGCGCAATGCATTCGGCCCGATCTCGCTGCGTGCGGCAGCCAGATACAGCTCGTTGCTGCTCTTCAGCCCCAGCTTCTGCGCCAGCTCTTCGAGATTGGTCTGGGTCTGGCCCTCGCGCTGCAGTTCGCGCGCGACGATGGCCCGTCCCTGCGTAAGCAGTTCCTCCTCTTCAAGGGCAGCAAACCATTGCCGCGCCTTCTGCTTGGCGCGGGAGGTCGCCAGATAACCTTGCGCCGGCACCAGCCAGTCGCGCGAGGGGCCGCCGCTCTTGGCGGAGATGATCTCCACGCTCTGGCCGTTCTTGAGCGGCGTGTTGAGCGGCACCAGTTGCCCGTCCACGCGCGCGCCGCGGCAGCGATGACCGAGGTCGGTGTGCAGGCGGTAGGCAAAGTCCACCGGCGTGGCGCCGCGCGCCAGATCGATGACCTTGCCCTGCGGCGTCATCACATAGATGGTGTCGTCGAGCGAAGCGCGCTTGAATTGCGTCACCCACTCGGCGCTGTCGGTGATTTCGTCGCGCCACGACAGCAGCTGGCGCAGCCAGGCGATCTTGTCCTCGTATTCCCCCTCGGCCTTGGACGAGGAGCCGGACTCCTTGTAGCGCCAGTGTGCCGCCACCCCCAGCTCGGCGTGCTCGTGCATCTCGTGGGTGCGGATCTGCACCTCCAACGCGCGGCCGTCCTCGGCCATCACCGCCGTGTGCAGCGAGCGATAGAAATTACCCTTGGGGTGCGAGATATAGTCGTCGAACTCCTTGGGGATTGGCTGCCACAACTGGTGCACCAAGCCCAGCGCCGAATAGCAGTCCTTGATCTCGTCTACGATGATGCGTACGGCGCGCACATCATAGACTTCGGAGAAGGCCAGCCCCTTGCCGCGCATCTTGTTCCAGATGCTGTAAATATGCTTGGGCCGGCCATAGACCTCGGCCTTGACACCCTGCTCGGCCAGACGGCGCTTCAGCAGGGCGACCACATGCTCGATGAAGTTGGCGCGCTCCAGGCGGCGCTCATCCAGCATCTTGGCAATGCGCTTGTAGGTTGCCGGTTCCAGGAAGCGGAAGGACAGATCCTCCAGTTCCCACTTGAGCTGCCACACGCCAAGGCGATTGGCCAACGGCGCATACAGCTCCAGCGCCTCGCGCGCCATAGCCTCGCGCTCGGGCTGTTCAACGCCCTTGATTTCGGTCAGGTAGCGCAACGACTGGGTACGGCTGGCCAGGCGCAACAGCACCACGCGCACGTCGTCGGCCATGGCCAGCAGCATCTTGCGCAACACCTCGGTCTGTTCGCGGATCTCGGCCGGCGAAGTGTGGCCGTGATGTGTCGCCAGCTTGAGCCCCTTGAGGCGCTGCAGGCCGAGGACCAGATCGGCCACCGCCGTGCCAAAGCGCTCACTGAGCACCTCGTGCGCATGCTGGCTTCCGGCTGCCGACATGGGGCGGGCGTCGCCCGCCGGCCCATGCGCAGGCGTCTGCAGTATGTCGCCGCTGGCGAACAGCAGCGCGGCAATGCGCGCGTCCACATCGACATCCAGGTCGGCCACAATCGCCGCCATGCCGATGGCATGGGATAGCATGTCCTCGCCGGTCGGCAAGGTGCGCCCCGCATACAGCTCGCGCGCCAGCGCCAACGCGCCCATCACCGCCGACGAGGCGGATTGATCCAGCCCCATCGTCAACGTGACGAGGGTGTCTTCGGAAGTATCTTGAGTCACTGCAACCATGGTCGCAATTATCTCATTCCACCGCGCCAACGGTACGCAGCAGCATGTTTGTACAGCTTCGCCCCCCAGGGACTTCCTGTCCCACCGCCCGGCCTGAACCGCAGCTACAGACAGCCGCCCCCGTCAGCGAGTGCCGCCGGCCGTTCGGGCTGCGCTGTGGTCAAAGGAAGTTCCCTTGCAGGATCGAAGCCGCTGCACCGGCCCATCCCGCAGTTCTCCGCGTCGGGGAAATGGGGTTTAATCCGCACATGCTCAACGTCTTCAAACGCCTGTTCTCCCGCCCCGAAAACCCCGTCAGTGCCGCCCACTGGCAGGCTGCCGAAAACCGGCTGCCCTTCCTCGCCCACCTCTCCGCCGCCGACCGGAAACGCCTGCGCGAGCTGGCGCTGGCCTTTATCCGCAGCAAATCCTGGCAGGGCGCCCAAGGCTTCGTCGTCACGCTCGAAATGCAACTCGAGATCGCCCTGCAGGCCTGCCTGCTGACCCTCAACCGTCCCTACGGCGAATATGACGGCTGGGTGGAGATCATCCTCTACCCCGGCGACTTCCTCATCCCGCGCCAGGAGATGGACGAGCACGGCGTGGTCCACGAATACGACGACAGCGTGCTGGGCGAAGCCTGGGACGGCGGCCCCCTGGTTCTCTCATGGCAACAGGTCGAGCGCGGCGACGCCATCGCCGACGATGGCATCAATGTCGTCATCCACGAGTTCGCTCACAAGCTCGACATGGCCACCGGCACCGCCGACGGCGTCCCCGCCCTGCCCGATGCTGCCGCACGGCAGCGCTGGAGGGCCGCCTTCGAGCCCGCCTATCTCGACTTCTGCGCCCGTGTCGACCACGACGAGGCACACGGCATCAGCACCAGCCCCATCGACCCCTACGCCGCCACCGCCCCGGGCGAATTCTTCGCTGTCCTCAGCGAAGTCTTCTTCGAGCAGCCCGCCCTGCTCCAGCGCGAATACCCCGCCGTTTACAGCGAACTCGTCAGCTTTTACGGCCAGACACCCCGCTGAACCACACTGCGCTCCCCGAAAAACGGAAAATACAGACAGCAATGTTGTCTCGGTTTCATTTATTATTAACGTGAGCAGCCACCGTGCGCTGCTTTTTGCAGACGTTTTAGGCGTCACCTCTCTTACAAAATGCGAATAC
>DATMSM010000110.1:0-10704 GCA_035565355.1 Rhodocyclaceae bacterium
CTGCGCGCTGCGTGGCGTGCCGATCCGCCGGACATCGTACATATCGTCACGGAGGGCCCGCTCGGCATGTCGGCCCTGGGTGCGGCACGCGCACTCGGCCTGCCGATGACCAGCTCCTTCCACACCAACTTCCATCGCTACAGCAAGCACTACGGCTTTGGCTGGCTGCGCGGCCTGATCGCCGGCCATCTGCGCAAGCTGCACAACCGCACCGCCGCCACCTTCGTGCCGACCCAGGCGCTGGCCGCCGAACTGGGCGCCGACGGCTTCGCCAATCTGCGCGTGATGGCGCGCGGGGTGGATACCCGCCTGTTCTCGCCGACGCGACGCAGCGCCGCCTTACGCAGCGACTGGAAGGTCAGCCACCACGGACTGGCCGTCCTTTACGTTGGCCGCCTCGCCGCCGAAAAAAATCTGCGCGCGGTGGTCGCCGCCTTTGAAGCCATTGCCGCCCAGCGCACGGATGCCCGCCTGATCTTCGTCGGCGACGGCCCGATGACGGAAAAGCTGAGACAGCAGTGCCCGGAGGCCGTGTTCTGCGGCAGCCGGCGCGGCGAGGATCTGGCCGCCCACTATGCCTCGGGCGACCTCTTTCTCTTCCCAAGCCTCACTGAAACTTTCGGCAACGTCACTACCGAAGCGCTGGCCAGCGGCCTGTGCGTGCTCGCCTATGCGCACGCCGCCGCCGCCGAAGTCATCGTCAATGACGATAACGGTCTCACCGTGCCCGCCGGTGACGAAGCCGCGTATATCGAGGCCGCCAGCCTGCTCGCGGCACACCCTGAACGCATCGAGATCATCCGTGCGCGCGCCGCGCCGAGCATGCAGCATCTCGACTGGCACCTGATCGTGGAAACCTTTTCCAGCACCCTGATTGCTGTCGTCAAGAAGCACGCAAGGAAACAACATGGCACGCACGACATCGCCCTGGCACCGGATTAACGCGCTCGACCTGGCGCTGTGCCTGAAATTCAACCGGGTCAGCCGCTACGCGCTGCTGTGCTGGTTCTTCCGCATCGTCAGCCGGCTCGGTAACGGCGTCTTCTGGTACAGCCTGATGTCGGTGATGATCGTGGTCGATGGCCAGGCGGCACTCCCCACCGTGACCCGCATGATCCTGTCCGGGCTGGCCTGTCTGGCCATCTACAAATACCTTAAAACCCGCACCTCACGGCCGCGCCCCTACCAGGTCTACACCGCCATCGCCGCCGCCGCGCCGGCACTCGACCGCTTCAGTTTTCCGTCGGGCCATACCCTGCATGCGGTCTGCTTCAGCCTCATCGCCTGCAGCACCTACCCGCAACTAGCGCCAGTCCTGTGGCCGTTCACCGCGCTGGTGGCGATTTCCCGCCCCATACTCGGACTGCATTATCCCAGCGATGTGCTCGCCGGCGCGCTGATCGGGATCAGCATCGCCGGACTCTCCCTCCTGTTTTAAGCCGCGCCTCCCTGCTGAAAGCCGCAGCGCGCGCCGTGCTCACGGCGCGCTTTTTTTCAATTCGATTCTGAAGTGTCGACAAACACATTCATCGGCAAGGCCAGGCGCGAGCGCAGGGCCTTCAGGGGCTGATCCGCGATGGCCGCCTGCGCAAGATGGCGCGCTGGGTTGGCCTCCCATTCCGGCCGCTCGCCGGCGATCAGGCTGTTGATCTGCGGCAGGCGGCGTACGGTATGGTCAAGATAATGATTGAAGCGGCGCAGCATGCGTCTGTCGGCCACACGGCCAGCGGCGTATGCCGCTGCAGGCAGCTTGCTGAAGCGCAGCAGCTGATCAGCACGCGCCAGGGTCGAGATCAGGCGCTCCGCTTCGGCGGACGCACAGCCGAAGGTTTCTTCCAGGTAGGCCCGTATCGTGCCTTGCTCGCGCTTGAGCAAAGCCCCCGGCGTGGCAAACAGTTGCGGCCGGACATGGTGATCGAGCGCCCATTCGCAACTCGCATGCGTTGCCACCGGAATGTCAGCCCAGACGTTTTCATGGGCGGGCACGAAATGGTTGTGGGCAAAAATATCCGTGAGCAGATGGCTGGCGTAACCCAGCGCCAGGGCGCGTGCCTCGTCGCTGCCGGCTTTTTCGATCTGCATGGCGGCCAGCTCCCACTCATGGCTATCGCCAAATTGCCCCGAGCGTGCAATCCCGCGCACCAGCGCCAGATCCGGCAGACAGGCGCCGGCCATGACCAGAGCTGGCAACCTGAGGGCGGCGGCGCGAAAGCGCGGATCGGCCAAGGGCACCAGCCACAACAGCGATTGCGCAAACCACACATGCGTGTAAAGACCCCAGGCACAAGCATCACTGGCCGTCAGCAGCAGGGGCGGCAAGCAGAACAGAAAACGGAGTTTACGCAGTCGATTCGTCTTCATGCCGCCGCATCTTCCGCGCGCGGCATGACCGTTACGTGATGTGTGCGTGAAGTTTTGTTTTCAGCACTTCTGTCATGTGACTGTAATGCGCGCTGTTTAGTCTCTCGGTTTCGCAAGACGACATACACAGCAGCATGACACCCATTCCCGTACTCGACTCCATTCCCGCCGGAGCGTGGGCAAACCCGCTTGCACAATTTCCGTTTGAGGCGCCCGTTGATCGCACCGAACTGTTGCAGCGCATCCTGCGCGACAACAGCCTGTCCGTTGTCTTTCAGCCGGTGCTGGACATGCACGGTCGCAAGTACATGGGTTACGAAGCGCTGATCCGCGGCCCCAAGGATGGCCCGCTGCACAGTCCCGCCGCCCTCTTCGAAGCCGCGCGCCAGGCCAATCTCAGGCGCGAGCTCGAGCATGCCTGCCGCGCCGCAGCCATCCGCGAATTCGGCCGCCTGCGCGCGCAACAGCTGGCACCCGACTGCAAGCTCTTCATTAATCTCAGCGCCAGCATGCTCGGCGATCCTGTGCTGATGCACGACGACATGCTGCAATCCATGGCATCCCAGGGCTTGCGTCCGGACCAGATCGTCATCGAGATCACCGAGAACCAGAAGGTCACCGACTTCTCCATCTTCCGCGAAGTGCTGGCGAAATATCGCCGCCTCGGCTACCGCTTCGCCATCGACGACCTCGGGGAGGGCTTCTCCAACCTGCGCATGTGGTCGGAGATCCGCCCCGAGTTCGTCAAGATCGACCGTCACTTCATCTCCGGCATTGCCAACGACGTGCTCAAGTTCCGCCTGGTGCGCGCCATGGTTGAAATCGCCGAAGCCTGCCACGCCACCCTGATTGCCGAAGGCATCGAGGAGGAATCGGAGTTCGCCACCATCCGCGACCTGGGCATACGTTGCGGCCAGGGCTATCTGATCTGCCGCCCGCAAGCCCTGCCGGCGCCGGAGCCCAGTTCGTCCATCCTGCACCTGCTGGATGCCGGGCGCATCACGGTATTCCCGCAAGGCAGCGGCAGCAGCCAGTGCGCCACCGTCGCGCCGCTGCTGAAGCGCGTGCTACCGGTCGCGCCCGATCTCGACAACGATACGGTGTTCGCACGTTTTGAAGCCGAGCCCGGGCTGCACGCCCTGCCCGTGGTCGAAGCCGGCCGGCCGGTCGGCATGATCAATCGCCACACCCTGATCGAGCGTTTCGCGCGCCTCTACCAGCGAGAACTCTACGGCAAGCGTCCCTGTTCGCTGTTCATGGACGCCCATCCCCTGATCGTTGAATGCGACGCATCGATCGGCGAGATCGGCACCCTGCTCGGCTCAGCCCAGCGCCACCAGATCTATGACGGCTTCATCCTGACCGAGCAAGGGCGTTACGCCGGCGTGGCCGACACCCAGGACCTGATGGTCCAGATCAGCGACATGCAGATGCGTTCGGCGCGCTACGCCAATCCGCTGACGCAGTTGCCCGGCAACGTGCCGGTCAACGAACACATGGACAGGCTGATCGAGAACAACGCGCCTTTCGTCGCCTGTTATGTGGACATCGATCATTTCAAGCCCTACAACGATGCCTACGGCTACCGTCGCGGCGATGAGATCATCCAGCTACTGGGCAGCATCCTTACCGATGTGTGCGACGAGCGCATCGACTTCGTCGGCCATATCGGCGGCGACGATTTCGTGCTGCTGATGCAAAGCGGCGACTGGCAAATGCGTTGCGAGTCCATTCTGCAACGCTTCGCCGAGGAAACCCTGCGTCATGTCGATGATGACGACAGGCATCGTGGCGGCCTCAGCGGCGAGGACAGGCGCGGCAACCCGACCTTTCATGCGCTGCCCTCGCTATCAATCGGCAGCATCGTCGTCGAAGCAAACCAGTACGCTTCCCACAACGAAATTGCCGCCTGCCTGGCCGAAGCCAAGCGCCAGGCCAAGAAGGCCCCGGGCAACCATCACTTCATTGAACGCCGCAAGCCGGCACGCCCTGTCATGGCGGTGTAACCGCCCCTTCACAGGCGGGTAACACGATCCGCCGAGAATGCCTCGCATGAATCATGCCCCAAGGAGAGGCACATGCTGGACCTTCAAGGCGAGAACCGGAGCACCCTTGCACCGGCGCACACTTCCTCCCAAGCCACCCGCTACAGCGTCGAACTGGCCCGCACGGCCGAAGATATTCTCGAAGCCCAGCGCCTGCGCTACCGCGTCTTTGCCGAAGAGCTCGGCGCCCGCCTGAATCCGCGCATTGCCGGCGTGGACAGCGACATCTACGATCCCTACTGCGAACATCTGATCGTGCGCGACGAAGCCGCGGACAAGATCGTCGGCACCTATCGCATCCTGAGCCCGGAGGCCGCCGCCCGCGTCGGCAACTACTATTCGGAAAACGAATTCGACCTGATCCGCCTGCATCCATTGCGCGGCAAGATCGTCGAGGTCGGCCGCTCCTGCATACACCCGGACTACCGCAATGGTGCCATCATCAGCCTGCTCTGGAGCAAGCTGGCCGAGTACATGCTGAGCCACGGCCATGACTATCTGATCGGCTGCGCCAGCATCGGCATGGCCGACGGCGGCCACAATGCCGCCAATCTGTTCGTGCAGCTGATCGACGACTACATCGCACCACCCGAATACCGCGTCTTCCCGCGCCACCCCCTGCCTTTCGAGAAACTCGTCACCGGAACCAAGGCGGCAATCCCGCCGCTGGTCAAGGGTTACTTACGCGCCGGCGCCTACGTCTGCGGCGAGCCGGCCTGGGATCCGGACTTCAACACCGCCGACCTTTTCCTGCTGCTGCCCATGGAACGCATCAGCAAGCGCTACGCCCGACACTTCCTCTAAAACTGGCACACCAGACGAAAAAACGGCCCGCATAAAGCGGGCCGTTCTCGATGGTGCTGTCAGTGCTTGAGTGCTGCAGTGCTCAGCCACTGGTCGCGGCGCGCGCGCTCGCGGCAATCGCCTCGGCGTGCGCCAGCACGTCCTTCTCGTTCTCACCTTCGACCATCACGCGCAACAGCGGCTCCGTCCCGGACGGACGCAGGAGCACGCGACCCGTGCCGTCCAAGTCCTGCTCCGCCTGCAAGCGGGCGGCCGCGATGCCCGGATCGGACTTCCAGTCAAAGCCCAGTGGCAAACGCACATTGATCAGCTTTTGCGGATACATGTGGAGATCGACACAGGCTTGCGCCAGCGTCTCGCCGCCCTGGCGCAATGCCGCCAGCACCTGTAGCGCGGCGATGATGCCGTCGCCGGTGGTGTGCTTGTCGAGGCAGATGATATGGCCGGAGTTCTCGCCGCCCAGATGCCAGCCCTTCTCCTTCATCAGCTCCAGCACATAGCGGTCGCCGACCTTGGCACGCGCGAAGGCCACGCCGAGCCGGCCGAGCGCATGCTCGAAACCGAGGTTGCTCATCAAGGTCCCCACCAGGCCGCTGACCCGGCCCTGCTGCACGGCCTGACGTGCGATGACGTAGAGCAGCTTGTCGCCGTCATACACCTCGCCTGCCGCATCGACCATCACCAGACGGTCGCCGTCGCCATCGACCGCAATGCCGATATCGGCCTTGTGTTCCAGCACCGCGCGGCGCAGTGCGTCCGGCGCAGTGGCGCCGACGCCATCGTTGATGTTGAGGCCGTTGGGGCTGTTACCTATGCTGATGACTTCGGCGCCCAGCTCGTGAAAGACCGAGGGAGCCACCGTATAAGCGGCGCCGTGCGCGCAGTCCACCACGATCTTGAGCTTGCGCAGATCGAGATCACTGGGGAAGGTACTCTTGCAGAATTCGATGTAGCGGCCGGCGGCGTCGGCAATTCGCACGGCGCGGCCGAGCTTGGCGGACTCCTGACAGCCCATGGGCTGGTCGATGCGTTCCTCGATCTCCAGCTCCACCGCATCCGGCAGCTTGGTGCCTTGCGCCGAAAAGAACTTGATACCGTTGTCGTCGTAGGGGTTGTGCGAGGCGGAGATGACGACGCCGGCTTGCAGGCGCAGCGCACGTGTGAGATAGGCCACCGCGGGCGTCGGCAATGGCCCGCACAGCATGACGTCGACCCCTGCCGCCGAAAAGCCTGCCTCCAGCGCCGCTTCCAGCATATAGCCGGATACGCGCGTGTCCTTGCCGATCAGCACGGCGGACCTGTCCGTGTCCTTGAGATGGCCGCGCGCCTCCAGGTTATGTGCCAGCGTCATGCCGGCCGCATAGCCGAGGCGCATGATGAACTCGGGGGTAATCGGGGCTGCGCCTACGCGACCGCGCACTCCGTCGGTGCCGAAATACTTGCGACTCATAAATTCAAGATCCCTTCGTCCGAAGAAAGGAATAAGCGTAGCGAGCGGGTGGAGGGCAAGGCGCACAGCGCGCAGTAGCTTATTCGTCGAGTGCGGATAGTACCGCCAAAGCGTCCTTTGTAGCCGCCACGTCGTGTACGCGGAGAATGTGGGCGCCGGCCCGCGCCGCGAGCATGGCCGCAGCGATGCTCGCCGGCAGCCGCTCACCGACCTCGCGGCCGGTAATCTGGCCCAGCATGGACTTGCGCGACACGCCGACCAGCAGCGGCAGATTGAAGTGCGCGAAGCGGGGCAGCGCCCGGAACAGGGTCTGGTTGTGCTGCAGCGTCTTGCCGAAGCCGAAACCCGGATCGAGAACGATGCGTTCACGCGCAATGCCGGCGGCTTCGGCCGCCGCCACGCGCTCCGCCAGGAAAACCATGACTTCCTGCACTACGTCGTCGTAGTGCGGCGCCGCCTGCATGGTGCCCGGCTGCCCCTGCATATGCATCAGGCACACCGCCGCCTGGCTGCCCGCCACTGCCGCCAGCGCACCGGGCGCCTGCAGCGCGGCAATATCGTTGATAAGGTCGGCGCCCGCCGCAATCGCGGCACGCATCACACCCGGCTTGACGGTATCGACCGACAAGGGCACGCCGCAGCCGCGCAATGCCTCAAGCAAGGGCACGACACGGGCCAGCTCCTCGGCCTCCGTGACCGGCACCGCACCCGGCCGTGATGACTCGCCGCCGATATCCAGCATGTCGGCACCATCGGCAATCAGGCGCTCGGCATGACGCAGGGCGTCAGGCAAGCCCGTATGCGCATGGCCGTCACCGGAAAAGGAATCGGCCGTGACGTTGACAATGCCCATGATCAGGGGACGATCCAGGCTCAGGAAATGGGAACCGCAGTGGAGGCTAGGCATATAAAGAAAAACCGGATTGCGATCGCTCGCAATCCGGCCTGGTGAAGTTTAAAGGCTCAAGCCATCAGGCCGGTGCTGCCGGGGCCGGCGCGGTCGGCGCTGCGCCGTCCGAAGGGCTATCGGGCGAAGCCGGACGACCGCCGCTGGGCCGGGGCGGACGCGGCGGACGACCCTCCATGATGTCCTTGATCTGCTCGACATCGATGGTTTCCCACTCAAGCAGCGCGGCGGTCATGGCCTCGACCTTGTCGCGGTTTTCGCTGAGGATCTTATGCGCCAGCGCGTACTGCTCGTCGATGATGCGGCGGATTTCGGCGTCGACCTTCTGCATCGTGGCTTCCGACACATTCTTGTGCGTGGTCACCGAGCGGCCGAGGAAGACTTCGCCCTCGTTCTCGGCATAGACCATCGGGCCGAGCGCTTCGGACATGCCGTAACGCGTCACCATGTCGCGGGCAATGCTGGTAGCACGCTCGAAGTCGTTGGAGGCGCCGGTCGACACGTTGCCGCAGAACAGTTCCTCGGCAACGCGGCCGCCGAAGAGCATGCAGATCTGTGCCAGCATCTCGTCGCGGTACAGGCTGAACTTGTCCATTTCCGGCAGCGACCAGGTCACGCCGAGGGCGCGGCCGCGCGGGATCACCGTCACCTTGTGAACCGGGTCGCAACCCGGCAGGGTCTCACCAATAATGGCGTGGCCCGCTTCGTGGTAGGCGGTTTTCTTCTTGTCCTCAGGCGTGATCACCATGGACTTGCGCTCGGCACCCATGAAGATCTTGTCCTTGGCCATCTCAAAGTCGTCCATGTCCACCACGCGCTTGTTGCTGCGAGCGGCAAACAGGGCGGCCTCGTTGACGAGGTTGGCCAGATCGGCGCCGGACATGCCGGGCGTACCACGCGCCAGCACATTGGCATTGACGTCGGGTGCAATCGGCACCTTGCGCATATGCACATTGAGAATCTGTTCGCGGCCGCGAATATCGGGCAGCGGCACCACGACCTGACGGTCGAAGCGGCCCGGGCGCAGCAGTGCAGGGTCGAGCACGTCCGGGCGGTTGGTCGCGGCAATCACGATCACGCCGGTGGTGCCTTCGAAACCGTCCATCTCGACCAGCAGCTGGTTCAAGGTCTGTTCGCGTTCGTCGTTGCCGCCGCCGAGACCGGCGCCGCGCTGACGACCGACCGCGTCGATTTCGTCGATAAAGATGATGCACGGCGCATGCTTCTTGGCGTTCTCGAACATGTCGCGCACGCGGGCAGCGCCGACGCCGACGAACATTTCAACGAAGTCGGAACCGGAGATCGAGAAGAACGGCACCTTGGCTTCGCCGGCAATCGCCTTGGCGAGCAGGGTCTTGCCGGTACCCGGCGAGCCGACCATCAGGACACCGCGCGGAATGCGGCCACCCAGCTTCTGGAACTTGGAAGGATCACGCAGGAAGTCGACCAGCTCGGACACATCCTCCTTGGCTTCGTCGCAACCGGCAACGTCAGCAAAGGTAATGGAGTTGGTGGCCTGATCCATCATGCGCGCCTTGCTCTTGCCGAACGAGAACGCGCCGCCCTTGCCGCCGCCCTGCATCTGGCGCATGAAGAAGATCCACACACCGATCAGAAGCAGCATAGGGAACCACGACACCAGGATGTTGGTGAGGAAGGAAGGCTCTTCTTCGGGCTTGGCCGAGACCTTGACGTTGTACTTGAGCATGTCCGACACCATCCAGATATCGGACGGTGCATAGGAGATCACACGCTTGCCGTCGGTGGTCAGCGCTTCAAGCGTACGCCCCTGAATCGTGACCTTGGCGATGCGCTCCTGCCGGACCTGATCCATGAACTCCGAGTATTCGATCGTGTTCTGGGTCGTCTGGCGGGTGTTGAACTGGTTGAAGACCGTCATCAGCACAATGCCGATCACCATCCAGATCGCGATATTCTTGAAAAGATTGTTCAAAGCATGCCTCGCTCACCCGAACCGGGCTTTAAATAAAACTGCATCAGCCTATTCTAGAGCTGAATGCCTGTGCCTGCAAACTATGGGCGGAATAGCGCAGGGCTTTTTTCCAGCGCTTCCCGCTCACCTTTATCGGCTTACTTGCGTCCGCGCGCCAAAAGAAAGGTCTCGGCACTGCGATCCCTTGATGCATCAGGCTTGCGGACCTGAACATTGGCAAAAACCTCGCGCATCTGTGCCCTCAGTTCCTCAAAGCCGCTGCCCATGAATACCTTGACCAACAAATCGCCGCCAGGTTTCAGATGCGCACGGCAAAAATCCAGGGTCAGCTCGGCCAGGTACATGACACGCGCCTGATCCGACACCTCCACACCCGACATATTTGGGGCCATATCCGATAAAACAAGGTCAACCTGGCGTCCAGCCAGGGTTTCCTCCAGCGCTTGCAAGGGGCCATCCTCGCGAAAATCGCCCTGAATGAAAGTCACATCGGGAATGGGTTCCATTTCCAGCAGGTCGAGCGCAATCAGGATGCCGTTGGGCTTGACCTTGCGCGCCGCCACCTGCGACCAGCTGCCGGGCGCTGAGCCGAGGTCAACCACGGTCATACCGGGCTTGAGCAACTTGTCCTTGGCATCGATCTCGATCAGCTTGAAAGCTGCACGCGAACGCCAGCCCTCCGCCTTGGCCCGCTTCACATAGGGGTCATTGACGTGTTCCTGCATCCATGACTTGTTATGGCGGTGCTTCTTGCCGTCTTCATTCAATGCCATTGCTTAATCCAGCCCCTAGTCCCTAGCCCCTTAAGGGGTACAATTGCGCCCATGATTGAAATCACCACCGCCCAGCGCCGCGAATTGCGCGCCGCCGCCCACAGCCTCAAGCCGGTTGTCAGTATCAGCCAGAAAGGGCTGACCGACGCCGTCCTCAAGGAAGTCGACCGCTGCCTCAAGGCCCACGAACTCATCAAGGTACGCATCTACGATACCGAACGCGAACAGCGCGAAGCCCTTTTCGCCGCCGTATGCGAAGCCGTGGGTGCCGCCCAGGTTCAGCATATCGGCAATCTGCTCGTGCTGTGGCGCGAACGTCCCGAAGACCCCGCAGTGGCCGGCTCGCAAAAGGCCGCCGCGCGCAAGGCTGCGGGCCCGCGCCCGACCAAGAAGGCCGCCGCCGCCAAGAC
>DATMSM010000111.1:0-21626 GCA_035565355.1 Rhodocyclaceae bacterium
GTATTCGACCCCCTATATATAGTAGGTTGCTACTGCCTCCTACTATGTCGATATTCCCAAGGCGGTATCGGCCGTGGATCCGCCCAGAGGCCTACTCCGGCTTGCCGTGCCTGCTGTTCTACCAGCGCGTACTTGACGATCTGCAAGCAACTGCTCCCTCTCATAGGCTCGGTAATGCCAAGCCAAGCCCAGCTCAATCTGACGCAGATTCGCATCTACGCCCCCCGGTAGAAAGATCTTCCCGACCAGCCGGCCGTATTTGTCTCGCTTGGACCAATCCACCGTTACCATGCGATTGAATACCGCATCGGACAAAGCCTGTTTCGACCGCTGCCCAAATGCCTGATGCTTTTCAGGGGCATCAATACCGGCGAGGCGAATTTTGTGTTCGTGTCTCTCTTGATCAAGCATCGTAATAGTGTCGCCATCGGCAACACCAACGACTCTTCCGGCTAGCTCCTCGGCGCAGGCATGTGGCAACTGATATTGCGCCGCAATGATCAGGCAGATCACACAAAAATGTTTCCCCATACTCAAGGTCTCACACCGGCTATTGAGAGGCAGCATACGGTCCTAATATGTAAGGTACTCATAGCGCCAGCTGCCACAAAGAAGAAAGATCGATGACAACTGAAGACCATGCTGCAGCCTTGTACCAAAGTATCGGCGAGTTAGTTGTCTCATTTCAATGGGTAGAGAATCTCTATCGCCAAATAGGCTGGCTCATCCTCGACCCTACTCGCAAAACCTGGCCGCCCACTGCTCTGCGTGATGAAACGAATCATGTCCTCATCGACAAAGTAACCGCGATGCTCTTGGAGCTAATAGAGTGTCACAAATTTCCGAACGGAGCAGAGGTAGTTCAAGAGGCCCAGGAGCTGCAATTACACTTTCAAGAATTCCGGAAATACAGGAATCGACTTCTACATTCGACTTGTATCGAACTCAATGCCGGCGGTGAACTCTTAGGGCACATGCAGGCAAATCCGCGGTTGATTATCAAGCCTGACACAGGTGAGCAAATAGTTAACGTTGAATCACTCACCTCGGAACATGTGAGAGGAGCAATGGCAGAATACGCGCGCCATGCTTGCCGACTTTCCGCGCTTCACCTTCAGCTCATCCATTGGGCTCCCTTCACACAACCTTAAAAAGGGTAACGACGTCTGCATCCACGGGCTCCGGCCGCCATGGATCATCGCGGCTGAACTCAAGATGTAAGTCGGAAAGGAGCAGAATCTTCATCGGGTTGTTCCGAGCTCAGCCAGGCCACTATATTGGCCTTGTATGAGGTCCGCCAATGAATCAATGTCGACTCGATAAGCACTGCCCATCGTCTCCTGCACATAGGAGACCGCAAGGGGCTCACTCGGTGCCGATACCGCAAAAAAACGGCTCTCGGCCTCGTTAGATGCGACCACTCCAAAAAGCATACGACCTCCCAAGCGCAATTTGGTCACAGTGTATTCAGCCCTTGGCTCACCAGGTGAGCTTCGCAAAGGGTAACCTTGCAGAATGATCCTGTTTCTAGACTTTGACGGTGTGCTTCACCCGGTCGGCGGCAAGGCCGAAGTGTTCTGTTGCGTACCGAAACTGTGGCAGCTGCTGCGCGCCTGCCCGGAAGCCCAGGTCGTGTTCTCTACATCTTGGAGAGAAACCTATTCAATGGACCTCCTTGTGGACTTCGCCACGAGCAATGGCGGCGAAGACTTGGTACATCGCTTCATTGGCAGCACGCCCGTGCCTGAGTGGTCCGAGGATGACCCGGTCAATCGCCTGAGCGAATGCGAAGCATGGCTACAGGAGAATGGTCATACGGCGTCCCCGTGGCTGGCGATCGACGATAACGGAGAGTGGTTTTACGGTTGCCCGAATCTGTATCTAGTGGATCACGCCACAGGCCTACAGGAAAGCGATGTCGAAGCGATTGCGCGCCGCATCCAGCATGCGCAAGGGACATAGTGTCAGGCGCTAAGCCGCGCCATTGCATCCCGCAAGGCGCGCGCATCAATCAGCGCATTGTGGCGCCCTGGATGCTCATCGAGTGTCTGCTCCAAGTCCTCCATCAGACGCATGGCTTGATCGATCTCGACCAGGTTCTGGGCAAGGGCGAATTTCGGATGACGAATGCGTACCTTCTTCAGCAGGCCGCGTAGTAGAGTGCAATCCACCTCAGCGTCACTCACAAGACAAGAACCTGGCGTCTGCTGAATAAAATCAGCGACGAGCTGGGCTGCCTCAGCTCGAGTGGCTTGGGTTGGGGCCGCAGTCGGCAATTCAAGCCTCGGGAGAACATTTTCTTCCACGAAATCGCTGACCAAATGGCGTTTGAAGTCGGTGATAGCGATATAGAGCTCTCTACCATCCCCGCCAACCAAAGCGACAGAGATGAGATCAGCGTGCTGAAAGTCCGTGAACTCTGTATCGAAAAAGACTAAATGCATATCCCCTTAAAGAGGCGATGTGTGGGCACTCTTAGCTTTCCACCGGTCAATTATTACAGTCCCAGAAAGCGTTGCACCTAAAGCGGCTAGACCAAAGCTAATGATGTTTTGTAGCACTTCAAATCCGCTAACAATACTTTCCAGAGCAACCTTTTGCACTACAGGGGCATGTTCAATAAATTGACTCGTATTTGCAATAAGCGTCTTCGAGCTAACCATTAGCACTGCAGCATGAAGAACAAGCCAAATTCCCATGCGAAAAAGCTGGGGTTCGTCCTTTGGACCGTTTTTGTAAAGGTAATAGACGACGAACCAGCAAAAGCTAAACTCGAATGACCATACGACAAAGTTGATATCGAAGATGAACTGATAGGGTGATGGCAAGCTGATAAATGGATGCATAGCGATCGCTGCTAGTACAAAGTAAGAGCATAACCCTAGGACGGCGTCCCGCCTTTCCATAAGTACGACTTTCAATACTGGATACCTTACGAGACGATAAGCGAAGATTTGGTGAAAAGCCTAATCGGCATGGAGTCTCCGTAATTGCTCGACCAGCCCCGATCCGATTGGACGTTCCTCATGCCGGGCTTGCATTGCTGAAATCCCTTCATATAGCAAAGTCATCATTTCGAGCTCAGCACACTCAACCTTCCCGTTTTCCTTTATTGGAACGGAAAGGAGGCGCTGCAACAACAGCCCGTTAGATTCACGGAGCACTGATATTGAGGTTTGTACTCCGCCCTCCCAAGTCATTGGTGCCTCTCCAAGCGCCATGCTTCGTACAACATGAGCATTTAGGTGGCTTGCAGCAAGGAGTATCTTCGTTGCATTGAAACTGACCGATTGCTTTCTATTGTTTGCGAATGGGAATACGCGCTCTGCCAGGATTTCGAATAGCTCGACCTCTATTGCTTCGAAAGCACGGATTCCACAGAGGATCAAAAGCACTCGATATATTGAGAGCCCAATATCAAGAGCAATTGCTTGCCCTTCATGTTCTTCCAGTAAGAGCATTAGACACGCTAAGGCATCCAACCCTGGCTGCTCTTCTAGCCGCTCTAATGTCGCTTGATCTATCGCCTGCCGCGATCGCGCCCCATCAATTTTGTCGAACTCAAAAAGGAGGTTTTGGATTCCCGGATGCAATTGCCCGATAAGCATTTGGCGAGAAAGATACCTCCGTTTTTCTGACCGCAGACAGTCCCAGATAGGATGATTCAGTACATGTTCTGTTCCTGGAACAAGCTCGTTAACGCGCTCAACTAACGTGGGATGAGGGCAACGCAATCCTTGGCTATATTTCGACCAATTGTTCTTGTGGTACTTGGTGCCATCGGCTGACCGTTTTATTCCTTCAATCTGTTCCTCAATGGTAGAGGGATTGAGTGGAGGCTCATCTAACTTCTCCCAAGACTGAACGCTTAGGCGCCGATGGACCTCGTAGTACCAATAAGCCACGCGAAGGCAGTCTACTTCGTCTTGGCGGGGGCTCTCCCCCGACGCGATAAGCGATAGGCGCTTTTCGAATTCAGCTCTTTGGATGCTTGTTGTTGGTTCGAACAAGTGCGGGTTGTCAATAGAGTAAAGATGTTCGAAAAGATTACCCGCTTTTCGCCCCTATGTGGATGTCATTAGCATGACTGCATATGACTACCCACCACTCTTCCTCCGAGCTACCTCTATCTCCACAGACGCAGAGCCTTGCGGATGCTTTGGAGCAGAGCCTCTCGGACCGGCACGGACCAATGATTGCCAACGAAGATCTGCGGATTGCGCTTGGCTATCCCTCTATGAACGCCTTCAGGCAGGCGCTAGTGCGAAAAACGGTCCCTATCCCGGTCTTCACACTTCCCAAGCGAAAGGGCAAATTTGCTCTGGTGAAGGATGTAGCTCGCTGGCTAGCAAAGCAGCGTGAAGAGGGAATAACCAACACGAAGGGAGGCTCAACATGACCTAGCGCTAGCAACTGCTTAGGCCGAGCCTAAAGACAAAGCCCGACCCCCTCGGCAAAGGGGAATCGGGCTTGAGTGCACTGTGAGAAGCGCGCTCCTAGTGTCAATCACAAAAGACCCGTTGTCAACCAAATCTTGGTTGAGTTGGCCTCCTTTTGTCTGCCCGGCCGTAATTCGCGGACGCAGCACAGCTGCGTCGTAGTTTGACACTTTGGAGTATCCGAAATGGCACAGCATTTTCTATTGTCTGCTAAAGCACGAGATTTTGATCGGGAAGAAATTGACTCACTGAATGAGCTAGGGGCTATCCAATATTTAGCCAAGTATCGTTGGCCTGATGGAAAACAAAAATGCCCGGCTTGCAGGTCTGAGTCTCGCCATAAATTCAGGAAACATCGCCTCCGCTGGTGCTGCAATAAGTGCAGTCGAGAGTTTTCTGTGACGTCTGGAACTGTTTTTCAAGACCGCAAGATGCCAGTTAAAAAGCTCTTGCAGGCTATCTTTACCTATTCGAGAGTCGCCAAGGGCAATCCGGCTTTAGCACTATGTGGGGAAGTGAAGATTAGCTACGTTACGGCCTGGTTGCTTTGCAGCAAATTGCGCGAGGTCTTATTAAAAACCAGTAATCCTTGCCAGCTTTCGGGTTTGGTACATGTTGATGGCGGATATTTCGGTGGAAAACCTCGCTCTATCAATAACCATGGCATTACCTCGCCCGAGGGTATTGCCGCGGCGGTAAAGCATAAGTACGGAGGAGCCCAGACTCAAGGTAAGCGGCGCTATAGAAATCTCAAGGCTGGCGGCGCGGAAAACGAGAGAAAGCGGAATGAAATGCGCCGGCTAATCTATGTATTTCGCCAGGTCGATGAACATGGTGGTACCGGCGCGATGAGGACGATTGTCGCTGTCGTACATAGAGCTACAGAAGTAGAGAGCGATGCGAGCCAGTTGGTTCAAAAGTATGTCGCTCTGGGCTCAACAGTCATGACTGATGAAAGCTCTGCCTACCGACGACTGAATGACCTCGGCTATAAACACTTTGCCGTCACACATAAGAAGCAATGGCGCACGGTAGAAGGGGTTAATAACAATCAGGCCGAGTCTTTTTTCGCACGGATGCGGCGAGCGGAATACGGTGTCTTCCACCGCTATACGCCAACGTACTTGAAGGACTATGCGAACGAGTTCGCATGGCGAGAGGACAGCCGCAGAAAATCCTACCGCGAACGCTATGAGGATCTGCTTTTCCGGATATTCCTAGTCGGTAGATCCCAATGGTTTCGCGGCTACCACCAAGAAAACTACTACATCAAGGCGTCTCGATCCCCGACGTATCAGCCGGCAAAGCGACGCCCTGAGCTGCTAGACCTTTCATAACTACTCGAGGATTGGTGCATCGCCAAAGGCTTTCTTTTCCCAGGCCTTTGGCGGGCATTTCTTCGACGAGGCCACGCTTCAGCATGGCTTTCAAATGCCGTCGGACAGCGCTACGGTATTCTGGGAATTCGTAGTCTCGAATCTTCGGATAACGCTTAGTGGTCACAAAGGATGCAATCTCGTTTGTAGTCATCCACTCCCGCGGACCAAGAGTAAAACAATCGTAAATAGTGGGAGTCATGTTCCCGTATCGCACCCTCCGTTCCTGTTCACGCAAGGGAGGTATCGCCTCTGGATCAACCTCTATTTGGTGAAGACCGATTGCCTGATCCAGGGCAGCCACATCACTTTTGAGGGTCCGAAGGATTTTTGGTAGATGAATGTCGTGTTGATCGACAATGATCTTGGCGCGCTCATATTTCTCAGCAAATTTGGCGATCTTGTCTTCAATCTTCTGGATCTGACCGGCGATCCGGCGCCGGTTATCGAGGAGCCAATTGAGGCTAGGAGGTACGCGGTATCGAGTCATACCGACCAGATTACGGCTGGCTTAAATTTGCCTCAAGGGGCTACAGCCTAATCATGGCGGGTACTTCTCTATTTTTGGCTGATGCTTGTTGAAAAAGCGCCAGCCACCGCCGCACGCCAGCCATGCGCATTTGCGGGAATGGCAAATGCATGCGAAAGAGCACTTGTTTATGGAGTGAAAAATGAAAAATCGGATACCTGCCTACCTCTGCATTGGCCTGCTGGCCCTGGCGGCCCCATGCGCTCACGCATCACCGCCTGCTGATGGCAAGGTGCTTGCTGCGCCAACAGGCGCCGAGCACAGTGTCGATACAAAGCCGCGTAAGAGCGCGGCGGAGGCGGATGCGAAGAAGGAGGCAACTGCTAGTCTTGCCGGCAATGATCGGAACTTCATCCAGCGCATTGGCAATGACGGCCAATCGGACGAGCAGGCTGCGCTGTATGTCGCCAACAAGACGCTCAACAGCGAGATACGTGCTTATGCGGCCGAGATGGGGCGTGACCATGGCAAGGCGAACCAGCAGTTGCGCAAACTGGCAGCGCGGCGCAGCATCGATATCCCCGGTGATCCGGATGGTCTGCTGAGCGTGCGGCTGGACCGCTTGCGGCAGATGTCGGGAGCGCAGATGGAGCAGGCCTTCCTGCAGGACTTCGGCGTGCAGGCGCATATGGACATGATTGCCTTGTTCGAGGTGCAGGCCACTCAATCGCAGGACAAGGAGCTGCAGGCGTTCGCTGCCGAGCGTCTCCCTATCCTGCGCCAGCACTACAAGCGTGCCGTCGCCCTGCAAGAAAAACATGCGCCTGCGCCAGTTCGGCGCGAGATGTAGCGCCGACTGTCAGCCGTTGATCACCACGCCGCCGTTCACATGGATGACCTGGCCGGCGATATAACTTGAATCTTCAGAGGCCAGAAACACATAGGCCGGTGCGATCTCGTCCGGTTGGCCGGGTCGCCCCATCGGCACATCGCTGCCGAATGTGGCGACCTTGTCGGCCGGGAAGGAAGCCGGGATCAGCGGCGTCCACACCGGCCCCGGTGCCACCGCGTTGACGCGGATGTTCTCCTTTACCAGCTGCAGCGCCAGCGAGCGCGTGAATGCGACGATGGCACCCTTGGTGGTCGAGTAATCCAGCAGTTGCGGGCTGCCCTTGTACGCCGTGACCGAGGCGGTGTTCACAATACGGCCGCCGTGCTTTTTCAGGTGGGGCAGGGCGGCTTGCACCAGATAGAACATTGAGAAGAGATTGGTGCGAAAGGTTTTCTCTAGTTGCTGTGCAGAGATGTCGCTGATGGATTCCTGCGGATACTGTTCGGCGGCATTGTTCACCAGCACATCCAGGCGCCCGAATTTTTCGCTTGTCTTCTGCACGGCCGCCTGGCAGAAGCCTTCATCCCCGATATCGCCCCGGATCAGCAGGCAGCTTGAGCCAAGGGCTTCGACGGCGCCGCGCGTATATTCCGCATCGCCTTCCTCGTTGAGATAGACGATGGCCACCTGTGCGCCTTCCTTGGCATAGGCAATCGACACCGCCCGCCCGATACCGCTGTCGCCGCCCGTCACCAGGGCTACCTGGCCTTTCAACTTGCCACTGCCCCGGTAGTTGCGCATATCGGATTCCGGCGGCGGCGACATCTCCGACTCAATGCCGGGTTGCTGGTCCTGCTGCTGTGCGGGTTGAATGGCTTTGCTCATGGGCTTTCTCCAATAGGTGGAGAAAGGGGTTGAGCAAAACGCGCTCCCGGCGCTGTTTCGTCAAACCACCGCGACCGGGATCTTGCCTATCTTTGCCTGCCATTCCTTCGGCCCGGTTTCGTGCACCGACACGCCCTGGGCATCGACCGCCACGGTCACTGGCATGTCCTGCACGTCGAATTCATAGACCGCTTCCATGCCCAGCTCGGCGAAGGCCAGTACCTTCGAGCCCTTGATCGCCTTGGAGACGAGGTAGGCCGCGCCGCCGACAGCCATGAGGTAGGCCGACTTGTGCTTCTTGATGGACTCGATCGCAATCGGGCCGCGCTCCGACTTGCCGACCATGCCGATCAGGCCGGTCTGCGCCAGCATCATCTCGGTGAACTTGTCCATGCGCGTGGCCGTGGTTGGGCCGGCCGGGCCGACCACTTCATCGCGCACCGGATCGACCGGGCCGACGTAGTAGATGACGCGGTTTTTGAAGTCGACCGGCAACGGTTCGCCCTTGTTGATCATGTCGGCAATGCGCTTGTGTGCGGCATCGCGGCCGGTCAGCAGCTTGCCGTTCAGGAGCAGCACCTCGCCCGGCTTCCAGGTGACGACTTCTTCCTTGGTCAGCGTGTCGAGATTGACGCGGCGTCCCTTGGAGGTGTCGTAGGTCAGGCGCGGCCAGTCGTCGAGATTGGGCGGCGTGAGATGCGCCGGGCCGGAACCGTCGAGATGGAAATGCACATGGCGCGTCGCCGCGCAGTTGGGGATGATCGCCACCGGCAGGCTGGCCGCATGCGTCGGATAGTCGTTGATCTTCACGTCCAAAACCGTGGTCAGGCCGCCCAGGCCCTGCGCGCCGATACCCAGCGCATTGACCTTCTCGTGCAGCTCGAGACGCAGCTCTTCCTTGCGCGACAGTTTCTCGCCACGCTTCGCCTTGTCCTTGAGCTCATGCAGGTCCACCGGCTCCATGATGGCTTCCTTGGCCATCAGCATCGCCTTCTCCGGCGTGCCGCCGATGCCGATGCCGAGTATCCCCGGCGGGCACCAGCCGGCGCCCATTTCCGGCAGCGCCTTCAAGACCCAGTCGACGATGGAGTCCGAGGGATTGAGCATGGCCAGCTTGGACTTGTTTTCCGAGCCGCCGCCCTTGGCCGCACAGATGACTTCGAGCGCGTCGCCGGCCACCATTTCGACATGAACGACCGCCGGGGTGTTGTCCTTGGAGTTCTGCCGGCTCCCGGCCGGGTCGAGCAGCACCGAGGCGCGCAACACATTGTCCGGGTGCAGATAGGCGCGGCGCACGCCTTCGTCGCACATCTCCTGCACGGTCATGGCCGAGTCCCAGCGCAGGTTCATGCCGATCTTAAGGAAGATGACAGCGATGCCGGTGTCCTGGCAGATCGGCCGTTTGCCTTCGGCGCACATGCGCGAGTTAATCAGGATCTGCGCCATCGCATCTTTCGCCGCCGGGCTTTCCTCGGCCTCGTAGGCGGCGCTCAAAGCCTGAATGTAATCAACCGGATGGTAGTAGCTGATGAACTGGAAGGCGTCCGCAATGCTCTGGATGAAGTCTTCCTGACGGATGGTGGCCATGACCGCTCCTCTGTTGTTATCGGGCGTCCCGGGGCTTGGACGCGAAATTGTTGGGCTGGATTTTAGCATTCAGGCCCATCCGCTCAGATCGGGCAGGCCTCCGCTAGCGTGGTGTCGGGACGTCAAAGACCTGGCGCAGATAGGCGAGGAAGGTGGCATCGGTACTCATCGTCTTGCCCGGCGAGTCCGACAGTTTGGCCACCGGCTGCCCGTTGCAGCGGATCAGCTTCATGACGATATTGAGCGGCGCATGCGGCGTGTCGTTGACAAGCTGTGTGCCGATGCCGAAGGCGCAGCTTACGCGCGTGGCGAAATGCCGATACAGCGCGATGGAGCGGGGCACGTCGAGCGCGTCCGAGAAAACGAAGCGCTTGCTAGCCGGATCGATGCGCAAGCTTTGGTAATGCGCTATCGCTTTTTCGCCCCACTCATAAGGATCACCGGAGTCATGGCGCAGACCGTCGAAGAGCTTGGCGAAGTAAAGATCGAAGTCGCGGAAGAAGGCGTCCATGCCGACCACGTCGGTCAGTGCGGTGCCCAGGTCGCCGCGATATTCCTGCACCCAGCCCTCGAACGCAGCCTGCTGGAAATCACGCAGACGGAAGCCGAAAGCCTGGTAAGCCTGCAGGTACTCGTGCGCCATGGTGCCTAGCGGGGTGAGGCCGAACTTCCACGCCAGATAAACATTCGAGGTACCGCGAAAATACTCGGGTAGCTGCGCCTGCAAGGTCGACAGCACTTCATCGTGCCAGGCGGCCGAGTAACGTCGGCGCAGGCCGAAATCCATCAGTGCATAGGGCGTCACCGCATCCGGCGGGCTGAGTTCTGCCGCATGCTCGCGCAGCAGGGCGATCTTGGCCTGTAGTCGCGTGCGCGCCTGCTTGAGAATCGAAGTGTCGTGCGGCAGGCGCCGGAAGTAGAGCTCGTTGACGATGTAGAGCACGAAGATCTCGAAGCCCATGACATGCACCAGCGGGCCCTTGGCGACGATGTCGAGTGCTTCCCCCTGTACGCTGACCTCGATGAAGCGGCGCTGAAAGCGGAAGATGGACAGATAGTCCACGAAATCGCTCTTGATGAAGCGCAGGGAGCGCAGATAGTCGAGCTCCTCCTGCGCAAAGCCCAGCGTGCACAGATGGTCGAGTTCGCGCTCCACTTCGGTCTTGAGCTCGGCCAGCGGAAATTGCGGCGCATTGCGGCAGGTGAACACGTATTCGGCGTGTGCGCCCGGATGGCTGTGGAGCAGGGCCTGCCACATGGTGAACTTGTAGAGGTCGGTTTCCAGCAGCGAGCGTACCAGCGGCGCGTGCGTCGTCATCATGATTTCCTGTCAGGCGGCCTTGAGCGCACTATAAACGAGTTGAGTCGCGCCAATCCGCAGCTGAGGTGGCGTGCTCCTGGCCGCCCTCGTGTCGGAGCGGCGGCGAATGGAGTATTCTCATTTGTCATGAAAGTAGAGAAAGCTGCGCCATTTCGGTGTAAATGCTGATGCACATCAATAGCTTTTCATCTTTGTAAGGCCGCAGTAATTGTGTCGCGTTAGTGTTCCCAGGTCGTAAAATAGCGACCCGGGAAGTCGCACAGCAGTGCCAGAAAAAGACTAAAGGAGAGGCATAGGATGGCCACGATCGAATCGGTCATGCATGAGGAGCGCGTATTCGCGCCGTCGGCAGAAATGATCAAGAACGCGCATATTTCGGGCATGGATGCCTACCAGGCCCTGTGCGATGAAGCCGAGTGTGACTACACTGGCTACTGGGCGCGCCTGGCGCGTGAATACCTGGCCTGGCAGCAGCCTTTCAGCACCATCCTCGACGAATCGCAGGCGCCCACCTATCAGTGGTTTACTGATGGCAAGCTCAACGCCTCCTGGAACTGCCTGGATCGCCAGGTCAACGCCGGTCTCGGCGACAAGGTCGCGCTGATCTTCGAAGCCGACGACGGTACCGTTACCAAGACCACTTACCGTGAACTGCTGGCCAAGACCTGCCAGTTCGCCAATGCGCTCAAGGCCCAGGGCATCAAGAAGGGCGATCGCGTCGTCATCTATCTGCCCATGTCGGTCGAAGGCGTGGTCGCCATGCAGGCTTGTGCGCGCATCGGCGCGACGCACTCGGTCGTGTTCGGCGGTTTTTCCGCAAAATCGCTCGAGGAAAGAATCCTAGACGCCGGTGCCGTGGCCGTGATCACCGCCGACGAGCAGAAGCGCGGCGGTCGTGCGCTGCCCTTGAAGCCGGCTGTTGACGAAGGGCTGGCTATGGCCGAGGGCCATGCGGTCAAGACCGTCATCGTCTACAAGCGTACCGGCGGCGACTGTAAGATGGTCGCCGGCCGCGACATCTGGTGGCATGACGTCATCCAGGGTCAGGCCGAAACCTGCGAACCTGAATGGGTCGAGGCCGAGCATCCGCTCTTCCTGCTGTACACCTCCGGCTCCACCGGCACGCCCAAGGGCGTGCAGCACAGCACCGCCGGGTATCTGCTGCAGGCCATCCTCACCACCAAGTGGACCTTCGACATCAAGCCGGACGATGTCTTCTGGTGTACCGCCGACATCGGCTGGATCACCGGCCACACCTACGTCGCCTACGGCCCGCTGGCCAATGGTGCAACTCAGCTGATCTTCGAAGGCGTGCCTTCGTACCCGGATTTTGGCCGCTTCTGGCGCATGATCCAGGATCACAAGGTCAGTATCTTCTACACCGCACCGACCGCGATCCGTTCGCTGATCAAGTCCTCGGGCAGCTCGGACGCCGTGCATCCGAAGAGCTTCGATCTCTCCAGCCTGCGTCTGCTCGGCACGGTAGGCGAGCCCATCAATCCCGAAGCCTGGATGTGGTACTACGAGAACGTCGGCGGCAAGCGCTGCCCGATCATGGATACCTTCTGGCAGACCGAAACCGGCGGCCACGTCATCACCCCACTGCCCGGCGTCACGCCGCTGGTGCCGGGTTCCTGCACGCTGCCTTTCCCCGGCATCCAGGCAGCCGTCGTCGACGAGGCTGGCCACGAACTGCCGTGGGGGCAGGGCGGCCTGCTCGTCATCAAGAAGCCCTGGCCATCGATGATCCGCACCATCTGGGGCAATCAGGAACGCTTTCACAAGGGCTACTTCCCCGACGAGCTCGGCGGCAAGCTCTATCTCGCCGGCGACGGCGCGGTGCGCGACGCAACCACCGGCTACTTCACCATCATGGGCCGCATCGACGATGTGCTCAATGTCTCGGGCCACCGTCTCGGCACCATGGAAATCGAGTCTGCGCTGGTGTCCAACCCTAACGTGGCGGAAGCCGCCGTGGTTGGTCGTCCGGACGAACTGTCCGGCGAGGCCATCTGCGCCTTCGTCGTCTTGAAGCGCCCCTGCCCGCAAGGCGAGGAAGCAGTTCAACTCGCCGCCGATCTGCGCAACTGGGTGGCCAAGGAAATCGGCCCGATTGCCAAGCCCAAGGACATCCGCTTCGGCGACAACCTGCCCAAGACCCGCTCCGGCAAGATCATGCGCCGCCTGTTGCGCTCGCTCGCCAAGGGCGAGGAAGTCACGCAGGATGTCTCGACCCTTGAGAACCCGGCCATTCTTGAGCAGCTGAAGAACGCGAGCTGATGAAATTCTTCTGGGAAGAAGAGCCCATGACCCCGGTCCAGATCGTGGACCGGGCCATCGGCAGCCGCAAGTCCATACGCGCCTTTCTGCCCACACCGCTGGTTGAGGGCGCGCTGGATGAGGTTCTCGAAGTGGCGGCGCGCGCGCCTTCAGGCGGCAATATGCAGCCTTGGCATGTGCACGTGCTCGAAGGTGCAGCACTGCGGCGTTTCGTCGAGGCCGCCTGCTACGCCTATGATTTCGAGCCTGAAGAGCGCCGTCCTGAATACGAGTACTACCCGGCCGAGTTCTTTGAGCCCTATGCGGCACGACGGCGTAAGGTGGGCTGGGATCTCTACGGCCTGCTCGGCATCGAGCGCGGCGACAAGGGCAAGATGCGCGCGCAGCAAAGAAGGAATTTTGAATTCTTCGGCGCGCCCACCGGCCTCATCTTCACCATCGACCGGCGCCTCGCGCAGGGCAGTTGGGTCGATCACGGCATGTTCCTGCAGAACATCATCACCGCCGCCCGCGTGCGCGGCATCGACAGCTGCGCGCAGGCCTCGTGGATGGAATATCCCCGCGTAGTGGCCCGCGAGCTCGGGATTCCCGGCAACGAAATGGTAGTCTGCGGCATGGCCTTGGGCTATGCCGATCCGGATGCCATTGAAAACCGGCTCGATACCGAGCGCGAGCCGCTCGACGTCTTCGTTACCCGTCACACCTAGGCCGCACTTGCGGTAGCGCCGCCGCCGAACTGACGGCGCTGCGCTACTCAAGGGCGCCAGCCCTAGCGGTAGAACTCCACGTAGAAACGAACCTTGCCCAGGGGATGCACCTCGTGCGGCACGGTCGGCTCGACCACGCCGGGCGTGTCGGCATCGAGCACCAACTCCTCGGGCGCCGCGCCGTGGATGGCGTATTGCAGGCGGCCTTCCAGCACCACGATCTTGGCCCAGACCGGCGCCTGGGTCTGATGGTCGTGCGTCAGGCCGTGCTTGACGCTGTGCTCGTCGAACTCCGGCGTGCGCTGGTAGGCGACAAGGTGGGCGGGCAGAGACTTCATAGCTTTCCTTTCATGACGGTGCCGGCGTCCGACGCGTGTTGCGGGCCTGAGCTGCCGATGGTAAAGACGAGGAATCCGGTGGTGCTTGCCGTGCGAATTTTTAATTTCACACATTCACATGTTAGTCTTTGGCCCAGCGCACTGCTTCGGTGCATGAATCATGCGCTGATCGCCGTCACGATGACGCCTGCCACACAGTACCAGAGTCACGTTCGTCAACAAGTATTCTGGATAGGAGAGTCGCCATGGGAGCCTACAAAAAGCTCTGGTTCGCGCTGATCGCCGTACTCGTTGTCACCTTCACCATCTTTGGCTACTACGGCGGCGAAATCTACCGCAAGGCGCCGCCTATCCCGGCCCAGGTGTCCAGCAGTGACGGCCAGGTGCTGTTCACTGCGGACGACATCCTCGACGGGCAGACGGCCTGGCAATCCATAGGCGGCATGCAGCTCGGCTCGATCTGGGGTCACGGCGCCTATCAGGCGCCGGACTGGAGCGCCGACTGGTTGCATCGTGAATTGGTGGCCTGGCTGGATCTGGCCGCACAAGCTGAGCACAAGCGCAACTACGCCGACCTCGATGTGGGCCAGCAGGCCATGCTGCGTGAAACGCTGAAGCACGAATACCGCGGCAACCGTACCGACGCCCAGGGCAATCTGGTGGTGTCGCCGCGTCGTGCGGCAGCCATGCAGCAGACGGCGGCGTATTACGATGCGCTGTTCTCCGATGCGCCGGAACTCAGGAAGAGCCGTGTTGCCTTCGCCATGAAGGAGAACACCCTGCCCAGCGCCGAGCGGCGCCAGCAGATGGGCCGCTTCTTCTTCTGGACCGCCTGGGCAGCCGCCACCGAGCGGCCCGGCAAGAACATTACCTACACCAACAACTGGCCGCATGAGCCGCTGATCGGCAATGTGCCGAGCAGCGAGAATGTGGTCTGGTCGATTGCCAGCGTCGCCATCCTGCTCGCCGGCGTGGGTTTCCTCGTGCTGGGCTGGTCCATCCTCAAGCGCGAGGACGACGGCGAGCTGTCCACCGGCGCGCTCGATCCGCTCACCAGCTTTGCGCTGACGCCTTCGCAACGCGCGCTCGGAAAATATCTCTTTGTCGTCGTCGCCCTGTTTGTCTTCCAGGTCCTGCTCGGTGGTTTCACTGCACACTACACGGTAGAGGGGCAGGAGTTCTACGGCGTCGACGTCTCGCAGTGGTTCCCCTATGCGCTGACCCGCACCTGGCACACGCAGAGCGCGATCTTCTGGATTGCCACCGGCTTCCTCGCCGCCGGCCTGTTTCTCGCGCCGCTGATCAATGGCGGCAAGGACCCGAAATACCAGCGCCTCGGCGTCGAGGTCCTGTTTGGTGCGCTGCTGGTGGTCGTGGTCGGCTCCTTCATCGGCCAGTACGTCGCCATTGCCCAGACCATACCGGCCAAGCTCAACTTCTGGCTGGGTCATCAGGGCTATGAGTATGTCGACCTCGGCCGTCTCTGGCAGATTGCGCTCTTCGTCGGCCTGCTGCTGTGGCTGGCGCTCATGCTGCGCGCCATGATCCCCGCGCTCAAGGCGCCGGACAGCGACAAGAACCTGCTTGCGCTGCTCACGCTCTCTGTCGTCGCCATCGGCCTCTTCTACGGCGCCGGCCTGTTCTACGGCGAGCGCACGCATATCTCCATCATGGAGTACTGGCGCTGGTGGGTTGTGCATCTGTGGGTCGAGGGCATCTTTGAAGTCTTCGCCACTACCGCACTGGCCTTCATCTTCATGTCGCTGGGCCTGGTTTCGCGCACCATGGCCACCACCGCCAGTCTCGCTTCGGCCTCGCTGTTCATGGTCGGCGGCATCCCCGGCACCTTCCACCACCTGTACTTCTCCGGCACCACCACGCCGGTGATGGCCATCGGCGCCAGCTTCAGCGCGCTGGAAGTGGTGCCGCTCATCGTTCTCGGCCACGAGGCCTGGCACAACTGGCGCCTGCACACACGCGCGCCGTGGATGGAAAACCTGCGCTGGCCGCTGTGGTGCTTCGCCGCCGTGGCCTTCTGGAACATGCTCGGCGCCGGCGTGTTCGGCTTCCTCATCAATCCGCCGATCTCGCTGTACTACATCCAGGGCCTCAACACCACGGCCGTGCATGCCCACGCCGCGCTATTCGGCGTCTATGGCTTCCTCGCGCTCGGCTTCACCCTGCTGGTGCTGCGCTATATCCGGCCCGACGGCATCTTCTGCGAAAAGCTGATGAAGACGGGTTTCTGGACGCTGAATATCGGCCTCTTGCTAATGATCTTCACCAGCCTGCTGCCGATCGGCTTCTTCCAGTTCCATGCCAGCGTCAGCGAAGGGCTGTGGTACGCGCGCAGCGAAGGCTTCATGCAGCAGGACTTCCTGCAGACGCTGCGCTGGATACGCACCCTGGGCGACGTGGTCTTCATCATCGGGGCCTTGGCCGTGGCATTGCAGGTTGTGCTCAGCCTGTGCGGCGCGCGTAGCTGCAGGCGCTGATTCTGCCCCACCGGGCCGGGCCGCTCACACGGCCCGGCCTGCCTTGTCCTGCATGGCTTAAAATTCGCCTCATGATAGAAGGCAAACAACGCATAGACACCTGGCTCTGGGCTGCCCGTTTCTTCAAGACACGCAGCCTCTCCTGCAAGGCCATCGACGCCGGCCACGTCAAGTGGAACGGCGCTACCGTCAAACCGGCGCGCGAAATCAAGGTCGGCGACGAACTCGAAATCCGTAGCGGCGAACAGGTTTTCATTGTCACGGTGAAGGCGCTGCACGCGCTGCGCCGCCCCGCGCCCGAGGCGCGCACCATGTACGAGGAAAGCGAGGCCAGCTTCGCCGCGCGCGCCCGTGCTGCCGACATGCGCAAGCTGTCGCCCACGCCGGGCGCCGATATTCGCGGCCGCCCCACCAAGAAAGACGCACGGCAGATGAAGCGCTTCCGCGATGGCTGAGGTTTGAATGGGTTTGCCTTCTCCTCGCGATATTGAGCGCAGCCAACGTATTTCTCCGTTCGTGAAATATTTGGTCGTTGCAGTCTTCGGCTTCTTCGCTTTCATGTTGCTTCGCTGCATGATGGGAGGAGCCTGGGCAGGGGCTGCAGGTGCTGGTATCGTACTGTTGCTGATTGCGCCGCTGGTATTCGCTGTTTGTATGCCAGGCCGCTACTTGCTGCATCCACACGGTGGCTCGTATTTCTCTGTACGCACGTTCCGGCAATTCCTTAAGGATTACCCCGGCTGGGATGGAAAGCTGATCGTTGGAGTTTTTGTGAGCATGCTGCTTCTGAATCTCGTCGGTTCGATCCACTATTTTCTAGCGCGGTAACTGCGAACCTGCCGGCCCTGGTGGCGTCCAGGGCGTTTTTGCTTGGGCCGCCCGCTTAGCTGTGTTCCGGCAGCATGCGCACGACAAAGGCCAGCAGGGAGGTCGTCGTCGTCATTGCCACCACCGCCAGCCAGCCCCACTGCGCGAAAAGTAATGACGCCAGCGCTGCGCCGGCCGACATGCCGATGAACATGCCGACGAAGAGCACCGCATTGAGGCGGCTGCGGGCGGCTGGCTCCAGGCCGTAGACGATGGTCTGGTGCGCGATCAGCGTGGCCTGCACGCCGAGGTCGAAGCCCACGGTGCACAGCGCCAGCAGCCACAGTTGCGCGTTCACCGGAAGGTTGGTGGCAAAGAACATCACGGCGAAGGACGCGGCGGTGAAGGCGGTGCCGACGCGCGTTACCAGCACCGGGCCCTTGCGGTCGGAAATCCTGCCGGCAATCGGTGCAATCAAGGCGCCGGCAGCGCCGGCCAGGCCAAAGCTGCCGGCCACGGCGCTGCCGAAATGGAAGGGCGCCTCATGCAGCATCAAGGCCAGCGTGCACCAGAAGGCGGAAAAGCCCGCCGACATCAGGCCCTGCGCCAGCGCGGCACGACGCAGCGGTGCATATTTCCTGAGCAGGTCGAGCAGCGACTTCAGCAGCGCCAGATAGGGCAGGGTGGTGGTCGGCGCAAAACGCGGCAGATTGCGCCACAGCGCAAAGGCAATCGCCGCGACGCTGAGTGCGGCGACAAAGAACACCGCACGCCAGCCGAAGGCTTCGGCAATGAAACCGCTCGCCACGCGCGACAGCAGTATGCCCAGCAGCAGGCCGGTCATCACTGTGCCCACGATCTTGCCGCGGCTGTGCTCCGGCGCCAGCGTTGCTGCGGCCGGCACGATGTCCTGCACCACGGTGCCGGCCAGGCCGATGGCCAGGCTGGCCGCGATCAACATGCCCACCTGCGGCGCCGTGGCGGCCAGCACCAGCGCGGCGGTGAGGATGGCGGTCTTGATCAGGATGATGCTGCGCCGGTCGTAACGGTCGCCCAGCGGCGCCAGAAACAGGATGCCCAGCGCATAGCCGATCTGTGCAGCGGTCGGCACCAGGCCGACTGCGCGCGCGCCGGCCTGCAGGTCGGCACCAAGGATGCCCAGCATGGGCTGCACGTAATAGATGGTCGCCACGGACAGGCCGGCGGCGGCGGCGAGCAGCAGCACCAGTGCGGGGGAAAGCTCTGCCTGACTGGCCGGAGGCGGTGCCGCCTGGGCCTGGGTAGCGTTATGTGTGTTCTGTATGCAAGACATGATGTGTCCAGAGTGGGATACGTGGCTGCATTGTGAATACAAGCAAGAATCCTGTGTAGTAGCATCCGGCGAACATCTCATATACGCTACACGTATGAAAAAGGATTTCAAGCGCCCGTCTGGCACAGCCGGTGTTTTGTCCGAATCTGCGGCCTCGTCCGGGGCCGCTCATCCGGCGCCGCTGCTGAATTCGGATCGCATCGAGCTGATCCAGACCTTTGTGCGCATCGTTCAGGCGGGCAGCCTCTCCGCCGCCGCAGCGCAGATGGGCACCACCCAGCCCACCGTCAGCCGCCGCCTGCAACAGCTCGAACGCACGCTGGGGCTGCGCCTGCTGCAGCGCTCCACGCATGCCATGAAACTCACCGAAGACGGCGAGCGCTGCTTTGAGCGCGCCAAGGATCTGCTCTCCGGCTGGGAGTCTTTCGAGTCGGATCTGCGCGGGGCGGGCGTCGAGGCCAGCGGCTCTTTGCGCGTGTTGGTGCCGCATGCCTTCGGCCAGGTGCAGCTGATTGGCCCGCTGAGTGAATTCCTCAGCCGCCATCCGCGCATCAGCGTGGACTGGCTGCTGCACGAGCGCGCCACCGACTTCGTCTCGCAGGGCATAGACTGCGCCATCCAGGTCGGCGAGATCAGCGACTCCTCGCTGGTCGCCATCAAGCTGGCCGAGGTGCCGCGCGTCATGGTCGCCGCACCGGAAGTGCTGGCAGGGCGCAGGCTGGCGCAGCCGGACGATCTCGCCGCCTTGCCCTGGCTGGCCATCTCGCTCTTTTATCGGCGCCAGATCAGCCTGCAGCATGCGCACAGCGGGGAGATGGCCGATGTCGCCATCCAGCCGCGCATGGTCACCGACAATCTGCACGCCATCTGCAATGCGGCGCTGGCAGGCATGGGCGCCTGCATCGTGTCGGCCTGGATGGTGCGCGAGCACCTCAAGAGCGGGCGCCTCGTCGAGCTGCTGCCCGAGTGGCGCGCCGCCGCGCTGCCCGTTTCCGTCACCTATCCGTATGCGCGTCACTATCCGGCGCGCTTGCGTCTCTTCATTGATCTCATGAAGGAGGTCATGCCCGCTGCAGTGGGCGATGAAACCTGCCCGCCCAAGCGGCCGGCGGGCGTGGCCGGGCAGGCTCAGTCGCGCACCAGGTCGCGATAGTAGTTGGGCAGGGCGAACAGCGCGCCGTGCACCTCGGCGTTGTAGTACTGCAAGTCGCCCACGCCGCGCGCGCCGAGCCGTTCGGCAGCCTGTTCCGCCGTCAGGCGCGCCGGCTCCAGCGTGTCCGAACACACCGCCATGCCCCAGTAAGCGCCGTATAGCGGCACATACACGCCGTAGCAGCTCACCTGCCGGAAAACCCCGCGCAGCGTCTGCGCTAAATTGCGCACGCGCTGCGGATGGAACACCGGGCTGCCCAGATGCAGCACCAGTGCGCCGCCGGGCGCCAGCACGCGCTGCATGCGCCGCAGCGCCGCTGCTTCATAGAGCGAACCGGACGGCGTGTCCGGGTCGGTCAGGTCCATCAGCAGCAAATCAAAGCGATCCGCAGTGCTGTCGATATAAGCCATGCCGTCGCCTATCCTCACCTCCAGGCGTGGATCGTCCCATACGCCGTTGTGTACGGCGCGCAGCTCGGCCTTGCTGGCGGCGATCACCGCCTCGTCCAGCTCGGCCAGTACCACGCGCTGCATGCAGTTGTGCTTGAGCAGCTCTTCCGCCGCACCGCCGTCGCCGCCGCCGATGATCAGCGCCTGCCGCGGCTGCGGGTGGGCCATTGCGGCCGGGTGCGTCATGCACTCGTGATAGAAGAACTCGTCGCGTTCGCTGGTCATGAAGCAGCCGTCCAGGCGCATCACGCGGCCGAAGGTCGGCGTATCCATCATCTCCATGGTCTGGAAGGGCGTCTGCGTGCGTCGCACCTTGTCGGCGTGAAAGCCGAAGGCCGCGTCCGGCGTCAGTTGCTCCATCACCCAGGGATACTGGCCCACGCCATTGGTGGCGATATCGCCGCGCCACAGCTGCTGGCGTACCGCGTTGCCGGGCTGGTAGGCCTCGACCACGCCGTCCATCAGGGCCTGCGCCTTGCACGAATTGTCGGCGGAGAAGTTGCACACATACACGTCGATGGTGACGTTGCCCGTCTCCGGCCAGGTGTGGATGGCCAGATGCGACTCGGCCAGCAGTACCGTTCCCGTCACGCCGCCCGGCTGGCCCTGCCAGTCCGGAAACTTGACCCACTTTTCACCTTCCATCGTCAGGCCCGACTGCTGCGTCTGGGTTCGGCATAAGTGCGCGATGTCATCCACATTCAACATCAGCGCATCAGGGCAGGTGCATTGGTACAAATCAGCAGTCAGGTGCAGGCCTTGCATGTCGTGGCGTCCTCCAGGTGAAGCCGGGGCCGGGGCGAAAAGCTTCTCCCGCGGCCAAGAGTCGGTGTCGTGAACGGAAAACCGGCAATTTTACCCGACCGTAGGGGTGAATTGCACATTTGGCGTTGGATGAAACCAGTTGATGCAAAAATGACAGCGCAATGTCTGCAAGAAGAAAGATTTTTGACCGTTTGGGTAGCGTCGAGCGGAGATCGACACAGGGAGCGACCTCTGGCTCGCCGTATGGGCCTCAGTGCTGGCATCATTCGTCTGTTGGCGGCCCGGGCCGCATGCTTGATCGAGAAAGCCCATGGAACTCCTGATTGCTCTCATTGCCGGCCTGATCGTCGGCGCCGGTATCACCGCCGTGCTGCTGCGCAGCCGCATTGCCGACGCGCATGCGCGCGGCCG
>DATMSM010000112.1:0-19161 GCA_035565355.1 Rhodocyclaceae bacterium
GCCGGTGCTGGCGCTTGTGGCGGCTTGGGCTTCGGTGGTGCGGGCCTGGGCAACGGCGTGGGCGCGGGCGGCGCGATCAAGCGCACATCCAGCGTCTCTTCCGGTGCCTCATCCTCCAGCAGGGTCAGCCAGTAGCCGCGCCCCGCCAGCAGCAGCGCCAGATGAATGCAAACGGAAACTGCAAGAGCCCAGCGCAACATGCGCATGGAGGACATGGCGAACCCTTCAGTGCACCCCTACCGGCAGGAACACCGCCGTGGCGAGGTTCTGCACCACCCGAACCACACTGCGGTTGGTCCGGTCAGCAACGATGGAGGACAGCAGATCAAGACTGCCGATCATTTTACCGAACTCGCGCTCGAAACTCAGGTTGGCGACGGGATAAAGCTCGTTCGACAGCAGCAGCAACTGGCCGTTCGCATCGCGGCTGTTGGCCAGTTTCCAGGCTGCAATCTCCAGATTGCGGGCGGCGTTGTAGAGATTTTGCGGATCGATGCTGTCGTAGAGATAGAAGTCGCGCTTCTCGTTGAAGGCCATGTGCAGCATGCTGCCGACCCCGGCCACGAAGGCGGCGACACGGTCGCCGGTGTAGTCCTCGCGCAGGCCGAGCACGATGGCATCGGTGCCGCGGCGCTCGCCCAGCTCGGCCAGACGATAGTTGTTGGCGGCGAAGATGCGCCCCACTGCCGCCTCCAGACTGGGCTGCCCAGCGTTCTTCCATTCACGCGGATTGCGCTTGTAGAGCTTCTCGGCAAGCAGGCGCAGGCTGGCGTCGAGCTGAGCGCGGTGCACGTCGGCCATCCGGTCTACGTCCGACTTGCCCAGCTGCGAAGGGTCGAACTGGGAAGTCTTGCTGCCACGCGGCGTGCTGCACCCTGCCATCAGGGCGCAACTCACGGTCAGGACAAGCAGCAGGGGCCAGCGCATGCGGGCATCATAAACTCGGCCGTATCGCCCAAACGGCGGATCAACCGGCCGATTTGGCGCTATTACGATGCCTCAGCCAGCCAATCACGGCGGGCAGCAGAGACACGATGATGATGCCGATGATCAGCAAGGTGAGATTGTTCTTGATGACCGGCACATTGCCCAGGAAGTAGCCGGCCACGCACAGGGAAATCACCCAAATGGAGGCGCCAGCGACATTGAAGGCAGTGAAGCGGCCATAGTTCATGTGCGCCATGCCGGCGACGAAGGGCACGAAGGTGCGGAACAGCGGCATGAAGCGGGAGATCACCACTGCCTTGCCGCCATGCTTTTCGTAGAATAGCTGCGTGGCAGCCACGGCGCCCGGCTTGATGAAGGGCAGACGCCCCGCCGCGATGATGCGCTCACCGAACATGCGACCAATTGCATAGTTGACCGAGTTGCCCAGCACCGCCGCCACGATCAGCACGCCCATGAGGATGCCGAGATCCATGCCACCGATGGCGGCCACGGCACCCGCGACAAAGAGCAGGGAATCACCGGGCAGGAAGGGGAAAATCACCAAGCCGGTTTCACTGAAGATGATGCAGAACAGGATGGTGTAGATCCAGACGCCGTAATTGGCGACCAGCAGGGTCAGGTGCTTGTCGAGGTGCAGGACAATGTCAATGAAGTAGGTAATGAGTTCCATGGCGCAAGATTGTAGGGGCTGCGCGGATTCTAAGGGGAAAGTGGCGCGCCGGATATAATCCGTTCATGCCCATTCGCCCCGTCATTCGCCCCCTGCCGGACCTCCTCATCAGCCAGATTGCCGCGGGCGAGGTGGTCGAACGGCCAGCCTCGGTCCTCAAGGAAGTCCTCGAAAACAGTCTAGATGCGGGGGCCACCCGTATCGACGTCCATCTGGAAGAAGGCGGTGTGCGCCTCTTGCGCATCACCGACGACGGTTGCGGCATCCCCAAGGACGAACTGCCGCTGGCGCTGGCGCGGCATGCGACCAGCAAGATCACCAGTCTCGACGACCTCGAAGCCGTAAACAGCTACGGCTTTCGCGGCGAGGCGCTGGCCTCGATCGCCTCGGTCGCGCGCGTATCGCTCAGCAGCCGTAGTGTCGATGCCAGCCATGCCTGGCGCCTCAACGCTGGCCATGGCGGCGGCAAGATTGAACCAGCCGCCGGCACGCAGGGCACGGTACTGGAAGTCGCCGACCTGTATTTCAATACCCCGGCACGGCGCAAGTTCCTCAAGACCGAGGGCACCGAGTACGGCCATTGCGTCGATGTGTTCCAGCGCATGGCGCTGGCCCGGCCAGATGTGAGCTTCACGCTCAGCCACAACGGCAGCGTGCGCCAGCGGCTGATGGCTACCACGCCCGAGCAGCGCCTCAAGGATGTGCTCGGTCCCGACTTTGCCGGTCAGACCCGGGCCGTGGACGAAACCGCCGGCCCGCTGCGCCTGTCCGGCCTCGCCGCCCTGCCCGCCTACTCCCGCGCCACGCGCGACGCCCAGTTCTTCTACGTGAATGGCCGCTTCGTACGCGACAAGGTGCTGGCCCATGCGGCGCGCGAAGCCTATGCCGACATCCTGCACGGCAGCCGCCACCCGGCCTACGTGCTCTTCCTTGAACTCGACCCACGCGGCGTGGATGTGAATGTGCACCCGGCCAAGACCGAGGTGCGCTTCCGCGACAGCCGCGGCATTCACCAGTTCGTTTTCCATGTGCTGCAGCGCGCCCTGGCGGCGCCGGTACAGGCAGCGACCGAAGCCGCCGATGCGCAGGAAAACCGTAGTTTTCCGCCACCCACCTATACGCCGCCGCTGCAATACCAGGGCAACCTGGCCGTGAGCGAACCGGCTGCACGCGCCTATCTGGATTTTGCGCGCAGCGCATTCGATGCTGCGCAAGCCGAGCAGACGACGAGCCTGGCCACGGCCAGCCCCACCCCGGACTACACGGCGGCGGCCCTGCCGCACAGCCAGGTCGCGCCGCCGCTGGGCTACGCCATCGCCCAGTTGCACGGTGTCTATGTGCTGGCGCAGAACGAGGCCGGCCTGGTGCTGGTAGATATGCATGCCGCCCACGAACGCATCCTCTATGAGCGCCTGAAGAACGTGCTCGACGCCGGCTCGCCGCCCTCGCAACCGCTGCTGGTGCCAGCCCTGATTCATGCCTCGGAAGGCGAGATTGCCTGCGCTACCGAGCATGCGGACACCCTGCACAAACTCGGTTTCGAGCTCGCCGCCGCCGGCCCGCAGGAACTGATCGTGCGCGCAGTGCCCACCCTGCTCGCGCAGGGCGATGTGCCGGCGCTGATCCG
Organism: Rhodocyclaceae bacterium; assembly: GCA_035565355.1. Taxonomy (GTDB): domain Bacteria; phylum Pseudomonadota; class Gammaproteobacteria; order Burkholderiales; family Rhodocyclaceae. The sequence continues at coordinate 3,246 of DATMSM010000112.1, forward strand.
CACCCTGCTCGCCGATTTGCGCGAGCAGCCGGCCAGCCGCGTCATCGACGCGCGCCGCAATGAACTGCTCGCCACCATGGCCTGCCACGGCGCCGTGCGCGCCAACCGCAGCCTGACCGTACCCGAGATGAACGCCCTCTTGCGCGACATGGAAGCCACCGAACGCGCCGACCAGTGCAATCACGGCCGGCCGACCTGGGCGCAGCTCAGCATGAAAGACCTGGACCGTCTCTTCCTGCGGGGCCAATGATGAGCAAGCTGCCCCCCGCCATTTTTATCTTGGGCCCCACCGCCAGCGGCAAGACCGCGCTGGCCATGAAGCTGGCCGACCAGTACCCGGTCGAGCTCATCAGTGTCGACTCGGCACAGGTCTTTCGTGACATGAACATCGGCACAGCCAAGCCGGATGCCGAGACGCTGGCAAAATACCCGCACCATCTGATCGACCTGATCAGTCCGGAAGAAAGCTATTCTGCGGCGCGCTTCTGCTCCGATGCACTGCACGCCATGGCCGACATCACGGCGCGCGGCAAGATTCCCCTGTTGGTCGGCGGCACCATGCTCTATTACAAAGCACTAGTCGAGGGCCTGGCCGACATGCCCAAGGCCGACGCTGCCATCCGCGCCCAGATCGACGCCGAGGCCGCCATGCATGGCTGGCCGCACATGCATGCCGAGCTGGCCAAGCTGGACCCGGCCTCTGCCGCCCGCCTCAAACCCAACGACGCCCAGCGCATCCAACGCGCCCTTGAGGTCGTGCGCCTGACCGGCAGGACCATGGCGGACATTTATGCCGACCAGGAAAAGCAGCCCTTTCCCTACCGGCGCCTGAGCATTGCGCTCATGCCGACGGACCGCGCCTGGCTGCATGAGCGCATTGCGCTGCGCTTCGATCTGATGCTGGCGCAGGGCCTGGTCGAGGAAACTCGCGCCTTGCGCGCCAAGTACCAACTCCGCGCCGACCTGCCCTCCATGCGCAGTGTTGGATACAGGCAGATATGGGAAATGCTGGAAGGCGATATCCCGCCCCAAGAACTCCGGGATAGGGGTATATTCGCGACACGCCAGTTCGCCAAGCGCCAGATCACCTGGCTGAACTCCTTGCCCAACCTGGCCTTATTCGACTGCATGACGCCTGCCCTGGCAGAGACGATAAACAACAACGTAAACAGTTTTCTGAGCACTGCCCCATGAGCCTGCCCATCGACCAAAGCGTCGACGCCTACACCATCACCTTCAGGCGGGAGATCATTTTCTACCTGCGCCAACTGATCAATGACAAGGATCAGGTCAGCGTCAGCTTCAACGAGGGCCAGGACACCATCCTGACCATCCTGCTGGATGTCGATGAAGAAGCCGGCCTGCTCTACTTTGACTGGGGCAGCAGCGAGGAAACCAACAAGCGCTTTTTGCAGAGTGATCGCAATTTCTTCGTTGCCATGCCTGGCGGCGTGCGCAACCAGTTCCTCTGCGGCCGTCCGCAGGCCACGACACAAGGTGGCCGCCCGGCCTTTGCCGTGGGGCTGCCCGAGAAGTATGTGCGCTTGCAGCGCCGTGAGTTCTTCCGCCTGGTCCTGCCGATGACGCAGCGCCCGACCTGTTTCATCACCCACGCAGGCCAGACCATGGAGCTCGCCACCGTCGATATCGGCATCGGCGGCGTCGGCCTCGAAGTGCCAGAACTGTTGTTCCCCTGCGACCTCGGCAGCGAGTTTGCGGATGTACGCATCGAGTTCAAGGGTTTTGGCGAGCTGCGCGCCGGCCTGGCCGTCCGCTATGCCGGCGAGATCACCAAGGGCACCAAGCAGATGAAGCGACTCGGCTGCCACTTCCTGCGCCTCAGCCCCGCCCAGGAAAACCTGGTGCAGAAATTCATGGCGCATATTCAGCGCGAAGAAAGAGCAAAGCTGGGCTAAGCCCAGGCCCGAAGCCGCCAAATAAAAAAGGACGCCGCAGCGTCCTTTTTTACATTCAGTTCAATCAGCGAACCATGGTCTGGTGCTGACCTGCAGCGCGTTGTTCGATCTTGCCGAGGGTGTAAACCGTCTCGCCCTGCTTGCGCAGGAATTCGGCGGCCTTATCGGCCTCGGCGGCGGCAATGATGACGACCATGCCGATGCCGCAGTTGAAGACGCGGTGCATTTCGGCGGCCTCGACATTGCCCTTTTCCTGCAGCCACTGGAACAGCGGCGGCAGCGTCCAGCTCTTGCTGTCGATCACGGCAGTCACGTTTTCCGGCAGCACGCGCGGGATGTTTTCGGTCAGGCCACCGCCGGTGATGTGAGCCATGCCCTTGACCTTGACGCCGGAAGTCTCGGTCTGCATCAGCGCCAGCAGGGGCTTCACATAGATGCGGGTGGGTGCCATGACGGCGTCGCGGAAGCTGCGCCCATGGAAGTCGGCTTCCATATCGGGTTGGGCGCGCTCGATGATCTTGCGGATCAGCGAATAGCCGTTGGAGTGGGCGCCGTTGGAGGCCAGACCCAGCACCACGTCGCCGGGCGCAATGTCCAGGCCGGTGATCAACTGCGACTTCTCGACCGCGCCGACGGCGAAGCCGGCCAGATCGTACTCTCCGTCCGGATACATGCTCGGCATTTCAGCGGTTTCGCCGCCGATCAGGGTACAGCCGGCCAGCTCGCAGCCGTAGGCGATGCCCTTGATGACATCGGCCGCGGTATCGATGTTGAGACGGCCGCACCCAAAGTAGTCGAGGAAAAACAGCGGCTCGGCGCCTTGCACCAGGATGTCGTTCACGCTCATGGCCACCAGATCCTGACCGATCGTGTCATGCTTGTTCAGCTGGAAGGCGAGCTTCAGCTTGGTGCCGACACCGTCGGTGCCAGACACCAGCACCGGTTCCTTGTACTTCTTGGACAGCTCGAACAGGGCGCCAAAGCCGCCCAGCCCACCCATCACTTCAGGGCGCATGGTGCGCTTGGCAAAGGGCTTGATACGTTCGACCAGGGCGTCGCCGGCCTCCATGTCGACGCCAGCGTCGCGGTAGGTCATGGCGGCATTCGGGTTGGCGGGGGTGCTCAAGTTACGTTCCTTTGTTGAGTTCAGCCAAGCAGGCAGATAAAGTGTCGGTTTTGCGGCACGCTGAGGTGTCGCCAGCGCCGGCCAGCCGGCGAAACTCCAATTTTACCCGGATACCGGACCCTATGTCTTCGGAGCGCATACAGACAGGATTGTGGATTGCCTTCGGCCTGGCCCTGCTATGGCTGCTGTATCTGCTGTCGCCCATCCTCGCGCCCTTCCTGCTCGCGGCCATCGTCGCCTACATCAGCAATCCGCTGGTCGAACGCGGCACGCAATGGGGCCTGCCGCGCATGGTCGCCGTGCTGGTCGTGATTACGGCGCTGTCCTTCGGCTTCATCGGCCTGCTGCTGGTCATCATCCCCATGCTGCAGGACGAGGTAATCAAGATGGTCGAATACGCGCCCGACGCCATTGACAGCCTCAACCAGACCGTCACGCCGTGGCTGCGCGAACACTTCGGCATACGTCTGCGCCTCGACCCGGCATCGCTGCGCAAACTGGTCAATAGCAATCTGAACAACCTGCAGGGCCTGGGCCTCCATCTGCTGACCTCACTGCAAGTCGGCGGCGCCGTCCTGATCGGGGTTGTCACTACCCTGCTGCTCGTCCCGGTGGTGCTGTTCTACCTGCTGCTTGACTGGCACACGCTGATCGCGCGGGTTGATGCCGCCATTCCGCGCGACTGGCACGCCAAGACATCCGCGATCGCCCGCGACATCGATGCCGTGCTATCCGAGTTTCTACGCGGCCAGTTGCTGGTCATGCTCGCGCTCGCCGCCTACTACAGCATCGCCCTCGCCTTCGCTGGCCTGCCGTCCGCGCTGCCGGTCGGCGTCCTTACCGGCATGCTGTGTTTCATTCCCTACATCGGCTTCGGCCTCGGCTTCATCCTGGCCATCAGCGTGGCGGCCCTGCAGTTCCAGGGAGTGGAACCGGTCCTCATCGTCCTCGCCATCTACGGTGTCGGCCAGGCCATCGAGAGCTTCCTGCTGACGCCCTACCTGGTCGGTGATCGTATCGGCCTGCATCCCCTTGCGGTGCTGTTCGCACTGATGGCCTTCGGCCAGCTCTTCGGCTTCACCGGCGTGCTGCTGGCCTTGCCGCTGTCGGCCGCCTTGCTGATCGGCCTGCGCGAAGTGCGCACCCTTTACCTTGCCAGCCGCCTCTATCGCGGCCAGGCGCCGAACATAGAAACCGACGCATGAACGCATCGCCCCGGCAGCCCACACGTCAACAAGTACTGCCGCATATCCGCCCGCAACAGATTCCCAGCCTCGACAACTTCGTCGTCGGCAGCAACGGGGAACTGCTGACCTTGCTGGCGCAATGCGCCGCCGGCAGCGAGGCACGCCCCATCTACCTCTGGGGCAGCAGCGGCAGCGGCCGCAGCCATCTGCTGCAGGCGGTCGCCCACCAGACCGGCACCGTCGCCCTGAGCGCCAGCGCAGTCCCCGGCGATTTCATGCCGCCCGATGCCAGCCTGGTCGTCATTGACGACGTCGAGCGGCTGTCGGCGGACGCGCAGGTTGCCCTGTTCCGCTGCTTCAACGACCAGCGCCCGCGCGGCCTGCGCCTGCTGCTCTCGGGCGATACCGCGCCGCTGCATCTGCCCTGTCGCGAAGATCTGCGCACGCGCATCGGCCAGGCCCTGATTTACGAGGTCAAGCTGCTCACCGACGGCGAAAAGGCCAGCGCCTTGCTGTATCACGCTGCCCAGCGCGGCATGCGGATCGAGGATCACCTCATCGACTACCTGCTGCGCCACGGCCGCCGTGACCTGCCCTCGCTGATGGCCGTGCTCGATGCACTCGACCAGCAATCCCTCGAACAGCAGCGGCCGGTCACCCTGCCGCTGCTGCGTGAAATCCTTCAACCGAATCCGGTGTAAAGCATGAAACTCGTACTCTTCGACCTCGACAACACCCTGCTCGCCGACGACAGCGACTTCCAGTGGGCACAATTTCTCATCAGCAAGGGCGTGCTCGACCGCGAAATCTACGAAGCCAAGAACCAGGGCTTCTACGACCACTACAAGGCCGGTACGCTGGACATTTTCGAGTTCCTCGACTTTCAGCTCGCCCCGCTCGCCCGCCATGCGCGCGAGGTGCTCGACGCCTGGCATCGGGAATTCATGAGCACGGTCATCCGTCCGGTCATCACGCAGAAAGCGCGCGACCTGGTCGACCAGCATCTGGCCGAGGACAGCATCGTCGCCATCGTCACTGCCACCAATGTCTTCGTCACCGGCCCCATCGCCCGCGAATTCAAAATCCCGCACCTGATCGGCACCGTGCCGGCCCAGGAAGGCGGCCGCTTCACCGGCAAGCCGCGCGGCACGCCGGCCTTCCAGAAAGGCAAGATCGAGCGCGTCAATGCCTGGCTTGAATCGATGGGCCTGTGGTGGGGCGCCTTCGAAGCGACCTACTTCTACAGCGACTCGCGCAACGACCTGCCGCTGCTGGAGATCGTCAGCCACCCGGTCGCCGTCGACCCGGACGACACGCTGCGCGCCCATGCCGAAAGCCAGGGCTGGCCGATCATCTCGTTGCGCTAAGCGCAATGAGATGACTCAAGAGCAAGCAACCCCGCCATAACCTACGGTTTTGAGCTCGTCGTCCCGCCGGGCCGGCATTGCTGAACACCGATAGGTTTAAAATTGCGTTTTCCAGACATTCACCCCACATGATTCGTAAGCTGTTGCGGCGCGTCTTCAAGAAGCCCGTCCGTACCCCCCATCATTCCGCCAGCAAGTCCGCCAAGGTCGCGGAACTGCCTGTCTCCGTGCATGGCATCCGCCGCGAGCAGGTATCGTCGGCTGCGCGCCGCACCTGCGATACCTTGCAACAGGCCGGCTTCAAGGCCTACGTGGTCGGCGGCGCCGTGCGCGACCTGCTGATCGGGGTCGACCCCAAGGACTACGACGTCGCCACTGACGCGACACCGGATCAGGTTCGCAACCTGTTCCGCCGCGCGCGCATCATCGGCCGCCGTTTTCAGATCGTGCATGTCATGTTCGGCCAGGAAACCATCGAGGTCTCCACCTTCCGCGCCGCGCACGACCAGAACACCATCACCGACGAGCACGGCCGCGTCCTGCACGACAATGTGTGGGGCACACAGGCGGCGGATGCGGCACGCCGTGACTTCACCGCCAACGCGCTCTACTACGACCCGCACAAGGAAGCCATCCTCGACTATCACAACGGCGTCGCGGACATCAAGAAGAAGACCCTGCGCATGATCGGCGAGCCGAAGCTGCGCTATCGCGAAGATCCGGTGCGCATGTTGCGCGCCGTGCGTCTGGCGGCCAAGCTCGGCCTCAAGATCGACCCGGCCACCGAAGCGCCGATCCGCGACATGGCCGACCTGCTCGAAAACGTGCCGCCCGCGCGTCTCTTCGACGAAATGTTGAAGCTGCTGACCTCGGGCCACGCCGTCGCCTGCATCAAACGTCTGCGTGCCGCCGAGCTGCACCACGGTCTGCTGCCCTTGCTCGACGTGATTCTTGAGCAGCCCATGGGCGAGAAGTTCGTCATGCTCTCGCTCGCCAATACCGATGCACGCGTGCAGGCCGGCAAGACGACCTCGCCCGGTTTTCTGTTCGCCACCCTGCTCTGGCATGAAGTGCTGGCCAACTGGGAAATCAGAAAGAAGCGCGGCGAGCTGCCGCTGCCGGCGCTGTTCGAAGCCATGGACGAGATCCTCGACCAGCAGGGCGAAAAGCTCGCCATCACACGCCGCATCGCCGGCGATATCAAGGACATCTGGCTGCTGCAACCGCGCTTCGAAAAGCGCAGCGGCAAACAACCCATGCGCCTGCTCGAGCAGCCGCGTTTCCGTGCCGGCTACGACTTTCTGCTGCTGCGCGCACAAAGCGGCGAGGTCGATATGGAGTTGGCCGACTGGTGGACCGCCTTTCACGAGGCCGACTACGCCGAACGCGAGACCATGCTGCTGCCGGACGCCGACCCGAAGAAGCGGCGCCGCCGCAAGCGCAGCAACAGCAAGAAAACGACCGGCCCCGAGTCTTCCGGAGAAGCGGCTTGACCATCGCCTATGTCGCCCTCGGCGCCAATCTGGGCGATGCCGAGGGCAGTTTGCGGGCCGTCATGCGCGAACTCTCCATGCACCCCGGCCTGCGCCTGCTGAAAAGCTCCAGCCTCTATCGCACCGCACCGATCGGCCTGAAGCAGCAGCCCGACTTCATCAATGCGGCAGTCTCGCTGGAAACCGAGCTCGACTCCCGCGCCCTCTTGCTTGAGCTCTTTTCCATCGAACAGCGCTTCGGCCGCCAGCGCAGCATTCCCAACGCACCGCGTACGCTTGATCTCGACCTGCTGCTCTACGGCGAGGAAGTGTCCGCCGACAGCGCCCTGACCCTGCCGCATCCGCGCATGCACGAACGCGCCTTTGTGCTGGCTCCGCTGATCGAGATCGCGCCGGGTTTAAACATCCCCGGCAAGGGGCGTGTCGCCGATCTGCTGGCACAATGCGCGGATCAGCAGATACAACGCATGGAGTAAACATGTTCGGGTTCAGCGGTCTCCCGGTGGTAGTGCAGGCAGCGTTGCTGCTGGCAGCCTCGAATGTCTTCATGACCTTCGCCTGGTATGCCCACCTCAAGAACCTGAACGACAAGCCCTGGTGGATTGCCGCGCTGATCAGCTGGGGCATCGCCCTATTCGAATATCTGATCCAGGTGCCGGCCAACCGCATCGGCCACACCGAGCTTGACCTTGGCCAGCTCAAGATCATGCAGGAAGTCATCACCCTGCTGATCTTCGTCCCATTCGCCGTTTTCTACATGCACCAGCCCTTCAAGTGGGATTTTGTCTGGGCCGGGCTGTGCCTGCTCGGCGCGGTCTACTTCATCTTCCGGGCATAAGCCGATTTTCTGCGCTGCACACCCGCCGCTGCCAGCCGGCGCAGGGATGGGCTAAACTTGCCCTTCCCGTTTGCTGCTGCAGGACAACGCATGACCGCCTACCTCGCCACTGACCGTTCGACCGAAAAGCCCGTCACGCTGCACGAGCTCGGCCGCATGTATGCGGACAAGGAGCCCATCGTCAGCCTCACGGCGTACGACTCGAGTTTCGCCGCGCTGCTGGATCGCGCCGGCGTGGACATCATCCTGATCGGCGACTCGGCCGGCAATGTCATCCAGGGGCACAAGAGCACGCTGCCGGTGACACTGGAACAGATGGTCTATCACACCGAGTGCGTGTCGCGCGGAACCAAGCGCGCCATGGTCGCCGCCGACCTGCCCTGGGGTTCCTACCAGGAAAGCAAGGAGCAGGCATTGCGCAGCGCCTCGCGCCTGATGGCGGCCGGTGCACACATGGTCAAGCTTGAGGGCGGCCTGTGCATGACAGAGACGGTGCGCTTCCTCACCGACCGCGGCATCCCGGTGTGGGCGCATATCGGCCTCACGCCGCAGAGCGTCAACATGCTCGGCGGTTATCGCATCCAGGGCAAGGACGAAGCCAACGCCAAGCGCATGAAGGAAGAGGCGCTCGCCCATCAGCAGGCCGGCGCCGTCGCCATGCTCTACGAACTGATTCCCGCCGCGCTCGGCAAGGAGCTCACCGATATCCTCAAGATACCCACCATCGGTATCGGTGCAGGCGCCGACTGCTCCGGTCAGGTGCTGGTACTGCAGGACATGCTCGGCATCTACCCGGGCAAGCCGGCGCGCTTTGTGCGCAACTTCATGGACGGCGCCGCCAGCATCGAGGAGGCCGTGCGCAATTTCGTAGGCGCGGTCAAGGATCGCAGCTTTCCCGCAGCGGAGCATTGTTACTGATGAAAGTCTTCGTCGCACTGCTGGGCATCGCCCTGATGCTGCTCGGCCGTTTCTGCACCTATCGCGTCGCCCGCGCCGCTGCCTCCATCGAGGGCCCGGGGCCGCTGGGCGACAAGATCAAGGCCGATCCCCGCCTGTCGGGCTGGTACCGCTTCGGCCAGTCGCATTACTTCATGGGCATCGCCGCCTTCGTCGCCGCCTTCTTTATCTAGAATCCGCATGCAGATCCACCCCACCATCGCCGGCCTGCGCGCCGCACTCGATGGCGAGCGCAAGCGCATCGCCTTCGTGCCCACCATGGGCAATCTTCACGACGGTCATATCGCCCTCATGACCGCGGCCCGCAAGCATGCCGACATCGTGGTCGCGAGCATCTTCGTGAATCGTCTGCAGTTCCGCCCGGGTGAGGACTTCGAAGCCTACCCGCGCACCTTCCAGGCCGACTGCGACCGGCTCAGCGCCGCCGGCGTCGATCATCTGTTTGCGCCGGATGAACGGGAGATGTATCCGCAGCCGCAGGCTTACCACGTCGAGCCGCCGATGGAACAGCAAGGCATCCTCGAGGGCGAGTTCCGGCCCGGGCATTTTCGCGGCGTCGCCACCGTGGTCGCCAAGCTGTTCAACATCGTCCAGCCGCAGGTCGCCCTGTTCGGGAAAAAGGACTACCAGCAAGTCATGGTCATTAAAAACATGGTCCGCGAGCTGGGTTTTTTAATTGAAATTATTGATAGCCCTACCATACGTGCTGATGATGGTTTGGCCTTGTCCTCGCGCAACGGCTATCTCTCCGCCGACGAACGCGCCGAAGCGCCCCGTCTGGCAAGGGAATTGACGAAAGTGGTGGCTGCGATCCAGGCCGGCAACCGCGATTTCTCGGGGCTCGAAAAGACGGCCGCCGAGGTGCTGAAAAGCCACGGTTGGATACCCGACTATATTGCGATAAGACGAAAAATTGATCTACAATCGCCGTCCGCTCACGAATCCGAGTTGGTCGTTCTGGCAGCTGCCAAACTGGGCAGCACACGCCTGATCGACAACATGGAAGTTTAGGAGCCTGCGATGCGCCCATGCCGGCAGGGATCCAGAAGCACCAAGTGTGACAGTGGCATTTTCGCTGTCCGGATGATTGCCCGCCTTTGCATGAGAAAGGGACCGCAATGCAACGCATGATGTTGAAGTCCAAGCTGCACCGCGTCACCGTGACGCAAGCCGAACTGCACTACGAAGGCTCCTGCGCCATCGACGAGGACCTGCTCGACGCTGCCGATATCAAGGAATATCAGCAGATCGAGATCTGGAACGTTAACAATGGTGCCCGCTTCACCACCTACGCCATCCGCGCCGAACGCGGTAGCGGCACGATCTCCGTCAACGGCGCAGCCGCCCGCAACGCAGCTGCCGGCGACCTGCTGATCATCGCGACGTTTGCCATGTACAACGAGATCGAACTGCAAAAGTTCGCGCCCGATCTGGTCTACGTCGACGCCAAGAACCGCATCACCAACAAGAGCTCGAAGATCCCGGCCCAGGCCGCCTGATTTTTTCTCTACCGCCCAAACAAAAAAGCCCGTCACCTGACGGGCTTTTTTGTTTGTCACCCGTCTCTTGCTGGAACAAACCCTTACGTATAATATGAGAAGCATTCTCATTTGAGGCTTTCATGGTGCGAGCCTCGCTTTTGGGTCGGGGCACGCATGTCAGCAGGCGACATCATTCAAACGAACGACATTGAGTCGCTCTACAGCGGCCATCACGGTTGGCTGCAAGGCTGGCTGCGCCGTAAGTTAGGCTGCGACGAGCAGGCTGCAGATCTGGCGCAGGACACATTCATGCGTCTGTTCGGCCGCCGCGCCCTCACGCTGGATCAACCGCGCGCCCTGCTCACGCATATTGCCAAAGGACTGGTCATCGATCACTGGCGCCGCCAGGAGGTCGAGCGCGCCTATCTGGAGGCGCTCGCCAACATGCCGGAGCCCCACGCCCCCTCCGCCGAAACACGCTACCTGATACTCGAAAGCCTCTATCGCATCGAAGCCATGCTGCGCGGTATGCCGGACAAAACCCGCGAGGTCTTTCTGCGTGCCCAGATGGATGGCCTCACCTACGCCGAGATCGCCGAAGAAAGCGGCATGGCGCTGATCACTGTCAAGCGTCACATGAAAGCCGGCTTTGTTGCCTGCATGGCGGCACTGGCATGAGCACGGTGCTCCCGCCGCTTGATCGTGCGCTGCTTGAGGAAGCCGCCGACTTGCTGATGCGCCTGCAGTCGGGTGAACACCCACAAGCTGCCGAACAGGCCATTGCGCAATGGCGCCAACGCAGCGATAGGCATGAATATGCCTGGCAGTGTGCGGAACGCGTGATCCACAGCTTCCGCCAGGTACCGCGAGAAATCGGCCGCACAACACTGAGCCGCCTGCCGCAATCGGAGCGCCGCCGCGTATTGCAGATGCTGGGGATTGCTGCTGTCGCCGGCCCGCTGGGTCTGGCTTTGTGGCGCGAACAGCCCTGGGCAGAATGGAGCGCCGATCTGCAAACCGCCACGGGCGAGCAAAGAACCTACACGCTGGCGGACGGTACCCGGCTTGTGCTCAATACCGCCTCGGCGGTGAATGTCAGCTTTGACGGCACGCAGCGTCACCTGCACCTGCTGCGCGGCGAGATCATGGTGACGACTGGCGACGACAGCTTGCGCCGCCCCTTCCGTGTCAGTTCGGCCGACGGCAGCATCCGTCCGATAGGCACGCGCTACGCCGTACGCCTGGAACACGGGGCAACGCATGTCGCAGTGTTCGAAGGTGCGGTTGAGATCACTACGCGACACGGTCGCAGCCTTCGTCTCGCAGCGGGGGAGCAACTACGCTTCAGTGCCGACGTGCTGGAAAGCACGCATGCGCTCGACGCCAATGCCGGGCTCTGGGAGCGCGGCATGCTACTCGCCCAGGATATGCGCCTGGCCGACTGGGTTGCCGAAATCGGCCGTTATCGACGCGGCGTATTGCGCTGCAGCGGGAGCATCGCCGAACTGCGCGTCGCCGGCGCCTTCCCCCTGACAGATACAGAAGCCGCACTCGATATGCTGACCAAAACCCGGCCGGTCAGAGTACGCCGCCTGAGCAACTACTGGGTCAGTCTCGACACCGCGACCTGATACTTTTTTTTGTCTCGTGCGGTGTACAGACGAAAGCGCAAATTTGCGCTTCGCCTTTACCCACAGGACATCGCATGAACGCTCACGCTATCCCCCGGCGCCCGCTATCGACCCGACCGCGCGCCATCGCCCTCGCCATCCACCTGATGCTGACCGGGGCAGCCGCTGCCACCCTGCTGCAGGCCGCGGCCGTACAGGCCGCAGAACCGGCCCAACGCTATGCCATTCCGGCCGGCGCACTAGGTGACGTCCTTGCCCAGTTCGCCGCACAGGCAGGCGTCAAACTCTCCTTCGACCCGGCCCTGCTGGCAGGGCAGCGCAGCAACGGCCTGCAGGGCAGCTATGACGTCAACGAAGGTTTCGCCCGCCTCCTGTCGGGCAGCGGCCATGAACTCGCTGCCCTCGGCAACGGCGCCTATACCTTGCGCAAGACACCGTTAGGCAGCGCCACCACGCTGCCCGCAGTGACGGTTACCGCTGCGGCCGACGGCCTGCCGGCAGCCTATGCCGGCGGGCAGGTAGCGAAAGGCGGCCGCCTCGGCCTGCTCGGTAACAGCAACTTCCTAGATACGCCGTTCAACCAGACCAGCTATACCGCTGAGACCATTGAAGATCAGCAGGCGCGCAGCCTGTCCGATCTGCTGATCAACGATCCTTCGGTGCGACTCTCAAGCGCCCGTACCAATATCAACGAAGACTTCTCGATCCGCGGCTTCACTGTCGCCAGCCAGGATGTCGCTTTCAACGGCATGTACGGTCTGATGCCGCACTTCCGTGTTCCCGTCGAAATGGCCGAGCGCGTGGAAGTGCTTAAAGGCCCCTCATCGCTGCTCAATGGCATGCCGCCCAGCGGCAATGTCGGCGGTGCCATCAATATCGCGCCCAAGCGCGCCGGCAACGAGCCGCTGACGCGTCTCACCGCAAGCCATTTCTCGGACGGCATCTCCGGCGTGCATGCCGATATTGGTCGCCGCTTCGGCGCCAACAAGGAGTTCGGCGTGCGCTTCAACGCCGCTTACCGCGACGGCGACACGGCCATCGACAAGCAGAAACAGACCGACCAGGTCTATAGCCTCGGTCTGGACTACCAGGGCGAGCGCCTGCGTGCATCGCTCGATGTGATGAACCAGGATCAAAACATCAATCGTGTCGTTCGGCAGTTTACGGCAGGACCGGGGCTGACAGGCATGCCCAAGGCGCCGGACTCCAGCCTCAACTATCCGGGCTACGGCCGTTCGAAAGCCACCGACAACATGATCGTCGCGCGCGCGGAATACGATGTGAACGACACGGTAACGGTCTATGGCGGCATAGGTCAAAGAAAGCACAGCATGGATGCGCTGGCCGGTAATGTCAGCCTGCTGAATCGCGCCGGCGACTTCACCTCAACCCCTGCCTGGCAGGTATTTAAGGTCGACAGCACTTCCTACGACCTGGGCGCCGATGTGCGCTTCTCGACCGGCCCCGTCAAGCACAAACTGGCGCTCAACTACTCCCGCGTGGTGCAGAACCAGGATATCTACATGACGATGGGCGGCTGGGCCGCACGCAACTCGAATATCTTCAATCCGATCTACAGTGATACACCCAGCGTCTCGGGCATGAATGCCGATACCGTCCGATACAACGAGTCCACCCTCAGCAGCTACGCAGTCGCTGACACGATGTCATTCCTCAATGACAAGTTGAAGGTGACCCTTGGTGCACGCCATCAGACGGTTGAAGCCCAAGCCTACAACTTCATGACCGGCGCCGCCTTGCCCGACGGAAAGTACGACGAGTCGAAGATCACACCGGTCGCCGGCATCGTCTATCAGCCGCAGGCAAATCTGGCTTTCTACGCAAACTATATCGAAGGCCTGTCAAAGGGCCCGACCAAGGCGCCGCCCAACCCGGCCGCGCTGCCGCCGCTCAAGACAAGACAGTATGAAATTGGCACCAAGATGGACTGGGGCCGCTTCGCCACCACCATCAGTCTGTTCCAGATTGAACGCCCTTCCGCCGGCCTCGTCGGTACCGAGCTCACAGAGAACGGGGAGCAGCGCAATCGCGGCATCGAGTTCAATATCTTCGGCGAAGTGGCGCGCAATGTCCGTGTGCTCGGCGGCCTGGCCTTGATGGATGGCAAGCTGACCAAAACACCCGACGGCGCCAACGACGGCAACGCCCCCATTGCCGTGCCGCGCATGCAAGCCAACCTGGGGATCGACTGGGACAACAGTCTGGCCCCCGGCGTCGGTCTAAATGCCCGCGTGGTGCACACCAGCAAGCAGTACGCAGATGCCGCAAACAATCTCGAGATGCCGTCCTGGACGCGCTTCGATGTCGGCGCGCGCTACAAGACCCGGGCATGGGACAAACCCCTGACCCTGCGCGCCAATATCGAGAACGTGTTCGACAAAAACTACTGGGCCGCTTCCAACGAGGGCTATCTCTACGTCGGCATGCCGCGCACCCTGCTGCTGTCGGCAACGATGGACTTTTAAGGCTCTCCGCCTCGAGCTCAGGGCCGGCATCGGGTTACTCCGGTGCCGGCCCTCCTGCCTTCTTACTGGAAACTGTAATGACACTCCGCTCCTGGTCGTTCATCCACAAATGGACCAGCCTGATCTGTACGATTTTTCTGCTGCTGCTCTGCATCACCGGCCTGCCGCTGATCTTCCACGAGGAGATCGAACATCTGTCCGGCGAAGCCGAGGCGCCCGAGATGGCGGCCGACACACCCGAACTGAGCATGGACCGCATGGTGGATGCGGCACAGGCGCACATCCCCGACAAGGTGGTGCGCTACATGATCTGGGATGCAGACGAGCATCCACACGTCACGCTGGTTAATATGGCCAAGAGCATGGACGCCCCGCCCGACGATATGTGGCTGGTGGCGCTGGACAGCCGCACCGGCGCCGTGCTGGATGAACCCAATGACAAGGGCTTCATGTACCTGATGCTCAAGCTCCACACCGACATGTTCGCCGGCCTGCCCGGCATGCTCTTCCTCGGTTTCATGGGGCTGCTCTTCACCGCCGCCATCATTTCCGGCATCGTTCTCTACAAGCCCTTCATGCGCCGCCTCGAATTCGGCGAAGTACGCCGCGACAAACCGCGCCTCAAGTGGCTGGACCTGCACAATCTGCTTGGCGTCGTAACCATCAGCTGGGCGCTGGTGGTCGGCCTGACGGGCAGTCTCAACACACTGGCCACCATCCTGATCGGCGTGTGGCAGGGCGACCAGATGGCGGAGATGATCGCACCCTACCGCAATGCACCGCCGCTCGAACAACACGGCTCGGTGCAAACGGCACTGGATACGGCGCGACAGGCGGTACCAGGAATGGAGATTCGTTTCGTCGCCTTCCCCGGCACCATGTTCTCCAGCCCGCACCACTACACCGTCTTCATGCGCGGCGATACGCCCGTGACCTCACGTTTGCTGCGGCCCGCGCTGGTGGATGCGGCGACCGGCCAGCTCACCGACACGCGCGAAATGCCTTGGTACATCAAAACACTGCTACTGTCGCAGCCGCTCCATTTCGGGGACTATGGCGGCTTGGTGCTGAAGATGGTCTGGGCGCTGCTCGACATCATCACCATCATCGTGCTCGGTAGTGGCCTCTATCTCTGGTGGAAGAAACGCAAACAAAAGCCTGGGGAAGATTTGTTGCTGCAAGCAGAGGAGGCACGCGCATGAAGATTTGGCTCTGGCCCAGCGTAATTGGCCTCCTTAGCCTTGCGGGTCTCATCGTTGGCCTGATCTATGATGATCTCGGCGATGTCTTCGCCTGGCTCAGCCTCGGCATTCCCGTCGCCGTGTCGGCCTGGTGCGGCATCGACCCGCACTCGCGCAGCGCCTGAGCGCTTCCCCTTACAGAAACGATGAAGCCCGCCTGGATCTCGATCCGGGCGGGCTTCATCGTTTACGT
>DATMSM010000113.1:0-31436 GCA_035565355.1 Rhodocyclaceae bacterium
GGCCGCAGCCGGCAGTTCGGCGATGACGGACGCATTTGGAAAGGCGCGGGCGATGGCTGGATACCAGGGCAGCAGCACCCGCACATCGACGCCAGCGCGCCGTAGCGCCGACGGCAGCGCCGCGGCGACATCGCCAAGACCGCCGGTCTTGACCCAGGGGGCGAGCTCGGAGGTGGCGAACAGGACTTTCATTTGCAGCGGTTGGGAACGCTCAGCGCGAAGGATTCCTCAACGATCAGAATGCGCCCATCAGGCTGGCGGCCGAGCACCACATAGTAGTCCGGGTCGGTATTGCACTTGCGCAGCACATAGCGTTCGGCATTGATCTTCATGCGTTCGCCTTGGGCGGTGTAGCGCGCCTTACTGAAGGATGAGCGGTCGTCGCGCTTCTTCGCCTTGGGCAGGTTGAATAGCATCAGCTGGGCCCACTGCGCGCCGCTTACCGTCGTCGTCTCCTCGGTGCCGTGCTTGTGGCCGGTGACGACGGCGTCGTCGGCATAGAGCTCGGCATACTTCTCGTCGAAGCTCATGTTCAGCTCGCCCATGCGCTTGAAGAAGGCCTCGGCCTCGGCCTGCGACACCGGCTTGGCTGCAAGCACGGGAGTGCTCAGCAGCGCGAGCAAGAAGAGTAGTGATCTCATACGCACGATTCTATACCCGGCTCGCCTTGATGAGCCCGGCGGTCGAGCTATCGAGCTGCGCATTCTCCGCCGTGCCTTCAATAATGGGCAGCAGACGAGCGGCGAGCTGTTTGCCGTACTCCACCCCCCACTGGTCGAAGGAGTTGATATTCCACAAACAGCCGGCGACAAACACCTTGTGTTCATACAGCGCGACCAACTGGCCCACCGTGTAGGGTGTGATCTCGGGCATCAGCAGCGTGGTCGAGGGCTGGTTGCCGGGGAATACCTTGTTGGCGGCGAGCAGCGGATCGACACCCGCGCCGATTTCCGCTTGCGCTTCCGCCAGCGTCTTGCCGCGCATCAGCGCTTCGCTCTGGGCGAAGCAGTTGGACAACAATTTCGCGTGATGGCCGGGCAGCTCGAAATCGGGCTGCTTCACGGCGATGAAGTCGCAGGGGATCAAGCGGCCGCCCTGATGGATCAACTGGTAGAAGGCATGCTGACCGTTGGTGCCGGGCTCACCCCAGATCACCGGACAGGCCGGCGTCGGCAGCTCATTGCCATCGCGATCGACGCGTTTGCCGTTGGATTCCATTTCCAGTTGCTGCAGATGGCGCGGCAGCAGCTCCAGCGACTGGCTGTAAGGCAGAATGGCCTGCGTCGGCGCGCCCAGAAAGCTGGTGTTCCAGACTTGCAGCAGGCCCAGCAGGGCCGGCAGGTTCTGACCTACCGGCGCAGTGGCGAAATGTTCGTCCATGGCCGCCGCGCCGGCCAGCAGGCGCTCGAAATTGGCGTAGCCGATGGCCAATGCGGTCGACAGGCCGACCGCCGACCACAGCGAATAGCGGCCCCCGACCCAGTCCCAGAAGGCGAAGGCATTGGCCGGGTCTATGCCGAACTGGGCGACCGCATCGAGATTGGTGGAGACGGCGACAAAGTGTCGGGACACCGCCGTTTCGCCGAGTGCATCGACCAGCCACTGGCGCGCCGAGGCGGCGTTCTGCATGGTCTCCTGCGTCGTGAAGGTCTTGCTGCAGACGATAAAAAGCGTGCTCTCCGGCCGCAGCGCCTGCAGCTTGCAGGCCAGGTCGGCTGCGTCCAGGTTGGCGACATAATGCACCGTTAGATCGGCCATCGCATGCGCGGCCAGGGCCCGCGTCACCATGCGCGGGCCGAGGTCAGAACCGCCGATGCCGATATTCACGATATCGGTGATGCGCTCGCCGCTGGCGCCGCGCCAGTCACCGTGATGGATGGCGGCGCAGAAGTTGCGCATCTGCGCCAATACCGCCGAGACCTCGGGGCGCGGCAAGGGAGCACGCAGCCAGGTGTGGCCGACGGCGCGGCCTTCGGTCTGGTTGATTGCCGCGCCAGTGTCCATCTTGCTGATCCAGCCTTGCATGTCGGCGGCTTGCCACAAATTCGCCAACAGGCTCAGGGTTTCGCTATTCACGCGTTGCTTCGAGTAATCGAGCAACCAACCGTCAAAGCCGACCGAAAAGCGGCT
Organism: Rhodocyclaceae bacterium; assembly: GCA_035565355.1. Classification (GTDB taxonomy): domain Bacteria; phylum Pseudomonadota; class Gammaproteobacteria; order Burkholderiales; family Rhodocyclaceae. The sequence goes on from DATMSM010000113.1 coordinate 2,131, forward strand.
GAAGCGCTGCGCATCAGTCGCGAAAAGCTCACGCAGATGCGGCAGCGGCGGGGCGGTGTGCGCGACCAGTGCGCGCCAGGCGGGGGTGGAGTTCAAAGCCATGTCATCGATTCCATCGCAATTCGCGGTCCTGTCTTCAGTCCAGACTTTACCTGAGCTGGCATGACAAGTCCGCAGTGGTCATATAGGCCGGGCGGGCTAATGGTGGCGGCCTGGCCGCGGGATCGCCCCAGGAAAAGACCAGCCCGCTGTGGAGTCATGCGCGGTAGGGCGAACTACAGCCAGCCCCCTCCTCGGGTAGGAGGCTAGAAGGATGGCAAGTTTTCACTCGCCTGTTTCCGCCGTCAGGGTGATCTCCAGCGTCTGCTCGGGCACGGCCTGCCAACGCAGGGTCAGCACGGCGGCCTGCATGATCTTTTCGAAGCCAGCTTCCGATTGCGATACCGTGAAGTGCGGACGCCCGCTGATATCGACAGGCTGGTTGCTGGCCAGGATCAGCTTGCCGCCGAGCACGCCATCTACCAGGCTCAGGCGCGTTGCCCGTTCGATATCCAGGGCCTGGCCGAAGCCGCAGGGGATGCTGCCGTCGGCCAGCACGTAGCGGCCGGCATAGCCGTCGCAACTGGGCATGGCGAGGTTGAGCTCAATCTGCAGGACACCGTTCTCGGAAGCCAGGTAGCTGGCCTTGAGGCTGCCCCCATCGAGTGCATAACTCTTGCGTAGGCGCAGGACACCGTCGTCGGCGCTGTAGCTCAGCGGGCCCCCGGCGACATAGTCGGGCACCAGCGCTGTGTCGTCATCGCCTATCCAGGTATCGACAAACAGGCTGCGCGGGCGCATGTCCGGCACGATATCCGCGGCCACGATCACATGTTTGAAGGAGATGCGGTCATGCGCCGAGGCGATGCCACCCGCAGGAGCCTCTGCAGCATGCGCAGAAGCTTCACTCGTTGCTACGCGCGCATGGTAGCCCTCCTCATAGCGGCGCAAGGTGTCGCCGAAGTTGTGAGCGAGGGCGTAGCTCGATAGCTCGATCACGGCGGCGTCGCCGTCTGGGCGGATGGCTGCGAGCATGGCGCGATCGGCGATAAAGACTTCGGTGTGCCCGTCCAGGTCGCAATCCACGCTGCTGACGGCAGCGCGTGGCGCGATGGCGTTCAGGCGTGCCTCGAGCGCGAGCAGGTTATTCCAGATAGCGCGGCGCAGGTGTGGCAGATAGAGGCCGCCAAACAGCCCGTGCCAGAACGCGTCGTTGGCCTGGGCGCGGTGCAGCAATTCCTGCAGCTCGGCCGTCTGCAGTGCCGGTGCAAGCGCAGCGTAGCGCTCCGAAGCTTCCAGCGTGCGCTTGTGCATCCAGTTCGATTCCGGATAGCGTGAAAAGAAGTTGCGCCAGATGCCGCCGCGCAGGAAGGGTTTGTGCGCCTCGAACTGGCCGCGCTGCTTTTCCGCTTCCACCAGCGCGTGATAGGTGCGCGCCGCCGGGCCGGGCAACGACCATTCGTTCATTTCGATATAGGACGTGGTCGGCAGATAGACGATGCCGCGCGTGGCGTTGGCGGCGTAATACTCGGCATAGGTTTGCGTACGGATCAGCGGCGAGGCAAGCACGCCTTCGATGAACTGCGCCAGCCAGCCGCGTTCGTAGACCCAATTGTAGGTCTCTGGCCAGATGCCGAACTTCTCGATATCGTCGAAATAGATGACGGCGCGCTGACCCTGACGGGCAAGCTCTTCCATCCAGGCCACCGTCTCGGCGGCAGGCGCGAAGGGCAGGCGGTAGCGTGCTTGCTCCGAGATCGGAAACAGATCCAGCGTGCGCCCGCTTTCCTCGGTGGTGTAGAAACTATCGAGCGTGTTGGCGGCGGCGCCGGTGCACAGGAAGTGGTAGTCATCGACTGCCACGTATTCGATGCCGGCCTCGGCCAGCGAAGCCGCCACGGCGGATTCCCAGACGCGTTCGGTGAGCCACGCGCCGCGCGGGCGCGTGCCGGTGTAGCGCGCGATCTTGGCCGACAGGGTTTCGATCTGGGTCAGGCGGTCACGATGCGGGATGGCGGCGAGCACCGGCTCGCAGTCGCCGGAGCCGAACCACTCGACCTGGCCGCGCTCGGTCATCTCGGCGAGTAACTGCATGTCGGCGGGGTGTCGCTCGTAGAGCAGGTCCAGCAGCCAGCCGGAGAAATGCACGCTGAAGCGGAACTCCGGGTAGCGGTGCAGCACGCGAATGAACATACCGTAGCAACGCAGGTGCGCGTCGTCGATGACCTCGGTGAAGTTGCCGACAGGCTGATGCGCATGGACGCCGAGCAGGAGAGAGATGGTCATGGCGCTTCCTTGTGGAGCTTGCCCTTAACAGACGCAAGAGTCCGAACGGTGGGTGGTGCATGCTTGTTTGTCATTGCATTTTCCTAGCCGGCACGGCGCATGGTACCGCCGCCTTCGGCCTGGCCGCCGCCGGCAGAGATTGGCGTATCGAGCGCGGCCGGCGGTTCCAGCTGCAGGCAGCGGTAGAGGTTAGCGAGATTGCGGCGATAGAGCTGATCGAAGCTTGCCACCGACGGGCCGGGGTTGTAATCACCAAACCACCAGAACCAGTCAGAGCTTTCGCAGATCGAGAGCTGTTGCTCCGCGGCGATCTTCTGCGCGTCGGCCAGTCCCGGAAAGGCCGCATCGTAGGCCACCTTGGCCGCAGCCAGCAGATCCCAGGCGCGGTTTTTGGCCGGATCGCCCACCCAGGTAGACAGGGTGCCGTACACCCAGCTGCCCGCGGTCAGCGCCGGCAATGTGGCATTGGGCTCCGGGCGTTCGGCAACCAGTGTGGCAAAGGTGGTGGTACGTATCTGCTCGCTGTGCTCGAGCAGTCCGTACAGCTCCTCGAAGAAGTACCAACCGTTATAGGGGTAGTGTTCCCAGGCGTTCTCGCCATCGAGAATGACGGCAACCATGGGCCGTTGTTGTTCATGCTCGGCCGGCGGTGCGAGATGGGCCGTATTGGTGAGCTGTTCGACAAAGTGGTGGGCGGCGTCGCCGCTATGCCATCTGCCGTACTCGAAACCGATCAGGTCGGACAGATACTCGTCACGAAAGAAAAGCGACATGCCCGGCGTCTTGTCCAGCTTCCAGGCTTGCCAGGCCGGATGCGGCACCTGCATGCCGGCGTGATTGAGACTGTTGTGCAGCACGCCTTCGCCGCTGGCAATCCAGCGCACGCCCTCGGCCGCGAGCTGGCGGGCGAACTCGGTGGACACCGCGCCTTCAGCGGGCCACATGCCGGTGGGCGGCGTGCCGAAGCGTTGCGTATGGCTGCGCTGCGCGGCGACGATGTGTCGCCGCACCCGCTCGGCACCGCCGGGATAGTCAGGCGCTGTCGGTGCCGGTGCATCCGGTACGGTCTGCTGGCCTGCGCGCAGGTCGAGCAGGAGAGGCGAGAGCGGATGCGTCTGCGGTGTGCAGCAGAGCTCGATCTGTCCGCGCTTGGCCAACGCCGCGTAGCGCGGCAGCAGCTTGCTTATCGTCCTGCCCATCCACGCCAGCAGCGCCTGGCGCTCGCGACAGCTGAAGTTCTGACCCTTGGCAATCATTTCCTGCAGCAGCTTCTCCGTGCGCCGTTCCGATTCGCCGCTCCAGGCCAGGTGGTACCAGGTGATGAGGTCAAGGTAGTAACTGTCGGAAAGATAGTTCAGCGCAGGCTGGTTGTCGTCCGAATGCGCCAGGCTGTTGTACAGCGCATGCAGGCGCTGATAATCCGGGAAGGGATCCAGCATCGTGGCGTGATTGGCAAGGAAACAGGTATCGAGAATCTTGCGTTTCTCGTCCTCGCTGAGTGCCTGCCCTTCCGGTGTTGCCAGCAGACGGAGGAGAGGGTCACGGAAGACCCCGCTCTCGAACTGCGCGGCGTAGTCCTCGATCTGTTCCGCCAACACGGGCACGAAATTCACCACCGCACGCACCTGCGGGTGGCGTTCCAGATGGTCCGCCATGTCGCAATAGTCCTTGAGCGCGTGCAGGTAAACCCAGGGCAGGACGAATTCTGGCGCGCCGGGACTGCTATGGTCGCGGTAGTCCGGCTGGTGCATGTGCCAGAGCAGTACAAGATCGATTCTATGCATGCGTGCTTAACCTATGCGTGGGGCTCGCTGGCCGAGCATGTCCTGAGTGACGAGCACGATGCCCTTCTCGCTGACGTGGAAGCGACGGCGATCCTCGTCCGGGTCGTAGCCGATGTGCATGCCCGGCGGGATCTTGCAGCGTTTGTCGATGACGGCGCGCCGTATCTTCGCGCCGGCGCCGATATCCACGCCTTGCAGCACAACCGAATCCTCGACCAGCGCGCCGTCGTAGGCATTGACGCGGGAGAACAGCAGGGAACGGCGTATGGTTGCGCCACTGATGATGTCGCCGCCCGCGACCAGTGAATCGACAGCCATGCCGCGTCGGTTTTCATCGTCGAAGACGAATTTGGCCGGCGGCATCTGTTCCTGGTAGGTCCAGATCGGCCACTCCTCGTCGTACATGTTCAGCTCGGGGCTGACCTTGGTCAGCTCCATATTGGCCTCCCAGTAGGCATCGATGGTACCCACGTCCCGCCAGTAGGGCTTGTCCGGGCTGGCACCGACACAGCTGTTCTTGAAGCTGTGCGCGAGAATGCGCGCGCCCTGTTGCAGCAGATAGGGAATGATGTCCTTGCCGAAATCGTGGCTTGAGTAAGGGTCTTTGCTGTCGCGCGCCAGTTGTTCGTAGAGCATGTCGGCGTTGAAGACGTAGATGCCCATCGAGGCCAGCGCGCGATCGGGCTGCCCGGGCAGGGCGGGCGGTTGACTCGGCTTCTCGACAAAACTGGTGACGCGGCTGTTGCCATCCACACCCATGACGCCGAAAGCCGTGGCTTCCTCCAGCGGCACGTCGATGCAGCCGACCGTCAACTCGGCATCGTTCCACACATGTTCGGCCAGCATGCGACCGTAGTCCATCTTGTACACATGATCACCCGACAGGATGAGCACGTACTTCGGCCGGTTGTGGCGCAGCAGGTCGATGTTCTGCCACACCGCATCGGCGGTGCCGCGATACCAGCCCTCGCCCATCATCTGCTGTGCTGGCATCAGGTCAACACCTTCATGGAAACGCCCTTCGAGAAATGACCAGGCATGCTGAATATGGCGAATCAGGCTCTGCGCTTTGTACTGCGTGGCGACGCCGATGCGGCGTATGCCGGAGTTGACGCAGTTCGACAGCGTGAAGTCGATGATGCGGAATTTCCCGCCGAAGGGCACGGCGGGTTTGGCGCGCCAGTCCGTAAGTTGCATCAGCCTACTGCCGCGGCCGCCTGCCAGCACAACCGCATAAGTGTTGCGAGTCAGATGGCTGACGTGGCGGCCGGCGGCGTTTTGTGCGTTGCGATCGGACATTGTTTTTCTCCGCGGCTACAATGGCCGCACAGCGTTATGAAATGAAGCGCTCCATACTGGAGATGCGCTTCGGCCTGCATGACGAAATGGTGCGGTAATGGCAACAGCTGAAATGCGAGCTCTGCTCGAAGCACGTGAATATGACCCGTTCCGGGTGCTCGGTCTGCACCGCGACGGGGCGGACTGGCGCATCCGTGTCTTCAATCCGCATGCTCACAGCATAGCGCTGGAGTGTGACGGAGGAAATAGCAGCACCGCAAAACCCATGCAGCGGGTCTGCGCCGGTGGCGTGTTCGAGTGGCGCGGCAGCAAGCCGCCGACCGGCCCTTGGCGCCTGCATGTGCAGGAGGACAAACGTTCCTTCCGCATCCACGATCCCTATGCCTTTCCGCCGACGGTCAGCGAACACGATCTTTACCTTTTTTCATCCGGGAGCAACTATCAGGCCTATCGCCTGCTCGGTGCATTGACTGAGATCAGACAGGGCGTCGCGGGGATTTGTTTCCGAGTCTGGGCACCGAATGCTGAAAGAGTATCGGTAATCGGTGATTTCAACCACTGGGATGGGCGTTGTCATCCGCTTGCCAGCCTGGGCGGCAGCGGGGTTTGGGAGTTGTTCGTGCCGGGTCTGCCGGTCAGCACGCTGTACAAATTCGAACTGCGTCAGCGCGGTAGCGAAGTGGTTAAAGTGAAGGCCGACCCCTACGCGCGCGCCTTCGAAAAGCGGCCGGCAACCGCCGCCAAGGTGACAGGCCTCGCCGCCCATGAGTGGGGCGACGAGGCTTGGCTGCAGCGGAGAGCCGAGGCCGACTGGCTGCATGCGCCGATGTCGATCTATGAAGTGCATCCCGGCTCATGGATGCGCCACAGCGACGGAAGTTTTTACAACTACCGTGAGCTGGCCGAACGCCTGGTGCCCTACCTGCTCGAGCTGGCCTATACACACGTCGAATTGCTGCCGATCATGGAGCATCCGCTCGACGAGTCCTGGGGTTATCAATGCACGGGCTTCTTTGCACCGAGCGCACGCTTCGGCACGCCGGATGACTTCCGCCATTTTGTCGATTGCTGCCATCAGGCCGGGATAGGCGTGATCCTTGACTGGGTGCCTGGCCACTTTCCCGCGGACGACTGGGCACTGGCGCATTTCGATGGCACGGCGCTCTATGAGCACGAAGACCCCCTGCAGAAAATGCATCCGGACTGGGGTACGCATGTCTTCAACTACGCACGCAACGAAGTGCGCAGTTTCCTGCTGTCGTCCGCACACTGGTGGTTGTCCGAGTTTCACATCGATGGACTGCGCGTGGATGCCGTCGCCTCCATGCTCTACCTGGACTATTCGCGCGAGCCCGGCCAGTGGCGCCCCAACCCGCATGGCGGGCGCGAGAATCTTGACGCTATTGCCTTCCTGCGCCAGATGAACGAGATGGTGCATCGCGAGTTTCCTGGCGCGCTGACCATTGCCGAGGAGTCCACGGCCTGGCCGCAGGTGTCGCGCCCCGTCTACGTCGGCGGCCTGGGTTTCTCGATGAAGTGGAATATGGGCTGGATGAATGACACGCTGGCGTTCTTCAGCCATGATCCGGTGCATCGTCGCTACCAGCATGATCGGCTGACCTTCGGCCAGCTCTACGCCTATTCCGAGAACTTCGTGCTGCCGCTCTCGCATGATGAAGTGGTGCACGGCAAGGGCTCACTGCTGGGCAAGATGCCGGGCGACGAATGGCAGCGTTTCGCCAATCTGCGTCTGCTGCTGGCTTATCAGATGAGCATGCCCGGCAAGAAGCTCAACTTCATGGGCAATGAGCTGGGTCAAGGCACCGAATGGCGCGAGCGCGGCGAGCTCCCCTGGGGGCTGCTGCAACATGGCGGACATCAGGGTGTGCAACGCCTGACCGCCGATCTCAACCGCCTCTATCGCGAGGTGCCTGCCCTGCACCAGCTTGATTTCCATAGCGAGGGCTTCAGCTGGATCGATTGTCATGACTCCGACCAGTCCGTCCTGATCTGGCTGCGGCGGGCGCAGGATGGTCGCCTTGTCGTAGTCGCTGCGAACTTCACGCCGGTGCCGCGCAGCAACTATCGCATCGGCGTGCCGCAGGCCGGCGCCTGGCGGGAGATATTCAACAGCGACTCCCACCACTACGGCGGCGGCAATCTCGGCAACGGCACCGGGCTGACGGCCGTCCCTCAGCGCTGGATGAATCAGCCGGCTGCCCTCAGTCTGCTGTTGCCGCCGCTGGCATTGCTGGTGCTGGAAGCAGCGTAGCACCCAGCATGCAGGCGGTGCCCGCGGTGTGCAGGTGGGCTGCCCGGCGGGGGGGCACAAAGAAACGGCAGCCGAGGCTGCCGTTTTTGTTTGACGCGAGCGGTGCTTAGACGGTTGCGCGACGACGCAGCGAGGCCAGACCGATAGCGGCAACGCCGATCAGGGCCAGGGTGCCGGGTTCCGGCACTTCGGCGGAGGCCGACCAGTCCATGCCGCCGGAGCCGCAGCAATCATGGGTCATGAACAGGCCAATGGTGTGAGCGCCAGCCGCCAGGAAGTAGTCGTCCAGGAAGCCGACGAAGTTGCCGCCCACGCCACCCGGAAAGGTTTCGGTCGTCCAGGCGGTCAGCACGCCATCGATAAGCAGACCAAAAGCATCGCCGGTGATGCAGCAGTCGACAGCAGTGAAGTCGAGATAGAGACCCGTGGCGGAGGTGAAACTCAGCGTGGTGTCGCCGCTGAACAGCACCGGAGCGCCGACGCCGCCGGAGAAGCTACCGCTGCCGCTGGCACCGGCAAAGGGGTCGATCACCAGTGCTTGGGCGCTGTGCATGGACAGGACGAAGGCCAGGCCAGCCAACAGGGATTTCAGACATGAGCGCATGGTAGGTGTCCTTGAAAATGGTTTGGAAAGAGCTGCGCCGACCTATAAGCAAGCTGCGCACCACTAAAAATAATCGCTTATAAATCAGTGGTTAATTTCTATTTCCTAGGATTTCTAAGGATTAAATGTAAAACCGGTCGACATTGCGTCTGTGGTGTCATAAGTATCATATTTGGGTGTGCTGCACTCAGCCTTAGGTGATGCCTGCCGACCGGACTGCCTTGTTATTGCTACCGGAAAGCTGCTACCAGTCCTGTAGACGGCCTGAAATCGGGCTATTCCGCCTCTTCCGGGCTGGATTCCCTTGGCATTAATGGCTATGCTCCGACTTGGTGCATAGCACGTCGTTAAATCGTTTGTCAGGGGACAAAATTGAGAACAAATTTGCCTGTCACGCAGACAGAGAGATTTCTGCTGCCCGGTAGACCCATCGTAACGAAGACCGACCTCCAGGGTCGGATCACTTATGCCAATGCGTCCTTCATCGACATCAGTGGCTTTACTGTCGAAGAGCTGATTGGCGCACCGCATAACATCGTGCGTCACCCGGACATGCCGCCCGCGGCGTTTGCCGACCTTTGGGCCACTTCCAAACGTGGCGAACCCTGGCGCGGCCTGGTCAAGAATCGCGCCAAGAATGGTGACTTCTATTGGGTCGAAGCCTTCGTCACTCCGATCAAGGAAAATGGCCAGGCCGTTGGCTACATTTCCGTGCGTGTGCCGCCGGACAAGGAGGAAGTCGCCCGCGTCGAGCAGCTGTATCGTGAGGTGCGCGAGGGCCGCGCCAAGCTGCCAGCGACGCCACCTCTTGTTTCGCTGGCCAGCATAGGCAATCGCCTGCTGTCGCTGTGGGCCGTTGTCGCCGCCCTGCTGGTGGGCGCGCTGCTCGCTCCGGCGGAGTATTCCTGGGCGCTTGGCATACCCGGACTGGCGGTCATCGCCGGCGCGGCGCTATGGCAGCGCCGCAGCCTGCTGCAGCCGCTTAGCGTGCTCGAGAAGGCCCTGGCCGATGTGGATGAAGGTCAGTTGTCGCGCCGCATCGTGCCGGTCGGCGGCATGCTGGATCGACTCTTCATGCAGGCTGAGTCGATGCGCCTGCATACCCGCGCCATGTTCGCCGATGTGCTGATCGCCGCGCGCGAAGTGGCTGAGCGCAGCAACGAGTTGCAGCGCTCCATCAGTGAGCTTGAGGAGACCTCGGGCAACCAGTCCAGCCGTGTCATGCAGGTGGCCGCCGCCATGGAGGAAATGAGCGTTTCGGTAAGCGAGATTTCCAGTAACACCGAACAGAGCCTGGAGGCCAGCCAGAGCACCGATGCCGCGGCGCGTACCAGCCAGCGCGACATGGAATCAAGCACGGCGAGCGTACAAACTGTGGTGCAGGTGGTTGAGGAAACCCAGGGTGCGGTGGATGCCATGCAGGCCTCGATCAAGCACATTGGCGAGTTCGCCCGGCTGATCAAGGAAATTGCCGATCAAACCAATCTGCTGGCACTCAATGCTGCCATTGAGGCGGCTCGCGCTGGCGAGTCAGGCCGCGGCTTCGCGGTGGTGGCCGATGAGGTGCGCAAGCTGGCCGAACGCACCGCCAAGACCACGGCCGATATCAGCGTCTCGGTCGAGCAGGTTGAAGGCTGCGGCGCCCAGGCGGCGGCCAGCATGAACCGCGCTATCGACGCGGTGCATCGCGGCACCGAATCCATACAGCAGACCTCGGGCAGCATGACTCGAATTTCCGAGGCCAGCCGGCATGCCAGCGAACTCGCTTATGATGTACGCCGCATGTTGCAACAGCAGTCGGACGCTTCGCATGAAGTTGCGGTCAGCATGGAGGCGCTCTCCTCGCTGGTGGACAAGAACCATCACACCGTAGGTGATGTCGGCGCGGCCATGGGCCGGCTGCGCGCAACCTCGAACGAGCTGCACGCACTGGTCAAGCATCTCGAAAAGGCGCTTTAAGCCCGAGCCCGCTGCGCGCTGGCGTGCTAGCGCGCAGCGGCGCGACTAAAGACAGGTGGCGCCGTAAAGTCCCAGCAGCGGTTCGGTAATGATGTGCACGGGCATGCGGGCAGCCAAGGCGCTGTGCACGCCCTTGGCGGCGAAGGCCTTGAGGAAAGGCCCGCGTTGCATCAGATCGAGATTGGCGGCCGCAACGCCGCCGGCCAGAAAAACGCCGCCGCGCGCGGCGCGCGCCAGCGCGTAATCGCCGGCGACTGCACCGTAGATCGAAGCGAACAGATCGAAGCTCGCCAGCGCCTGAATGTCGCCCTGATGCGCAAGCTGGGCAACTTCCGCCGGCGCCAGTCGCCGGCCATGCAGGTAATCGTGGATGGCGGCGAGGCCGCCGCCCGATACGACATGTTCGATAATGACGCGTCCATGCTGTTCGCGCAGCCAGCGACACAGACCATCCTGGGTTTCGTCCTGCGGCGCAAAGCCGATATGGCCGCCCTCACCCGGCAGCACGCGCCATTGGCCTTCGCTCAGGATCAGCGAGGCGACGCCGAGGCCGGTGCCGGCGCCGATGACCAGGCGTAGCGCATCCGCCAGCGGCGCGCCTGCCTGCAGCGTGACGGGGTCTGCATCGGTATCGACGGTCACGCCCATGGCGGCAGCGGCGAAGTCGTTGACCAGATGCGCTTGCCTGAGACCGAACTGCTGTTCCAGCAATGGCAGGTCGATGCGCCAGTCGCGGTTGGTGAGACCGGCGCTGCGCCCGTCGTCGGCGATGGGGCCGGCCACGGCGAGGCAAGCGGCCGTCGGCAGCTGCGCCAGGCGGCCTAGATAGTCACCCAGCAGGCTGTTGAAATCCGCGTAATCGTCGTTGCGGAAAACCCCCACCCCTTGCAGCGCATGGTCGCCCCCGCTGAGTGCAAGGCGAGAGCGCGTACCGCCGATATCGCCGACCAGTTTCATCCTTCTCCCTCCTGCACATGCGTTCGTGCGACAAGAGGACATGCTATAGGCATGCTGGGCAGGTGTCACCCCATGCCCGGGCATACAGGAGTATGCCTACACGGCGACCGGCGCAGCGATGTGCGGGTGCGGGTCGTAGTTCTCGATGGAAATATCTTCAAAGCGGAAGGCGAAGAGATCCTTGACCTGCGGATTCAGCTTCAGGGTCGGCAGCGGGCGCGGGTCGCGCGTGAGCTGCAGCTTGGCCTGTTCGATGTGGTTGCTGTAGAGATGAGCATCGCCCAGGGTATGCACGAAATCGCCGACGCCGTAACCGCAGACCTGAGCCAGCATGTGGGTCAGCAGCGCGTAGGACGCGATATTGAAAGGCACGCCGAGGAAGATGTCAGCGCTGCGCTGATAAAGCTGACACGACAGCTTGCCCCGAGACGAAGGCGAGTCGCCGGGGGCCACATAGAACTGGAACAGCGCATGGCAGGGCGGCAACTTCATCTTGGGGACGTCGCCCGGGTTCCAGGCGCTGACGATGTGGCGGCGTGAGTCCGGATTGTGCTTGAGACCATGTACCAGCTCGGCGATCTGGTCGACTTCCTTGCCTTCGCCTGCCGGCCAGTGGCGCCATTGATGGCCGTAGACCGGGCCCAGGTTGCCGTTCTCGTCGGCCCACTCGTCCCAGATACGGACGCCGTTTTCCTTGAGGTAGCCGATATTGGTGTCGCCCTGCAGGAACCACAGCAGCTCGTGAAAGATGGAGCGCGTATGCAGTTTCTTGGTGGTGAGAAGGGGGAAGCCCTCCTCCAGATTGAATCGCATCTGCCACCCGAACACGGAGCGGGTGCCGGTGCCGGTGCGATCGTTCTTGTCATGGCCATGTTCAAGGACATGGCGCATCAAATCCAGATACTGCTGCATGCGGTCTTTCCAAACGGTTCGCGATAGCGTCCATTCTAAAGCCAAAGCCGCCACCGCCCGGTAGCATCCCTGCAACAAGGGCCGAGGATAAATATCGTGCAGCAGGCTGGGCCTGCTTGCCGATTCTTTCATCTGTTAGGATGGGCAGAATAAGTTGTGGGGGAGTGTCATGCTGGGTCTGTTTTCCGCCAAATCGGATCATCCGCTCGCCGATGCCAAGGAGGCCAGGCGCCTGTTTGCCGAACTGGCCGGCAAGGACGCGATGGCGGCGCTGGACGATGCGGCCATCCTGCTGGAGTCGCTGGCGCAGGATCATCTGATCGGGCTTGAACAACGCTGGGATGTCCTGCAGCAGATGGATACGGCCGTACTTGCCGCCGCGCAGCGTTTCTCGCGTGATTACGCGGCCGCTGTACCGGCCGCGCGCAGCGAGGAAATGCGCCAGTGGCAGCTTGGTGCCGACTATTGGACGCAACTTGCGCAGGCTTGCCTTGGCTGTCTGCAGCAACTGCCCGCCGCAGCCACCAAGGTACGCGAGGCACTCAAGCCCGCCCTACCCCAGATGTATGCGCGCACCCTGCACGCCCTGGCGGCCACGCTCAAATGGCAGCAGTTCCGCTACGGTCCGAACCCGGGTGACTTCTGGCAGACGCTGGGTACGGTCTATCTCGAAGCGGTCGCCGCCAAGGTGGCGCAGAAGGCCGTCGTGCTCTATCCGCAGGCGGCGGCGACCACGCCCGAACGCGAATATCTTAAGGCGCTGGCCTTCCACGCCTCCTCCATGGACAGTCTGCTGCCGCAAGAAATCGAACTTGCCGAGCGTCTGCTCGACCATCTGCTGCCGCAATTCCAGTTCGGCGATCAGGAGCGGCCGGACAGCGTCTATTGGGTGGACGCCACCACCGCCCAGCCGCCGACGCGGCTGGCCGTCAAGCCGCAGCGGGCCCCGGGCATACGCTATTTCAGTCCGGGTATGGCGCTGGATGCCGCCTATGCACTCAAGAAGCAGGCTGAGCAGGCGATCCCGCCCAGCCTGGCCCTGGGCAGCAACTATCCACCGGCCATGGTGGTCGATGTGCTCGACCACCTGGCCAGCTACTGGTCGCCGATTCCACCGCAGCGCAGCCATGTGCGCCACAAGGTCAAATCGCGCATGGGCGTGGTGCCGGCGCTGGCTGCTGCTTACCGCTGTCTGGCCTCCAACAGCGATGGCCGCGCTGCCGAATCCTGGCTGGTCGAGGACGTCAGCCAGGGCGGCATGCGCGCCACGGCTGCGCTGGGCAAGGATAGCCGCCTGTCCATCAACACCCTGCTCCTGATGCAACCCGAAGGCGGCACGAACTGGCTGCTCGGCGTGGTACGCCGCTTCGTGCGCGAGTCCGACACCAGCGCCAGCCTCGGCATCGAAACTCTGGCCAAGCAACCGCGCGCCTTGTGCGTGGACAGCGGTGGCATCCAGACCGAAGTCATCCTCATCGACCCCTGGGAAACCGCCGCCCAGGTCCGCGTCGCCCTGCCCGCTACCGCCTGGGAAGACAATATCGCCATGACGTTCAGCGATGGCGGCAAGGCGGTGAGGCTGTTTCCGGACGGGCAGGTGCAGAGTGGGCCGGATTATCTGATTGGGCGGTATCGGGTGCGGGTGGCGGAGTAGTTAGGCTTCTCGAGCACTAACCGCCAATGTCCGGAATTCGTCCGGACGGCCGACTTACTTTCTTGCTATGCGGCAAGAAAGTAAGCAAAGAAGCGCACCCTCTTCACCGGCCCTACGGGCTTCCCTCACTCCGCTCCGCCGAGCCGGCCGGGCCGGAAACTCGCTCCACTTCGTTCCGCTCAGACAGCCGTCCCGGACTACCCCGGCTCGACGAATCTACGTTCGGCGGTTCAGAAGGGAGTCTGGGACAGCGTTGCTGTCCACCCTTACCCCAGCCCTCTCCCAAAGGAGAGGGAGACAACCGAGCGGTTGTTTCCAGATGGTTTGTTTTGCCTCCCCCTTCTGGCTCGCTGAGCGGAGGGCAATCGGATCGGGGTAGTCCGGTCTGGCTGTTTGAGCGAAGCGAGTTCCAGACCGGCCGATTCGATTGTCTGGAGCGAAGGTACCGGCGCAGCCGGCGAGACGGAGGGTACGCTTCTTTGCCTTCTTTCTTGTCGTATAACAAGAAAGAAGGTCGCCCGCCGGGGCGAGACCCGGCATTGGCACTTAGTCGACTAAACGACCAAATTAAGCCTTGGGGCGAATGGCGTGTTTAGGCCGCCACGCCACCACCACCTCATCGTGCGTCTCGATATACGGCGCACCGATCAGATCCAGGCAGTAGGGCACGGCCGCGAAGATGCCGTGGACGACCTGTTTGCCGTCGGCGTCCTTGACGCCTTCCAGCGTTTCCTTGATTGCGCGCGGTTGGCCGGGCAGGTTCATGATCAGTGATTGTTTACGTACAACAGCGACCTGACGCGAGAGGATGGCGGTGGGCACGAAGTGAAGGCTGATCTGGCGCATCTGTTCGCCGAAGCCGGGCATCTCCTTGTCGGCGACGGCCAGCGTGGCTTCGGGGGTGACGTCGCGCAGGGCCGGGCCGGTGCCGCCGGTGGTGAGCACCAGATTGCAAGCGGCTACATCGACCAGTTCGATCAGTGTTTTTTCAATTGCAGCCTGATCGTCGGGAATCAGACGAACTTCCTCTTGCCAGGGCGAGGACAGTGCCGTATTGAGCCAGTCGCGCAAGCCGGGGATGCCCTTGTCCTCGTAAACGCCACCGGAAGCCCGGTCGGAAATGGATACCAGGCCGATCTTGATCAGGTCACCGCTCATGCTTCGGTGTCCTCGTCAGCGTCTGTCGGGATGGGCAGGTCGGAACCGCCCGCTTCAAGCTCGCGCAGGATGCGGAAAATCTCGCGATAGGCCTTGGGCGGCTTTTTCAGCTCATGCTCGCGGATGGCATTGCGGCGCTGCTGGCGCAGGTACTGGATGTCGGCGTTCGGGAATTTGGCGACGATCTCGTCGATGACCTTCTCGTCGGCGATAAAGCGGTCGCGCAGGCGCTCGCGCTGGTGCATGCGCGCGTTTTCTGCGGCAGACAGGCCGGCGATCTTGTCGAGTGCTGCCTGCAGCGGGGCCGGATCAACCTTGCGCATGATGCGGCCGATGAATTGCAGCTGGCGCCGCATTCCCTCGGTGCGTGGCGCAAGGCGATGTGCCTCTTTCAAGGCAGCACGCAGTTCCTCGGGCATCTCGATTTTCTTGATCTGGTCGGCGGAGAGTTCGACCAGCTTGGCGCCGAGCTCCTGCAGCGCTTCGACTTCGCGTTTCTTCTGCGACTTGCTGGGACGGCCAAAGAAGCCCGAATCATCGTAATCGGGATCGAGCTCTTCGCCGTCGGGCAGCTCACCGGAGGGGAGGGGGACTGAATAATGTTTCTTCACGGGTATCATTATATCTTTCCACCTGCATAAGCCCTAACCCATGTCCGATTTCGGCTATACCCAAGACAATCTGCGCAATCTGGCCCAGGACGTGCTCGCCCACGCGAAGAAAGTCGGCGCCACCGCTTGCGAGGTTGATGTGTCCGAGGGCTATGGCCAGTCCGTCTCGGTGCGCAAGGCCGAGGTAGAGACCATCGAATACAACCGCGACAAGGGTATAGGCGTCACGGTGTACCTTGGACAGCAACGCGGCCATGCCAGTACGTCCGACTTCGCGCCCGAGGCCTTGCGCTCCACCGTCGAAGCCGCACTCTCGATTGCGCGCTTCACCGCCGCCGACAGCGCCGCCGGCCTGGCCGAGGCAAAGCTGCTGGCAAAGAAATCGATGGAGCTGGACCTGTTTCATCCCTGGGATGTCTCGGTGGAGGAGTCGATTGCGATTGCCAAGCGCTGCGAGGATGCCGCCTTTGCCGTCAGCCCCCTGATCACCAATTCCGAAGGCGCCAGCGTTTCGGTGCAGCAGTCGCACTTCATCTCTGCCAACAGCCTGGGTTTCTGCGATGGCTTCGCCAGTACGCGTCATTACATTGCCTGTTCGGTGATCGCCGGCAAGGGCGACGACATGCAGCGCGACGACTGGTACAGCAGCCAGCGCAAGGGCAGCGACCTCGCCCGGCCGGAAGTCATCGGCGACTATGCCGCACGCCGCGCCCTGTCGCGCCTGGGCGCACGCCAGCCCAAGACGGCGCAGGTGCCGGTGCTGTTCGAAGCGCCGCTGGCAGCCGGCCTGATCGGCAGTTTCGTGCGTGCGGTCAGCGGCGGCGCCTTGTATCGCAAATCTTCCTTTCTGCTCGACTCGCTCGGCACGCAGGTATTTCCGAAATTCATGCAGATCAGCGAACGTCCGCACCTCAAGGGCGGCTTCGCCAGCAGCGCTTTCGACGACGACGGCGTCGCCACGCGCGACCGCGAAGTGATCATCGACGGCGTGCTGCAGGGCTATTTCCTGTCTACCTATTCGGCGCGCAAGCTGGGTATGCAGACCACCGGCAACGCCGGCGGCAGCCACAACCTTATCGTCAAGCCGGGCCAGGACGACTTCGCCGGCTTGATCAAGAAGATGGGCCGTGGCCTGCTTGTGACCGAACTGCTTGGCCAGGGCGTCAATTACGTGACCGGCGACTATTCGCGCGGCGCGGCCGGCTACTGGATCGAGAACGGCGAGATCGCCTATCCGGTGCATGAGTTCACCATCGCCGGCAACCTCAAGGACATGCTGGGCAATATC
Source organism: Rhodocyclaceae bacterium (assembly GCA_035565355.1). Lineage (GTDB taxonomy): Bacteria > Pseudomonadota > Gammaproteobacteria > Burkholderiales > Rhodocyclaceae. The sequence goes on from DATMSM010000113.1 coordinate 18,954, forward strand.
GTCGCCGTGGGCAATGACGTGCTGGTGCGGGGCTCCAAGCAGGTCGGCTCCATCCTGATCGGCAATATGACCGTGGCGGGCCGCTAGCCATGTCGCGGCGCCGCTTCGTCCAGCATGCGGTCACCGCGCTTGCGGGCGGCACCGTGCTTGCCGCCTGCGGCAAACAGGAGGCCGCTCCGGCACCAACGCCTACTGCAGCTGCCCCCGGCGGCGACCTGCCGATTGTCAAATGGCGCCTGGCGTCGAGTTTCCCCAAGAGCATAGACACCATCTACAACACCTCGCGCCTGATGGCCGAGCGTGTGTCGGCCGCCACCGACGGCCGCTTCCAGATCGAGGTGTTCGCCGCCGGCGAGTTGATGCCCGGCAACCAGGTCATGGACGCGGTGCAGCAGGGCAATATTCCCATCGGCCATACCTGCGGCTACTACTACGTCGGCAAGGATCCCGCGCTGGCCTTCGATACCGCCGTCCCTTTTGGGATGAACAGCCGCCAGCATGCCGCCTGGGTATGGCAGGGCGGCGGCCTGGAGCTGCTGCGCGGCCTCTTCGGCGAGTTCAATATCCACAACATCCCTTGCGGCAATACCGGCGCACAGATGGGCGGCTGGTATCGCAAGGAGATCAATACGCTGGACGACCTCAAGGGCCTCAAGCTGCGCATCGGCGGCCTCGCCGGCCAGGTCATGCAGCGCCTCGGCGTGGTGCCGCAGCAGATTCCGGGCAGTGATCTCTACCCGGCGCTGGAGAAGGGCGCCATCGACGCGGCCGAATGGGTCTCACCCTACGACGACGAGAAATTCGGCTTCGAAAAAGTCGCCAAATACTACTACGCCCCCGCCTGGTGGGAAGGCGGCGCGCAGCTGTCGATGTTTATCAATCAGGACGAATGGAAGCAGCTCCCGCCCAGTTATCAGACCATCCTCGAGGACGCTTGCGCGCATGCCAACACCGTGATGCAGGCCGCCTACGACGCGAAGAATCTCGGTGCGCTCAAGCGCCTGGTCGGTGCCGGTGCCGAGCTGCGCTACTTCCCCAAGGAAATGATGGAAGCCGCGCAACGCGAGACCTTCCAGCTCTACGAGGAACTCTCCGCCAAGCACCCGCGCTTTGCTCGCATCTACACGCCCTGGCGTAAGTTCCGCGACGAACAGATGCTGTGGTTCGGCGTCTCCGACCGGCCCTACGACAACTTCGTTGGGGCGACGGCCACAGCTTTAGGTAAATAAATGAGTGGAGGAAACTACAGTAAGTTCGTAATGCCTGTTATCCGGGTTTGTTTTCCATTTATTGCTCTGTATGCGATCTCGATGTTTGTGTATCCCTGGTTTGAAGGGGATTGGACGCATGTTCAGAATGTCTGGGAGCGATGGCAGGCCCTTAACGTGGGACTTTTAGCGTTCGCGTCAAGCATTATTGCTTTTAGCATTGCTCAGCGGGAAAACGAGAAGCAACGAAACCGGCAATTTATCGCTGCACGAGCTTTCCTTCCTCAGGCATTAAGTGAACTCTGTACGTACTCAAGTCGATGCGCTGAGCTTCTACAAAGCCACAACCCTACAGAAGGTCGTGCGACAAGCGCAAAGGTCCCTACACCTGCGCTTCCCGTCGATTACAGGGAGATTTTTAGCCAATGCATAAGGTATTCTGACCCGATTGTTGCGGATGCTCTGGCGAAGATTCTTGCTGATCTGCAAGTTCTTCATGCAAGGTTGGATAGCTTGAGCAATCCAGGCGCCACAATGTCAATAACATTTCGGGAAGGGAATTGGAAAGTCTATGTTTATAGCTTGGGCAATCTCCGGGCCCGCATTAATAAACTATTTGATTTTGCTAGGGGGAAAGCGGGGTTTGATAGTTCTCTTCTGTCATGGGAAGAGCTCAAAAACGCCTACTTCAATCTAGATTTCCATCACGATTTGGATGAGCTGGAAGACTTTTCCAAACGGCAGTTAAGGCGGGGGGATTAGGCGCAGCGCCTTGCTGATTGCGCGCGCCTCGGCGTCGTTTTCGCGCGAGGCCTCTGGCCCGTCCTGCACGGCATCCGGCGCTGCGTAGGGCGCATAAGGATAGGCCGGTATTTCCAGCCTGACCTTGCTCTCATCCACGACCTCGCGCTTGTCCAGCATGCCGGTGACCAGGCCCGGCCACAGGATGACGATGAGGGTCATCAGCAGTTGCAAACCCAGCCAGGGGATGGCGCCGCGGTAGATGTCGCCGCTCTTCACGCTCTTGGGCGCGATGCCGCGCAGGTAGAACAGCGCAAAGCCGAAGGGCGGATGCATGAAGGCCGTCTGCATGGTGATGCAGATCAGCACGCCGAACCAGACCAGATCGATGCCCAATTTTTGGGCAACCGGCGCGAGCAGCGGAATCAGGATGAAGGCGATCTCGAAGAAGTCGAGAAAGAAGGCCAGCACGAAGATCAGCAGGTTTACGAAGATCAGGAAGCCGATCACGCCGCCGGGCAGCGAGCTGATCAGCGACTCGACCCAGTGGTGGCCGTGCATGCCCTGGAACACCAGGGTGAACATGGTGGAGCCGATCAGGATGAAGACCACCATGGCGGTGATCTGCATGGTCGATTGCATGCTTTCCCAGATCAGCTTCACCGACAGGCGTTTGTTGATGGCGGCCAGTGCCATGGCGCCCACAGCGCCCATGGCACCGGCTTCGGTCGGCGTGGCCAGGCCCATGAAGATGGTGCCAAGCACCAGGAAGATCAGTGCGAGTGAAGGGACCATGCCCCACAGCACGCGCTTGATCAAAGGCCAGCCGCGCTGGGTGCGCGCTTCCGGCGGCAGCGGCGGCACCATGCTCGGCTTGGTGATGGCGATAAAGACAATGAAGCTGATGAAAAGCAGCAGTTGCACCAGCGACGGGCCGATGGCGCCCGCATACATATTGCTGACCGGCGTGTGCAGCTGGTCGGCGAGGATGATCAGTACCAGCGAGGGTGGGATCAACTGCGTGATGGTGCCCGAGGCGGCGATCACGCCGGTGGCGATGCGCATGTTGTAGCCATAGCGCAGCATCACCGGCAGCGAGATCATGCCCATGGCGATGACGGATGCAGCGACGGTGCCGGTGATGGCGCCGAGGATGGCGCCGACCAGAATCACGCCGATGGCAACGCCGCCGGGAAAGCCGCCGAAGAGCTGGCCCACACCTTCGAGCAGATCCTCGGCGAGGCCGCAGCGTTCGAGCAGGGCGCCCATGAAGCTGAAGAAGGGCACGGCCAGCAACAGCTCGCGCGAGAGGATGTCGAAGATGCGCAGCGGCATGCCGGCGACGAAGCTGGCCGGAAAGAAGCCCAGTTCGACGCCGACGAAGGCGGCGGACAAGCCGAGCGCGGCGAGCGAGAAGGCGACCGGGAAGCCGATCAGGAGGAAGACCACCAGACCGGCGAACATGAGCGGTGCTGCGTATTCGGTCATTGCAGCGGCTTTTCGTAGTTCAGACCGAGATCAAGCGCACCGCGCAGCCAGGCAATGCGCTTGATGATCTCGGCGATACCCTGCAGGCTCAGACAGAAGAAGCCCAGCGGCAGCATCAGTTTGGCCGGCCATAAGGGCAGGCCGCCGGCATTGGCGGAAATCTCGCCGCTGCTCCAGGCAGTGGCGAACATGGGCCAGGTATGGGCGAGCAGCCACAGACAAACCGGCAGTAAGAAAACCGCAAAGCCGAGCAGATCTACCCAGACCTGAGTGCGCGGCGCCCAGCGTCCATAAAGAACATCAACGCGCACATGGCCGTTCTTGGCCAGCACCCAGGCGCTGCCCAGCATGACCATGCCGGCAAAGAGATGCCATTGCACTTCCAACCAGGCATTGGAGCCGCCGGAAAACCCGTAGCGTATGCACGCATTCAGCGCACTGATCAGACAGGCGAGCAGCACCATGGCGCTGGCAATTTTTGCACAGGCCTCATTAAAACGATCAATGGCGCGGGACAGGGCGAGTAGCCAGGGCACGGATTAAAATGGCGTCTCGGAATTGAAACAAGCGCGCAGTGTAGCGTGTTGCCACCCAAACATGAACGCTCCGGTTTTCCCCTCGCCTTCTACCACCCGCCTGTGCATCGTGCGTCATGGCGAAACTGACTGGAATAGCGCACGCCGCATCCAGGGTCAGACCGACATCCCGCTCAATGCGCGGGGGCTTCAGCAGGCCGAGGCAGCTGCCCAAGGGCTGGCCGGCGAGACTTTCGCCGCCATCTACAGCAGCGATCTGCAGCGTGCGCGCGACACTGCCGCCGCCGCCGCCGCCGTGCTCCGGCTGCCGGTGCAGCTCGAGCCCGGCTTGCGCGAACGCCACTATGGCGAATACCAGGGGCTGACCCAGGATGACATCAGGACGCGCGCCGATCATGAGCGCTATCTCCAGCGCGACCCTGCCTTCGATTTCGGCAATGGCGAAAGCCTCGCGGTCTTTGCCGAGCGCATCAAGAACACCCTCAACAGCCTGGCGCAACGCCACGCCGGCGAGAGCGTGCTGATCTTCGCCCATGGCGGCGTACTCGACATCATTTATCGGGTTGCCACGCATCGCCCGCTGGAAACGGCGCGCGACTTTCCGATTCCCAATGCTGGCCTGAACTGGATTGCCATCGGCAATCCGGATTGGCATCTGCTCGAATGGGGCGTGCAGATGCAAGCTGCGCCGGGCCTGGCCGAAGCCGTTTCGGAATAGGCTTGTCGCCGCGCGCAGAGGCGCGGATCGTAGTGGACAAAGTGACAAAGTCCGTCAGCAAATCATGCCAGGAACATGGGGCGCGCAACTGCGGTGCTAGAATGGCCGATCCATTCATCCATTAGCGCGAACGCCATGTTTTCAAAGCAGAAAACCCTTGCCAAGACCGATACCGAGTTGTGGGCCGCGATCACGGCCGAAAACAAGCGCCAGGAAGATCACATCGAGCTGATCGCCTCCGAGAACTATGTCAGCGCCGCCGTCCTTGAGGCGCAGGGATCGCAACTGACCAACAAGTATGCGGAAGGCTACCCGGGCAAGCGCTATTACGGTGGTTGCGAGCATGTGGATGTGGTGGAGCAGCTCGCCATCGATCGCCTCAAGGAACTGTTCGGCGCCGAAGCCGCCAACGTCCAGCCCAACTCCGGCTCGCAAGCCAATCAGGCCGTGCTCATGGCTTTCGCCAAGCCCGGCGACACCTTGCTCGGCATGAGCCTGGCCGAAGGCGGCCATCTCACCCACGGCATGAAGCTGAATATGTCGGGCAAGTGGTTCAACGCGATTTCCTACGGCCTCAACGAGAAGGAAGAAATTGATTACGAGCAGATGGAAGCGCTGGCGCGCGAGCACAAGCCGCGCATCATCATCGCCGGCGCCTCGGCCTATTCGCTGCGGATCGACTTTGCACGCTTTGCCAAGGTAGCCAAGGAAGTCGGCGCCATCTTCTGGGTGGACATGGCCCATTACGCCGGCCTCATCGCCGCCGGCTACTACCCCAACCCGGTGCCGCACGCCGACGTCGTCACCTCGACCACGCACAAGACCCTGCGCGGCCCGCGCGGCGGCGTGATCCTGATGAAGGCCGAGCACGAAAAGGCGCTCAACTCCGCCGTCTTCCCCGGTCTGCAGGGCGGCCCGCTGATGCACGTAATCGCCGCCAAGGCGGTGTCCTTCAAGGAAGCCGCGACCGACGAATTCAAGCTCTATCAGGAACAGGTGATCGAGAACGCCATTGTCATGACCAAGGTGCTGACCCACCGCGGTCTACGCATCGTTTCCAGCCGCACTGAGTCGCACGTCTTCCTGGTTGATCTGCGCGGCAAGAAGATTACCGGCCGCGAAGCCGAGGCGGCACTGGGCGCCGCTCACATCACGGTCAACAAGAACGCGATTCCGAACGATCCGGAAAAGCCCATGGTCACCTCGGGCATCCGCATCGGCACCCCGGCCATGACCACGCGCGGCTTCACCGAGATTGAGGCCGAACGCGTTGCCCACCTGATCGCCGACGTGCTGGACGCGCCCAACGACGAGATCGTGCGCGCCAAGACCATCAAGGAAGTCGCCGCCCTGTGCGCGGAGTTCCCGGTTTACGGCGCTTGAGGCTGAGCGACCAGATGGTTTTCCCGGCAGCCGTTGCATATAAAGAAAAACTTGGGAGCACGCAAAGCGTGCGAACCGACGTCACCCCCTCTCTCAGGGAGGGGGATGGGGGGAAGGCGGTAACACTCTGCAATAGGGATACTTCAGCATGAAGTGCCCCTATTGCGGCGACCTCAATACCCAGGTCGTCGACACGCGTCTCAACGACGAGGAAGACACGGTCCGCCGCCGCCGCCGTTGTCCGGCCTGCGACAAGCGCTTCACGACCTATGAACGCGTCGAACTGCAGATGCCGGCGGTGGTCAAGAAGAACGGCAGCCGCACCGAATTCAGCCGCGACAAGCTCAAGGCCAGTTTCATGCTGGCCTTGCGCAAGCGTCCGGTCATGACCGAGAACATTGACGCCGCGCTGGACCGCGTGGTGGACAAGGTCGTTACTTCGGGCGAGCGCGAGATTACCTCTGACCGCATCGGCGACCTGGTCATGCGCGAGCTGCGCAAGCTCGATACCGTGGCCTATGTACGCTTCGCGTCCGTGTATCGCAACTTCGCCGACCTCGAAGAGTTTTCCGATGTGATCCGTGAGGTCAAGACGCCTCGTGCCGTGAAGAGCGCGGCCGGCGGCAAGAATGGCGGCAAGAAGGGCAAGTGAGCACGCCTGCCTTCAGTGCCGCCGATCACGCTCACATGGCGCACGCGTTGCGCCTGGCGCGGCGCGGTCTCTACACCACCACGCCGAACCCGCGCGTCGGCTGCGTGCTGGTCAAGGGCGATGAAATCGTCGGTACGGGTTGGCACGCAAAAGCCGGCGAGCCGCATGCCGAAGTGCATGCCCTGCGCGATGCCGGCGAGAAGGCAAAAGGCGCGACCGCCTATGTCACGCTGGAACCGTGCAATCACACTGGCCGCACCGGCCCCTGCTCGGAGGCGCTGGTCGCCGCCGGCGTGAGTCGCGTGGTGGCGGCCATGCGTGACCCCAATCCGCTGGTCGCCGGCACCGGCCTGGCCCGCCTTGCCGCGGCCGGCATCCAGACGCAAAGCGGCCTGCTCGAAAACGAGGCCATCGAACTCAATATCGGCTTTGTCTCGCGCATGACACGCGGCCGCCCCTGGTTGCGCTTGAAGGCAGCCGCGAGCCTCGACGGCAAGACCGCACTTAACAACAACGCCTCGCAGTGGATTACCGGCGAGGCTGCACGTCAGGATGGTCACCGCTGGCGCGCCCGTGCCTGCGCCATCCTCACCGGCTTCGGCACGGTCAAGGAAGACAATCCGCAGATGACGGTGCGCGGTGTCGACTACGGCGATCTGGCGCCGCGGCAGCCGCTGCGCATCGTCGTCGATAGTCGCCTGCAGATCTATCCGACCGCGAACATTCTCAAAGGTGCCAAGGATGGCAGCCCGGCGCTGATCGTCGGCGCGGTCGAGGACGAATCGCGCATTGCCGCATTGCGGGATGTCGGCGCCGAGGTGCTGATCATTCCGAATCGGGACGGCAAGGTCGAGCTGCACAGCATGTTGCGCGCGCTGGCCGAGCGCAGCATCAACGAAATCCACGCCGAGGCCGGCTGCAAGCTCAACGGCTCGCTGCTGCGCGAAGCCTGCGTCGACGAATTCCTGATCTATCAGGCGCCGATGCTGATCGGTGACAACGCGCAGGGCATGTTCAATCTGCATGAACTCACCGAGCTGAGTCAGGCCACCCGCCTGCGTATCATCGACCGCACCGCGCTGGGCGACGATCTGCGCATTGTGGCGCGGCCGCTGCGCTAGGCATGCGCAGCCGTACCGTCAGCGTCGAGATCGACGCGCCGCCGGAAACGGTCTACCGCTGCGTGCGTGACCCGGATCAACTGCCACGCTGGGCGGCCGGTATCTGCAAGTCAGTCACGGTGCACGGCGATATCTGGCATGTGGATACCGGCAGCGAACTCGGCACGGTGCTGCTGGAGTTCTGTCCGGACAATGCCTTCGGCGTACTCGATCACCGCGTGACTCTGCCCGATGGACAAAGCCAGAACAACCCGGTACGCGTTGTCGCCAATGGCGAGGGCAGCGAACTGATGTTCACCGTGTTTCAGGCGGAGGGCATGAGCGACGCCGCTTTTCTGAAAGACGTGCAGGCAGTCACGCGTGACCTCAAGACCATCAAGATGCTGCTAGCAGCGGCTAAGGTTTGATCGTCGCCGCACTCTGACCGTAGAGAATCTTGCTGTCTTCCGCCGTGACCGGAGCGGCGTTCTTCTTGATCTCTTCCGCAATCGCGTAGGCCCGTTGCGTCGCCGGCCGCGCCTTGATCGACTCGAACCAGCGCTGAAGATGCGGGAAGTCCCCTAGCGTTTGTGATTGCTTCACGTGCGGGACGATCCATGGATAGCTGGCCATGTCGGCAATGCTGTATTGCTCGCCAGCGATGAACTCGCGATCGGCCAGGCGCTTGTTCAGCACACCATAGAGGCGGCCGGTTTCGCGCACGTAACGGTCGATGGCGTAGGGCAGCTGTTCGGGCGCACCGCTGCTGAAGTGGTGATTCTGGCCGGCCATGGGCCCGAGGCCGCCGACCTGCCAGAACAGCCATTGCAGGACTTCGCTGCGGCCGCGCAGATTGTGCGGGATGAACTGACCTATCTTGTCGGCAAGATAGAGCAGGATGGCGCCCGATTCGAACAGCGAGATTGGCGCACCGCCGTCGGCCGGTGCCTGATCGACAATGGCCGGAATCCGGTTATTTGGCGCGATCCTCAGGAAGTCCGGCGTGAACTGTTCGCCCTTGCCGATATTGACCGGATGGATTTTATATTCGAGCCCGGCTTCCTCAAGAAGCATCGTGATCTTGTGACCGTTGGGCGTGGTCCAGTAGTAGAGATCTATCATGGCCTTTCCTTCCTGTGGATGATGAGGTTCGTCAAAGTGTCAATGCGGCGCGCCCGCGGCATCGCGATGCGGGAGCTTTTTCTCTCCGCAGAAATAGATCGCGGTGCCCGTGAGCGTGGCTGTCGTCAATGTGGCAATGATGGGCAGGGTCGTCTGCGCGTCGAGCAGACCGACGGTGGAGGAAGACAGGGCCCCCACGCCGATCTGCAGAAAGCCCAGCAGGGCTGAAGCGCTGCCGGCGTTTCTGCTGAACGGTGCCAGGGCGAGCACGGCTGCATTCGGATAGATCAGGCCGAGGCAGGACAACCAGGCGAAGAACATGGCGACGGTGGACTCAAGTCCGTACCAGCCTTGCCAGACGCCAAGCAGAAAGATCACCGCGATCACGGCCTGAACCAGCATGGCATGCTTGAATACGGCCGCGCTGCCATATTTCTTCGACAGCACGATATTCAACTGGCTGCCGCCGATGAAACCCACCGACAAACCGGCGAAGATGGCCCCATAGAGGTGGGTGCTGACGTGGAATACCTTCATGAAAATGATGGGCGACCCGGCTACATACAGAAACAGGCCGGAGAAGCAGAAGGCGCCCGCCAACGCATGGACGCGAAACTGCGGATTGCGCAGGATGTGGCCGAAGGTGACGACGATGGGGCCGGGCCTGAGCGACACCGCCGGGTCAGGCGCATGTCCCTCGGGCAGTTGCCAGCGCACCAGCGCCAGGATGGCCAACGCGATCAGCCCCAGCAGAGCGAATATCCATTGCCAACCGAGCGCGACGGCGAGAAAACTGCCTATGGTCGGCGCCAGCATCGGCGATACGCTGAGGATCAGCAGCAGCAGCGACATGACCTTGGCGCCCTCATGGACCGGGAAAAAGTCGCGCACCATGGTGAGCGCCGCCACCTGGGCCACGCAGCCGCCGAGCGCCTGCAGGAGGCGCAGCCCGATCAGGCTGTCGACGTTGGTGGCCAAGGCGCAGCCGAGGCTGGCCAGCACGAACAGGGCGAGGCCCGCATACAAGGGCGGCTTGCGACCATAGCGATCAAGTAAGGGACCGTAAAAGAGTTGGCCGCAGGCCATGCCAATGAAATAGCTGGACAAGGACAGCGCGACCTGGGCCTCGCTACTGCCCAGTCCCGCAGCGATCTGCGGGAAGGCGGGCAGGTAGAGGTCAATGGCGAACGGCGAGATGGTGCTGAGTGCGCCGAGGATGAGGATGATGCGAAGTTCTCGCCGTTTTGCGTCGGTCATGCTGCTGTCGTCATGCGTGGGGCGGCGAGCTTACCAGGGCAAGGCTTCGCCGAGATGAAAGAACCCACCTGTCGGGCCGTCGGCGGGCAGTGTTGCCAACTGCACGCTGGTCTTGCCACCTTCGCTCACCTCCATCGGCGCTTCGGCGCCGCCCATATCGGTCTTGACCCAGCCTGGATGTGCGGAGTTAACCTTGATATTCGTGTCCTTGAGCTCGTCGGCCAGATGCACCGTGAAGGCATTCAGCGCGGTCTTCGATGCGTTGTAGGCCAGCTCCTTGGCCTGCGCGATCGGCGAGTCCGGCATCTGGTGCACGCTCAGTGAACCGAGGATGCTGGCGAGGTTGACGATGCGGCCGGCCGGCGACTTCCGGATCAGGGGCAGCAGCACCTGGGTCAGCTCGATCACCGAGAAGAAGTTCACGTCAAAGGTCTTCTTCAGTAGTTCCTGCGGCGCCGTGCTGGCGTTATTGCCGAACAGAGGGCCGAGCGCCACGCCGGCGTTGTTGACCAGGATATCGAGCTTGCCGTATTTGTTGTCCAGATATTTGTAGACGTCCTGGAAGGTGGCCGGATTCAGGGAGTCGAAGAGGATGGCTTCGGCACTGATGCCCTCCTGCCGGAGCGTCCGCACTGCGGTATCGCCCTTGGCCAGATCACGCACGCCGATGACCACGGTGATGCCTTGCTGACCCAGTCCGCGCGCGGTTTCCAGACCCAGGCCGCGATTGCCGCCGGTGATGAATGCAACGGTAGTGCTCATGATGATTCCTTTCAAATAAAAAGCCCGCCCCAGCAAGACGAGGGGAGCAGATCGGGAACGGGCGGTAAAACGGGTTTTCCGAAGGCGCAGCCTGCCGAACTCAGCCCTGCTGTTTTTTCCAGTCGTCGGTCAGCAGGCCGGCATAGCCCCAGTCCTCCTCGTTGACCTCCTGGATGACGATGTGGGTGTGCTCCGGCTTCTTGCCGAGAACCTGCACCAGCGTGGCGGTGAACTCGGCGACGATGCGCGCTTTCTGTTCACGCGTTGCGCCGCGAGTGATCTGAAGATTGACGTAGGGCATAGCGTTTTCCTTGAGGCTTAGCTGCCGGCCTTAACGGGCTTGTTGGCCTGGGCGGCGGACGGTGTCGGAGACAGGGCGGCGCTTGCTGCCGGCTGTTCGCCCCAGCCGCCGCCGATGGCGCGGATCAGGCTGACCACGGAACGGGCACGCTCGCCGTCCAATGTCACCGCCACCAGCTGCTGCTGCAAGGCGCTGCGATCTGAGTCGATGACGCTGAGATAGCTGACCGCACCTTCACGATACTGTATGCGCGAGATGCGTGCTGCCTTGTTCGCGGCGGTCACTGCTGTATCCTGAGCCTTGTTCTGTTCGTCGAGTATGCGCAGATTGGCGAGATTGTCCTCGACCTCCTTGAAGGCCTTGAGCACGGTGCCGCGATACAGGGCCACGTCTTCTTCCCAGACCGCATTGGCTCTGTCCACACCGGCCGCGCGCGCACCGCCGTCGAGGAGCGGCATCGTGATCAGGCCGCCGATGAAGGGGCCGAACACAAAGGTCTGGCTGGCGCGCTTGAACAGGTCGCCAAGGTCGTTGGACTCGTAACCGAAAGCGCCCGTCAGCGCCAGGCGCGGGAACCAGGCCGATTTGGCGGCACCGATGCGCTCGTTGGCGGCCATCATGGCGCGCTCGGCGGCGGCGATATCGGGCCTGCGCTCCAGCAGTTCCGACGGCAGGCCGGCCGGGACGGCTACCGCCAGGCGCGTCAGCGGCTGTTGCGGGAAGCTGAATTCTGCCGGTGCCTTGCCCAGCAGTATCGCCAGCGCATGCTCGGCCACCGCGCGCTGACGTGCGATGCCCAGCGACTGCGACTGGGCTGCGGCGAGCTCCGTCTTGGCCCGGGCCAGGTCGAGTTCGCTGACGTCGCCTGCGTCGTAGCGACGCTGGAACAGATCCAGCGTTTCCTGGCGCAGTTTCACCGTGTCAGTATAGAGCGCCTGCGTGGCGTCGAGCTCGCGGATCATGAAGTAGGCCTGCGCCACGTCGGCCTGCAGCGCCAGCAGGGTGGACTGGAACAAGGCGGCGTTCTGTTCGGCATCGAAGCGCGCGGCATTGGCCACGGTGCTGACCCGACCGAAGAGGTCGACCTCATACGCCACCGTGGCCTGGCCGCGCCACAGCGTGTAGGGATCGGTGTCCGCATTCGGCGGCAGGCCCTGCGCTGCCGGCGACGGCAGCTGGCGCGTCGGACCGAAGCCGATGCCGACCTGGGGAAAC
>DATMSM010000114.1:0-5288 GCA_035565355.1 Rhodocyclaceae bacterium
GCGGCCAGGCCGGGGCGGGCGAGGTCGGCCCGCGTGACAGCGGTAATGGTGTGCCGGCGCGCATCCTGCCTGGCAGCGGCCGCCTGCGTTTCGACGTGCTGAAGGGCGAGCAGGGTTTTATCGTCGGCCGTGCGGAGCATGACTGGCGCATCGACGGCGACCGTTATGCGCTGACGAGTACGATGGAGACGACCGGCATCGTTGCCCTGTTTGCCGATGTGCGTCTCGGGCAGTTGAGCGTGGGGCGCATTGATGCCGGTGGCCTGCACCCGGACGCTTTCCAGGATAATCGCAAGGACGGGCGCTACCGCTCCGAGTTCGACTGGGAACGCGGTACGCTCACGCTGAGCAATGGCAAGGTGATGCCGCTGGCGGCGGGAGCGCAGGACATCCTGTCGATGTTCTACCAGTTCGCGCTGTATCCGCTGGATACGCCGGAGCTGACGCTGATGGTAACGACCGGGCGCAAGTTCGAGCGCTATGTATTTCGCATCGAGCGTGACGTCCAGCTGTGGCTGAACCGCGCCACCGACGAGGCGCCGATATGGACCTATCATCTGTCCTATCGCGGTCGCGAGGCCGAAGGAGTGGATGTCTGGCTGGCGCGGGACAAGGAGCGCTTGCCGGTGAAGATACGCTATACCGATCGCAAGGGCGGCGTGACCGAAATGGTTGCCCACGAGGTCGAGTATTCAGGAAACAAGTGAGCGGCGATTGTGTCGTTTGCATAGCACGGGAAAACACATGAGTTCGCTGCAAATCAACACCGCCCTGTTGCAGGGCGCACGCAACGTGGTGCATGAGCTGCTGAAGTTCGAGCATCCGGCCGACGCGGTGCTGTCGTATTACTTTCGCAACAACCGCGAGGCCGGCGCCCGCGATCGCGCCTTCATTGCCGAGACGGCCTACGCCGTGCTGCGGCGCCTGCGCACCCTGGAGCGCCTGGTGGAGGCCTCGGGCGAGCGGGTGACGCCGCAGCGACTGGTGCTGGCATCCTTGACCCGCATCGCCGGTTACAACACGCGCCAGCTGTCGGGCGCGCTCGACCCTGACGAGGTGAAGTGGCTGGACAGTCTGCGCGAAGTCAAGCTGGAGCCCGGCAGCCTGGCCGAGCAGGCCGATCTGCCGGACTGGTTGGCCGAACGCCTGGGCGCGCTGATGCCCGAGGCCGATGCGCTGGCGCTGGCGCGCGGCATGAACCAGCCGGCGCCGCTGGATTTGCGCATCAATCCGGTCAAGGCTACGCGCGATGAGGTGCTGAAGCAGTTCGCGGCCGAGGGCATCGAGGCCGAGCCTTGTCCTTATGCGCCACTGGGCATACGCCTGAAGAAGAAGCCCTCCCTCGCCAAGCACCCGCTCTTTCTCGGCGGCAGCTTCGAAGTGCAGGACGAGGGTAGTCAACTGCTCGGCCACCTGCTGCAGCCCAAGCGCGGCGAGATGGTGATGGACTTCTGCGCCGGTGCTGGCGGCAAGACCCTGCTGCTGGGCGCGCTGATGCGCTCCTCGGGGCGGCTCTATGCCTTTGATGTCTCCGACAAGCGGCTCGCCAAGCTGAAGCCGCGTCTGGCGCGCTCGGGCCTGTCGAACGTGCACCCGGGCGTGATTGCCAGCGAGAACGATCAGAAGATCAAGCGCCTGGCCGGCAAGTTCGACCGCGTGCTGGTCGATGCGCCGTGCTCGGGTCTGGGCACTTTGCGCCGCAATCCGGATATGAAATGGCGCCAGACGCCGGAAGCGATTGCCGAACTGCAGCAGAAGCAGACGTCCATTCTGGCATCGGCCTCGCGTCTGGTGAAGCCGGGTGGCCGCCTCGTCTACGCAACCTGCAGCATCCTGCCGGAAGAGAATGTGGCCATTGTCGATGCCTTCCTTGCGACGCATCCTGACTTCGTGCGCAAGTCCGCGGCCGAAGTGCTGGCGCAGCAGGATGTGTCGCTCGATACCGGCGAGGATCTGCGCCTGATGCCGCATGTGCATGGCACCGACGGCTTTTATGCGGCCGTGCTGGAGCGCCGCGCTTGAGGCGATGGCTCTGCGCCTGTGCGCTGGGCCTGAGCGTCGTTGCTGCCGGTGCAGCGGAGGCGCCGGCCAGCGGTAGCACCGAGGTTCTGTTTTCGCCCTGGGATGACGCCGAAGGCGGCTTGCTGGCCGCGCTGCGTGAAGCGCGCCAGAGCATCCATGTGCAGGCCTATCTGCTGACCAGCCGCAATATTGCCCGGGCGCTGCTGCAGGCCCATCGTCGCGGCGTGCGCGTGCAGGTCCTGGCCGATGCGGCCACGACCCGGCAAGGGCAGCACAGCCAGATCCCGGCGCTGGCCGCAGGCGGGATTCCGGTGTGGCTGGAAACACGCTATAGCAATGCGCACAACAAGGTCATGCTGATTGATGCGGAAGGCGCGCATCCGGTGGTGTTGACCGGCAGCTATAACTTCACCTGGTCGGCGCAGGCGCGCAATGCCGAAAATCTGCTGATCCTGCGCGACAATCGGGCGCTGACGGAGCAATATCTGAAGAACTGGCGGCGCCATCAAGGCGATGCGCAGCCGTATGAAGAAACCCCTAGCGGCGGGAAGTAAATATGTTCGACCTTGCATTGAGCAGCCTGGCGGCACAATTGGTACAGGACTGGAACCATCCGCACATGCTGTGGCAGTTGCTGATCCTATTGGTGATCCTGGGCGTCGCCAAGCTGGCGGAGCGTGGCCTCAATAACCGTCGCGTGATCGAGGACGAACGCAAGGCCGTGCAGTTCGGACACAGCGGTCTCAAGCGCCTGGTCTTCCCCCTGGTGGCACTGGTGCTGACCGTGTTCGCCCGCATGCTGCTGGCGCCGGTGTTGCATGCCAAGCTGTTTTCCCTGGCGGTGCCGCTGCTGGCCTCCATGGTCATCATCCGTTTCGTCTTCTTCGTCCTGCGCGTGACCTTCCGCAACTCGCTGTGGATGAAGAATTTCGAGCGCATTTTCGCAACCGTGGTCTGGTTTATCGTGGCCCTGCATATCACTGGCTATCTGCCAGAGGTGATCGATCTGTTGGAGGCAATCAGTTTCAGTGTCGGCAAGCAGACGCTCAATCTGTGGCTGATCCTGCAAGGCCTGCTGCTGGTGGCCGCTTCCCTGCTGTTGTCCTTGTGGCTGGGCGGCGTCATCGATGCGCGCCTGGTGCGTGCCAATGATCTGGACGGCAACCTCAAGGTCGCGTTCTCGCGGCTGGCGCAAGCCCTGCTGCTGCTGCTCGCCATCATGATTTCCCTGCCGGCGGTCGGCATTGACCTCACCGCGCTGTCGGTTTTCGGCGGCGCGCTCGGTGTCGGTCTTGGTTTCGGTCTGCAGAAAATTGCCAGCAACTATGTGTCGGGCTTCATCATCCTCTTGGAGCGCTCGATCCGCATCGGCAACATCATTGCCGTTGGTGCGGAGAAGGGCAAAGTGGCCAAGATCACCACGCGTTATACGGTGCTGCGTGCCGGCAACGGCGTCGAGGCGCTGATTCCGAACGAGGCGCTGGTGAGTAGCACGGTGCAGAATGAAACCTATAGCGATAGCCGCGTGCGTCATGTGCTGCAGGTGCAGGTCGGTTATCAGGATGATCCGGAGCAGGTCATCGCCCTGCTCGAAAAACTCGCTGCGGCACAGCCCGATATCTCTGTGGCCCCCGCGCCCAAGGCTTTTTTCATGGGCTTTGCCGATTCCGGCATCAACTTCGAGTTGCTGTACTGGCTGGACAACCCCGATATCAATGGCCAACAGGTCCGCTCGACCTTGAATACCGCGATCTGGAAGTCCTTTACCGAGGCCGGTTTCAGCTTCCCCTATCCGCAGCGCGAGGTGCGTTTGCTCGGCCCCGGCGGGGATGGCGAAAACCCGGCTAATGCCTTGTCCGGGCAGGCTTAATTAATTTCAGATTTATCATAGATGGCGGGCACTTTCGCGTAAAATCGACGGGTTTTCTTCCCCGGTTTTGAAAGGCTGTCCCGCACTATGCTGTCTGGTTTTTTTGAGCTTCCCTGGTGGGGTTATGTGCTGGCGACGCTAGGCATGACGCACGTCACCATCGCCGCCGTCACCATCTTCCTGCATCGCCACCAGGCCCACCGCGCACTGGATCTGGGCCCGATCCCCAGCCATTTCTTCCGGCTGTGGCTGTGGCTCTCCACCGGCATGAATACCAAGGAGTGGGCGGCCATTCACCGCAAGCACCACGCCAAGTGCGAGACCGAAGAAGATCCGCACAGCCCGCAGATTCACGGTATCCACAAGGTGCTGTGGGGCGGGGTGTTCCTCTACGTCAAGGAAGCGCATAACCGCGAGACCATGGACAAGTACGGCACCGGCACGCCGGACGACTGGATCGAACGCAAGCTCTACACGCCGCACCAGAAGCTGGGCATCGCCCTGATGTTCCTGCTCGACGTGTTGATGTTCGGTGTGGTCGCCGGCCCCATCATCTGGATCGTGCAGATGATCTGGATCCCGTTCTGGGCCGCCGGTGTCGTCAACGGCCTCGGCCACTTCTGGGGCTACCGCAACTTTGCCTGTGCCGACGCCAGCACCAATCTCTTCCCCATCGGCATCCTGATCGGCGGCGAAGAGCTGCACAACAATCACCACACCTTTGCCACCTCGGCCAAGCTCTCCAACAAGTGGTACGAGTTTGACATCGGCTGGATGTATATCCGTATCCTCGAAATGCTGGGGCAGGCCAAGGTCAAGAAGGTGGCGCCGCGTCCGCGTCTGGGTTCAGTGCGTACCGATGTCGATCACGCCACCCTGAATGCCGTCATTACCCATCGTTACGACGTGCTGGCCAAGTATCTGAAGTCGCTGCGCCAGGTGGCCCAGGAAGAAGTGCAGCATCTGCGCGAGGAGGCCCAGCGCCACGCTGTCCTGAAGCGCCTCACGGGCGACATGCAGGGCGAAAGCTGCGCGCATACCGAAGCCGTGCTGGCCAGGAGCGAAAAGCTCTCCAAGTTGGTCGAGATGCGTTTGGAGCTCGAGGCGATCTGGGCACGCTCCAGCGCGAGCCACGAGCAATTGCTGAAGCAGTTGCAGGACTGGATCCACGCCGCCGAACAGAGCGGTGTCAAGCAGCTGCAGGAGTTCTCGCAGCGCCTGCGCAGCTACAAGGTCGCTGCTTAAACGCAAACCCACCGCCGCGCTTTGCGCGGCGAGCCCGCCCGATTTTTGCCGGACAGCGCCTGCCGGCGTACTTCTGAGCGCTCAGGTACGCCGTCACTTATTTGTGAGTGGTTCCGGCAGACAAGCTCCCCGCAAAGTGGTCGCCGAGCGT